>NZ_JAOPXI010000085.1 GCF_025965215.1 Marmoricola sp.
CTAGCTTTCGCCAGCCGAGTCAAGTCTGAGTTTGGGCGTGCTGGGTCGGCCCGGGCTGTTGTCCGGGCTGTGGCCGCGGTGAAGTCGGGTCGCGGTTTGGAAGGTGGGCCGCCGGGGGTCCGGCAGGCTGATCAGGCGCCGTGGTGCGGCAGGCTTTCGTGTGCGCCGTGAAGGCGGCCCAGAGCGGGCGGGCGGCAAGCTAGATTGCGCCGTCGAGCGGCATAGCTAACGTGGCCGTCACCGTCCGCTACTGAGCCTTCCTCGACGATACGCCTCTTCATCGAATGGTTGTTGGGTCACGAGGAGTCGGTAGGCCAGCCGGCAGGCGTTGCGTGCCAGCGCAACGCGAGCCTGGATCGGTCGCATGCCACGCGCACGGAGTTCCGCGTCACGTTGGGCGAAGCTGGGTGAGTAGAGCGAGAGGCCCCAGGCGATGCCCATCAGTGCGTCACGGTGCTCAGCCAGGCCTTGGCGCGAGATCCGACCCCGTTTGTGCAGGGTCGCGGACTCGTAGAGCGCTGGCGCGAGCCCGGTAGCGGAGTAGAGGTGCTCGGCATCGGGGAACCGGCTAATCGGCAGGCTGTGAGCGGCGAAAGCCGCTGCGCGTAGCACTGCGACTCCGGGCAGGGTGGTGAGGATTTGTCCCTCGGTCGCAGCGAGCAGGACGGCGAGTTCGGCGTCTTGTTCGGCGATGTCATCTTGCAAGCGTCGGTAACGCTCCAGGTCGCGGCCCAGGCGGTGCGCGCGCAGTTCGGCATCTGGCGGAGGTGGCAGGCAACCCTTCCAGCGTTCGATCCAGAACTCCGCGGTCGAGCGGGTCAACCTGCCCGGGGCCCGTGAGACCAGCGACCGGAGCGTGGGTGGCCTGCCGGCGAAGGCGGCCGCGCAGGCCAGCACAGCTTGGCCAGTCGAGGTCTCGATCGGCAGCTCGCGCCCATGACCAGCAGGCGCAGAAAGACCCGGACACAAAGTGTTGAGCTGGTCATGCATGCGTTGCTGCGCGACCTTGCGGTCAGCCACCAATCCACGACGGTGACGGACCCCAGCCCGCAGGGCATCGACCGCGCCCTCGGGAGCTTGAGGTCGACCAGCGCCTTGGCGGGCGAGATAGGTCAAGGCAGCACAATCACGGTCATCGGTCTTGAACCGTCCCGAACCCAGCTGAGTGCGCGCGGCCTTGGTCTCCGAAGGTGCGAACAACCGGACCCCACCAGGATGAAGCCGCTCAAGTTCTCCAGCCCAGGCCCGATGCAGACTGCCCGTCGCCTCGATCGCAATCACCGGCCCGAACCCGCGATGCGCAGACAACAACCGCTCCAAGGCAGCAATGCCCTCCCGCGCAACCGGCAACGAGACCGGGTCCGCCAACAACCCCGAGCCATCACTGACCCAGACCCTGTTCATCACCTTGCCCGGATCCACCGCAACGACCACCGTCGCCGGATCCAAAGCCACATCCAAGATCGACATGAACCGCCTCCTCTGATCGGACCCCAACAGAGTCCACTCAGCTACGGCTCATGACCTATCAGCTGACGCTGACGGTCACGGCATTCGAGGCTGCGCCCGAGGACGGGTCGAAGACCCGGAACTTGACGTTGCCGACGTGACTGGTCTCCACGTACGTCTCGAACGTGCCGATCTGGACCTCGGTCTGCACGCCGAAGTCGACCCACTGACCGCCCTGGAGCTGCTGGACCAGCAACGAGATGGAGTCGTGGCCGGGCCAGTCGCCGGTCAGGTTGATCCGGTCCATCGTTCGGACCACCACCGGCGATGCATTGAGGAACAGTGCCGTCGAGCCGGGAGTCGCGGTCGGGTTGGTGGGGCCGGCGCCGATGTACTGCGGCGTTGCCGAGGTGTCCGGACTCGACGGGGTGTCGGTCGGCGTCGGCAACGGCAACGCCGTCGTGGGCAGTGGCGTGACGGGCTCGATCGGGCCCACCCCGGACGAGGAGGTGCTCACGTTGCCGAGGTCGAGCTGCCTGACCACGGCCCAGGTGATCACGCCGATGGCGAGCCCGATCGCGAGCGCGACGCCCACGACCTTCAGGACAGCAGCGATGATCTCCTGCTGCCGGTCGTGGGAGGGGCCCGGCTCGTTCACGAGGCCAAGGATAGGGGCCCGGACCCGCCCTGCGGCAGCCCGAGCATGGGGAGGCACACTCCGTTTGGGCCCTGGGGTCAGCGCGGCTGGTGCACGACGACCGGCGGCCTACATGCCGAGGGCCTCGAAGCCGCGCTTCCAGAGCACTGTCTCGTGCAGCTTGCGAGAACGCCAGCCGGCGTCGGTGCGGGTGAAGGTGTGCCGGTAGATGCCGGTCACCTCGACCGAGAACTTCGAGTCTGGCCCGAAGTCGAAGGTCATCGGGTTGTGGAAGTACGCGTTCGCACCGATCTCACCGCCGGGCAGGGACTCGAAGTCGATCTGGCCGATCATGTGCACCCTGCTCGGCGCCACCGCGAGGTTCTCGATCAACCACGGCTTGATCTCGGCGTACGTGGCCTCGATCCCGCCGGACTCGACGTAGTTGATGGCGGCGTCCGGGGTGAACACCCGGTCGAGGCGGTCCCACTCGGCCAGGTCGATCCCGAAGGTGTAGTGGGTGATCGCGTCGCGGATCTCGGTGCGGTCGAGGATGTCCTGCAGCTCCACGGTGGTGCCTCCTGGCGATAGGTGCCTTCAGAAAAAACAAGGCTTCTGCTGCTGGATCACTCTAGCCATGAAACTGGAACACGTTCTAGTCTTGGCGGATGCGATTCTCGTACGCCGAAGCGATGACCAATGTCGACTACTACGCTCCCCTGGCCCAGGCCGCGGAGGCTGCGGGGTACACGTCGATGACCGTCGCCGACTCCCTGATCTACCCCGAGGTGTCCGACTCGAAGTACCCCTACACCGACACCGGGGACCGCGAGTTCCTGGACGCCAAGGACTTCATCGAGGCGATGATCCTGTGCACGCACCTGTTCGCAGTGACCACCACCTTGCGGCTCACGCCGTTCGTGGTGAAGCTGCCGATCAGGCCGCCGGTGCTCTCGGCCAAGCAGATCTCCTCGGTGGCCTATCTCTCCGGCAACCGGCTCGGCATGGGCATCGGCCTCTCGCCGTGGCCCGAGGACTTCGTCGCCATGGGCGTCCCGTGGGAGAAGCGCGGCAAGCGGATGGACGAGTGCATCGACATCATCCGCGGCCTGAACAGCGGTGAGTTCTTCGCCTACGACGGGGAGTTCTACACCGTCGAGTCGATGAAGCAGCGACCCGCGCCGACCAAGCCGGTGCCGCTCCTGGTCGGCGGGCACGCGGACGCGGCGCTGCGGCGCGCAGTCCTCAAGGGGGACGGCTGGATGCACGCCGGCGGCGACCCCGAGGAGCTCGACAGGTTGCTCGTGCGGCTCGCCGAGATCCGCCAGGAGGAGGGGGACACGCGCGACGACTTCGAGATCCACGTGATCTCCTACGACGCCTACACCCTCGACGGCATCAAGCGCCTGGAGGACAAGGGCGTCACCGACGCGATCGTCGGCTTCCGGGTGCCCTACATCATGGGCCCCGACACCGAGCCGCTGCAGACCAAGATCGACAACCTCAACCGGTACGCCGAAGACATCATCAGCAAGGTCAGCCTGTGAGGCTGAGGCATCTCGGCAGGCTCGATGACCGGAGTGCTCGGTCGTCGAGCTTGCCGAGACGTGGTGACCGGAGTGCTCGGTCGTCGAGCTTGCCGAGACGTGGTGAACGGAGTGCTCGGTCGTCGAGCTTGCCGAGACGTGGTGAACGGCATGGCTGACGCAACCAAGGCCTTCACCGACGCGGTCGCCGAAGCCGAGGCGTTGATCAGGAACCCCCCGTTCCCGATCAACGAGCAGGATCTCGCGGAGGGCCTCGACTATCTTGCCGGCAGCATCCGCTCGTCCCTGCAGATGGCGTTCGACTACGACCTGACCCACCCGGTGCTGATCAACCCGACCCATCAGTACGCGCGCCAGGGCCTCGACAACCCAGACGCGATCTACTTCAACGCCTACCTCGACGAGGGTGCCACCTACGAGGTGTCGGGCGTGCGCGGCACCGCAGCCGATCTGTCGTTCCAGATCATGGACGGCAACTACTCCGCCGACGGGGCCCCGACCACGGTGGCCGCATTCGACGACCGGAAACTGGATGTCGCTGCCGACGGCACGTTCTCATGGACCTTCGGACCTGAGCTCGGCCTGAAGAAGGGCGCCACCCTGATCATCCGCGAGGTCTTCAACGACTGGAACACCGAGACCCGTGGCACCATCCGGATCCAGCGTCTCGACACCGCCGGCCAGCCCCGGCCCGCCTTCGAGGTCGAGAGGATCGCCAAGAAGTACGGCGTCGCCGCGAAGATGCTGGTCGGCAAGATCAACACCTGGTTCGCGTTCCCGCAGTGGTTCACCTACAAGGAGCCGGTCAACACCCTCACGGTTCCGAAGTCGACGCCGGGTGGTCTGGCGTCGCAGTTCTCCTCACTGGGGCACTACGACCTCACCGACGACCAGGCACTGGTCGTCACCGTTCCGGTGGCCGACTGCGCCTACCAAGCCATCCAGATCGGGTCGCGCTGGTATGTCTCCACCGACTACGAGCACTACCAGACCTCGCTGACGGCGGCGCAGTCGCAGGCCGACCCGGATGGCACGTTCCGGTACGTGATCAGCCAGCGCAATCCTGGTATCGCCAACTGGCTCGACCTGACCAACCACCCGCAGGGCGTCATCATGCTCCGGTGGCAGCGGCTGTCCCGCGACCTCACCGAGCAGGACGGCCCGCAGGTCGAGCTCGTCGACTTCGCCGACGTACCGAAGCACCTGCCCTACTACGAGACCAACACCGTCACACCCGAGCAGTACTCCACCCGAATCGCCGACCGCCAGGTCGGCATTGCCAGAAGGATGATCTCTTGAGCTCCGAACTCGGTCTTGCAGAAGCCCACGACACCTCGATCGAGGAGCGGTACCAGCCTGCCCAGGTCCTTGCCGGCAAAGTCATCGTCATCTCCGGCATCGGCCCGGGACTCGGCCTGTCGCTCGCCGTCGAGGCCGCCAAGATGGGCGCGGACCTGGTCATCGCCAGTCGTACCGAGTCTCGTCTCGACGAGGTCGGAGCGATCATCGAGGGCCTCGGTCGCAAGGTCGTCAAGGTGGTCACCGATGTCACCGACGAGGACTCGCGCGTCAACCTGCGAGACAAGGCGCTCGAGGCTTTCGGCCGCGTCGACTGCGTGATCAACAACGCTTTCGCGATCCCGCCGATGGAGCCGATCACCCAGATCAAGCCGTCCGCCCTGGCGAAGGTCAACGAGACCAACGTGTTCGCGCCGTTGCGACTCTCGGCGCTCTTCGCCGACGCCCTGGCCGAGTCGAAGGGCTCGATCATCATGCTCAACTCGTGCGTCTCGTTCTCCAGCCAGCCCGAGTACGCCGGCTACAAGCTGTCCAAGGGTGCCCTCGAGCACCTGGCCTCCTCGCTGGCCACCGAGCTCGGACCGCGCGGCATCCGGGTCAACAGCGTCGCGCCGTCCTACATCTACGAGGACGTGAACCGTGGGTACTTCGACTACATCGCGGCTGTCGAGAACAAGACCCACGAGCAGGTGTACGCCGACAAGGCCGCACCGACGGACCTGAAGCGGCTGGCGTCCTCCGAGGAGGTGGCCCGGGCGACGCTGTTCCTGGCCAGCGACCTGGCCTCCGCGGTCACCGGTCAGATGCTCACCGTCGACTGCGGCGAATTCCACGACTGACATGTCCGACAACGTCATGGCGCGCGAGCGTCCCGATGTAGGCAGCTACGAGGACATCGTGGCTGCCGCCGTCCGTACCACCGGCATGGAGAACTTCGGCGACGGCGCCCACGAGGAAGGGCTCCGGGTCCTGGTCGAGGACCTGAACTCGCCCGAGGCGGGCCTGACCGGCAAGGGCAACTACTTCCAGCGATCCGAGGTCAAGAGCGCACTGGTCGGCGTGCTGCTGACCCAGGCGCAGTTCGCAGCGCACCCCGAGCACGTCGACGTACCGATCGAACGCCCGGTGTTCCTGATGGGACTGCCCCGCACCGGTACGACGATCCTGCACCGGCTGCTGCACGCAGATCCGGCCTCGCAAGGACTGGAGATGTGGCTGACGCAGTACCCGCAGCCTCGACCGCCGCGGGATACCTGGGAGTCCGACCCGATCTTCACCGCCATGCAACAGGCCTTCACGGCGCACCACGTCGAGCAGCCCGAGTTCATGGGCATCCACTACATGGATGCGACCACGGTCGAGGAGTGTTGGCGGCTGCTGCGGCAGACCGGCAAGTCCAACTCGTACGAGTCGCTGGCCAACCTGCCGCGCTACACCGAGTGGCTGCGGAGGCAGGACTGGACCGATGCGTACGCCCGGCACCGTCAGAACCTCCAGCTCGTCGGGCTGAACGATCCGGAGAAGCGCTGGGTGCTCAAGAACCCGTCGCACATGACCGCCCTCGACGCGTTGATGACCGTCTACCCCGATGCCCTGATCGTCTACACCCACCGCGAGCCGGTCACGTGCATCGCCTCGTCGTGCTCGCTGTCCGCCGAGACGACCGCCGGGCACTCGGACACGTACGTCGGCGGCGTCATCGGACACACCCAGCTCGACCTCTGGTCACGGTCCTTCCACGCGTTCCACGATGCCCGTGGGAAGTACAACCAGGACCAGTTCATCGACATCGCGTTCGGCGATCTCGTCAAGGACCAGGTGGGCGTGACGCGGCGGGTCTACGACCAGTTCAGCCTGGACTGGACACCGGAGGCCAAGGCTGCTGTCGAGGCGATCGACCGCGAAGCCAAGGAGGGCAAGGCGAAGCCGTCGCACTCCTACGAGCTGGCTGACTACGGCCTCACCGAGAAGCAGGTGCTGGCGGCCTTCGACCGCTAGGTTCTTCCGTCGGCCGCGAGAAGCTGATCCCCCGGCCTTCACTCCGATGGGGCGGTCACGTGCCCTTGGTCGAGAACACGAATTTCCAGCCGTCCTCGTCGTGACGTTCGAGGCTCAGGAACTTCACGCGAGGTTTCTTCGACCTGAACTCACCCTGCGCCCAGATGATCGCGCCCCACGTGGACGTCTCCTTGACTTCTCCGAGAACTTTGCCGTCCTTGTCCACTGCTCGAAACTTCGCCATGCGCGCAAGTTAGCGCGGGTAGATGAACAGGTAAACACTTCTGCCGCGCGATCGCCTCTGCCAGACGCCGGTTCGCCCGCGGATCCAGCGTGCTTTCGCGGCGCGCGCTCGGAGGGACCTTCTCACCAGGGCTTGATTTGGTGAGGTCCGCGGGGGCTATGGTGAGAAATGTGACTCGCATCTCTTTTTCTCGGGCAGGCTTCCACCTGCCGTTGCGGCGTCGACCCGGTTCGGGGGGCTGACCAGATGGCACGCATGACTCTGTCGCACGTCGGCAAGGTTTATGACGACGGCACCCGAGCGGTGACCGATCTCAACATCGACATCGATGACGGCGAGTTCCTGGTCTTCGTCGGCCCGTCGGGCTGTGGCAAGACCACTGCGCTTCGCATGGTCGCCGGGCTTGAGACGATCAGCGAGGGCGAGGTGATGATCGGGGATCGTGTCGTCAACAACGTGCCGCCTCGCGACCGGGATGTCGCCATGGTCTTCCAGTCCTACGCGCTCTATCCACACCTCACGGTGCGCGACAACATCGGGTTCGGTCTGCAGCTTCGCAAGATGCCGAAGCCCGAGCTGAACGAGCGCGTCGAGAAGGCTGCCTCGGTGCTGGGGCTCTCGGAGTACCTCGACCGGAAGCCTCGGAACCTCTCCGGCGGGCAGCGTCAGAGGGTCGCCATGGGCCGGGCGATCGTACGTCAGCCGCAGGCGTTCTTGATGGACGAGCCGCTGAGCAACCTCGACGCCAAGCTGCGGGTCCAGATGCGGGCTGAGATCGGCCGGTTGCAGCGGGACCTCAACGTCACGACCATCTACGTCACCCACGACCAGACAGAGGCCATGACACTGGGACACCGCGTCGCAGTGATGAAGAAGGGGGTTCTGCAGCAGATTGCAGCGCCACAGGACCTCTACGACCACCCGGACAACGTCTTCGTGGCAGGCTTCATCGGTTCACCCGCGATGAACCTTCTCTCCGGGGACCTGCTCCGAGACGACGCCGGCACCTACTCGGTCCAGATCGGCAAGGAGGTCATCATCTGTCCAGCCTCGGTGCTGACGGCCCGGCCAGCTCTTGCGTCGTACGTCGGGAAACCGCTGATCGTCGGCATTCGGCCGGAGGACATCGAGGACGCGGCGCTCGTGAGCGGCGCCGAAGGACGGACGTTGTCCGGGATCGCCGAGCTCGTCGAGCCTCTGGGTTCGGACCTGATGGTGCATCTCTCGACGGATGCGCCCGCGGCCGGCAGTGAAGATCTGGCCGAGCTCGACAAGGAGGTTGCCCCGGCAGGGCCGCTGGCTGAACGCACGATCATCGTCGCGCGCTTCAGCCCACGCAGCGCCGTGCAGCTCGGGAGCCCGGTAGCCATGGCGCTTGACACCGAGCGGTTGCACTTCTTCGACTCTGCATCCGGCCACGCCGTCTGGGACAAGTGAACCAATAGTAGGGAGAAAGTCATGTCGTTGAAGATCAGGAACCTTGCGGTTGCTGCCGTCACTGCCACCTCACTTGTGTCCCTCGCCGCGTGCGGCTCGAGCTCGGGAAGTCCCGGGAGCACGGGGACAGGCCAGAGCCTGAAGGGCGTGTCCTTCACGATCCTGGGCCAATGGACCGGCGGTGAACAGGATGCTTTCCAGGCCGTGATCAACGCCTTCGACAGCAGCACCGGCGCGAAGGGGATCTACACCCCGGCCGCCGGCGGCGACGAGGCCGGGGTTCTCGGCACCAAGGTCGCCGGTGGGACCCCGCCAGACATCGCCGTGCTCTCGCTGCCCGGCGCCATCCAGCAGTACGCCGCATCGAACAAGGTCCAGCCGGCCAGTGCAGCCGTCCAGTCAGCCGTCACCAGCAACTTCGCGACCGAGTGGGCAACTCTCGCTTCGGCGGGCGGGAAGCTTTACGGCGTTCCGGTGGACGCCTCGGACAAGTCGACCGTCTGGTACAACGCGAAGGCTTTCACGGATGCCGGGATCACGACCCCGCCCGCGACCTGGGATGACCTGATCAAGGCCGGTCAGACCCTGTCGTCCTCCGGCGTCCAAGTGCCGATCTCGGTCGGCGGCGGTGACGGTTGGACCCTGACGGACTGGTTTGAGAACGTCTACCTGCGCACGGCCGGGGTCGCCAACTACGACAAGCTGACACATCACCAGATTCCGTGGACCGATCCGTCGGTCGCGACCGCGCTCACCGCGCTGAAGAAGATCTGGGGCAACTCCGGGCTGATCGGCTCGCCGGCAGCGGCGGTCAAGGTTCCATTCCCTGCCTCGGTGGACAACGTGTTCAAGAAGAACCCGACCTCGGCCGTCGTCTATGAAGCCAGTTTCGTGGCAACCACGATCACCAGCGACAAGAACCCCGCCGTGGTCGGAACCGACGCGAAGGTGTTCCCCTTCCCGTCGGTCAACGGGTCGGCTCCGGTGAGCGAGGTAGCTGGAGACTTCGCGCTGGCATTCACCAACAACAAGGCCGCGCAACCGTTCCTGGCCTACCTGGCGTCGCCCGCGGCAGCGAAGATCCTCGTCTCCACGAGCGGGAGCGGATTCCTCTCGGCGAACAAGAACCTGGCCAACTCGGCCTACCCGGACTCGACGTCTGCCGAGCTCGCGAAGCAGTTGGTCGCGGTCGGCAACAACTTCAGGTTCGACATGTCCGACCAGGCTCCCGCGGCCTTCGGTGGCACTCCCAACAAGACCGAGTGGGCCGATCTGCAGACGTTCCTCACCGACGGAAACGTCGCCGCTGCGCAGCGCCAGCTCGAGAAGGACGCCCAATCGGTCAAGTGGAACTGAGCAGTCGCGCCACGAGTGGGAACAAGGAGCCCGGTCATGACACAGGACGTTGGAGCGGTGGCCAAGGCGCCTGTCGTGGCCACCGGACCATCTCGGAAGGGGCCGGGCGAGGGTCGCTGGATCGCTGGCGTCTTCCTCGCACCTGCCGGGATCTTCCTCGCCGCGATCGTGCTCTACCCGCTCGTGTACACGCTGGTCCGGAGCTTCTTCCACGATGGCACGACCGGGCAGGCAACCTCATTCGCCGGTCTGGCGAACTACACGCACATCTTCACGCAGTCCGATGCGTTGCAGGCTCTCAAGAACAACGTGATCTGGGTCGTCGTCGTCCCGGTACTGGTCACGATCCTGGGCCTGATCTTCGCAGTCCTGACTGAGAAGATCCGGTGGGCCTCGGCCTTCAAGGTCGTGCTCTTCATGCCGATGGCCATCTCATTCCTGGCCTCAGGAGTCACCTGGACCCTGATCTATGCCGACCAGCCGAGCCGCGGCCTCGGCAACGCCGTCGCGATCGGGATCCATGACACGTTCAACCCGCAGACGTCGTACCCCGAGCTACACCCGGTCGGGAACGCGGTACTGACCGGAAGCGGGACGGCGGGTTACCGATCCGCTGCCACGTTCGCCGTCGGCTCGCCGGCCCTCGTCCCGCTCGCCGGCTTGAATCTGGTCGCGCCCCCGAAGGCAGCGCAGCCGGCGGTTCAACCGAGCTCCGGATCCGGCCTCCGCGGGGTTGTTTGGAACGACTTCAAGCTGGGGGGAGGTGGAAAGGCCGGCGTGATCGACCAGGGCGAGCTTGGCATCCCTGGGTTGAAGATCGAGGCCGTCAAGGGCGGCAAGACCGTGGCGACGGCGACGACCCAGGCGAACGGCACGTTCGCCTTTCCGAGCCTCACCGCTGGGGACTACACCCTGGCGCTGCCCAAGGACGACTTCTCGGCGGCGTACGGCGGAATCGCCTGGCTGGGTAAGAATCTGATCACTCCGTCGATCATCGTCGCCTATCTGTGGATCTATGCGGGCTTCGCGATGGTGCTGCTAGCCGCAGGCATGGCGGCGATACCTCGTGACGCGCTCGAGGCAGCACGGATGGACGGCGCGACGGAGTGGCAGGTGTTCCGAAAAGTCACCGCACCACTGCTGACGCCTGTCCTGCTGGTCGTCTTCGTGACGATGGTGATCAACGTGTTGAAGATCTTCGACATCGTGTTCATCATTCAGCAGAGCGCGGGCGGCAACGCGAAATACGCCAACGTGCTCGCGGTCCAGCTCTACACCGACTACGGAAACCAGCAGTTCGGCGCAGCTAGCGCGGTCGGCATCGTCCTGGTGATCCTCGTCCTTCCCGCGATGGTCTTCCAAGTCAGGAACTTCAGGAGGGAGTCACGGTGAGCGGCGCTACTCCCGACATTGTCACCGGAGCGATCAACCGCGGCTTCGCGGCCCGGCTCGCGGCCAGGACGAGCGGCGGCGTGCTCAGGATCTTCCTCATCGTCGTAGCCTTGCTGTGGCTGCTGCCGACGTTCGGACTGCTGGTCGAATCCCTGCGCGATCCAGGTCAGTACGCCAACGGCGGCTGGTGGAACGCACTCGTCCACCCGGCGCAGCTGACCTTCGGGAACTACTCGCACCTCCTCCAGAACCACGCCATGAGCTCAGGCTTCTTCAACACCGTCAAGATCACGGTGCCTGCAACGTTGCTAGTGGTCCTGATCGGTTCGGCCGCTGGTTATGCCTTTGCCTGGATGGAGTTTCCTGGCCGCGACTGGATCTTCCTGCTCGTCGTCGGTCTGCTGGTCATCCCGATCCAGATCGCGCTGATCCCCGTCGTCAAGCTCTACTCAGCGTTAGGCATCTCTGGCTCGATCGTCTCGGTGATCCTCTTCCACGTAGGCTTCGGACTGCCGTTCGCGATCTTCCTGCTGCGCAACTATTTCGCAGGCATCCCACGTGACCTCATGGAGGCCGCCCGCATGGACGGCGCGAGCGAGGGCCGGATCTTCTTCCGGATCATCCTGCCCCTGGGCATGCCCGCGATCGCCTCATTGGGGATCTTCCAGTTCCTCTGGGTGTGGAACGACCTACTGGTAGCGCTCGTCTTCAGCAACTCGGCCAGCCAGCCGCTCACCGTCGCACTGGCGAGTCAGACACGCCAGTTCGGAAGCAGCATCGACATTCTCGCCCCGGGTGCGTTCCTGTCGCTGATCGTGCCGCTCGCAGTGTTCCTCGGCTTCCAGCGCTTCTTCGTGCAAGGCGTGATGGCAGGCTCAGTGAAGTAGCTTCCAGCCGTCCTCTGCATCCGGTCCGGGGTGACGGGTCAGAACCACAATCAGCGGCATCCCTTCCCCACCAATTACCCGCGGAGAGCGGTGTCCGGC
>NZ_JAOPXI010000196.1 GCF_025965215.1 Marmoricola sp.
TGCTGCTGTGCCCGAAGGATGCGCTGGCGATTCAGCCAGGCGGACGGCGTCGTGCCCATGTCTGCCCGAAACCGGCGGGCGAAGGTCCGGGACGACATGAGCGCCTTGCGCGCCAGTTGGTCGATCGTGAGATCCTCGGCGAGGTTATCGAGCATCCATTCGGCGACGGAGGCGAGGGAGTCGCTGCAGCGCTCCTGAACCGGCGAGGGGATGTACTGGGCCTGACCGCCGTCGCGCTGCGGCGGGATCACCATCCTTCGCGCGATCACGTTCGCTGCTGCTGCTCCGTGCTCGAGCCGCACGAGGTGGAGGGCCGCGTCGATGCCCGCCGCGGTGCCGGCGCTCGTGATGACTCGGCCGTCCTGTACGAAGAGCACGTCGGGATCGACCTCGGTGCCCGGATATTCCGCGGCGAGTCGGTCGGCGTGCATCCAGTGGGTGGTCGCGCGACGACCGTTGAGGATGCCGGCCTCGGCGAGGACGAACGCCCCGCTGCAGACGCTGAGGATCCACGCCCCGCGCGCCTCCGCGTCCCGAATGACCTTGAGCACTCGCGGATCGACGCCATCCCAGGTGTGAGCCGGTACGGCAATCAGGTCGGCATCCGCAGCGACCTCGAGGCCCGCGTCGATCATCATGTCGAAGCCGAGGCTCGTCCTGACCGGACCGGGAACGGCCGTCGCGATCGTGAAGTCGAATCCGGGGCCACCGGTGTCGGTTCGGTCGATTCCGAAGACCTCGCAGACGACGCCGAACTCGAACGGCGCGACTCCGGGGAGGGCGAGGACGACAACTTTCTGCAGCATGACAACTCCGTGGCAGTTGTGAATCGAATAGGCATATCCTGCCACACCTGCCGACCACGCGGCGGGACGAATGGCAGTCGTGGTCAAGTAGTTTTAACGCATGAGTTGGCTTGTGACCGGCGGCGCCGGATATATCGGTTCGCACATCGTTCGGGCGCTCGGCGAAGCAGGGCTCGAACCCGTCGTCGTCGACGATCTCTCCAGCGGACACGCATCCTTCGTCGCCGCCGACGTCCCGTTCGTGCGAGGGAGCATCCTTGACCGCGACGTTCTCGTGTCGACGATCGAGCGGTACAACGTCTCTGGCGTCATCCACGTCGCGGGGTTCAAGTACGCGGGCGTGTCTGTGCAGCGCCCGCTGCACACCTACGAGCAAAACGTCACGGGGATGGCGAGCCTCCTCGCCGCGATGCAGCAGAAGGGCGTCGAGAAGATCGTGTTCTCTTCGAGCGCCGCGGTCTACGGGACCCCGCCGACCGAGATCGTGACCGAGGCCACCCCGAAGAATCCGGAGTCGCCGTATGGCGAGAGCAAACTGATCGGTGAGTGGCTGCTCCGCGACCAGGAGACCGCGACCGGCCTTCGCCACACCGCGCTGCGCTATTTCAACGTCGTGGGAAGCGGTGACGTCTCGCTCTACGACACGAGCCCGCACAACCTGTTCCCGCTGGTGTTCGAGGCGCTGGTCGATGGCAGGACTCCCCGTATCAACGGGGATGACTACCCGACACCGGATGGGACCGCCGTTCGTGACTACATCCACGTTGCCGATCTCGCGACCTCCCACGTCGCGGCCGCACGTCGGCTGGACGCGGGGGAGAACCTCGAGGCCGCCTACAACCTCGGCAGCGGCGACGGCGTCTCTGTGCGCGAGATCATGACCGCGATCGCCGACGTCACGGGCATCGACTTCACTCCCGAGATCGCTCCGAGGCGTGCGGGCGACCCCGCGCGCATCGTTACGAGCGGCGAACTCGCCGCTCGGGATCTCGACTGGCGGATGCGCCACAGCCTGCGCGACATGGTCGCGAGCGCGTGGGAGGCGCGAAAGGCGGCAGCGGCCCCGGCGGCCTGAAATCGCCGACGCGAATCGTTAGCTTCCTCCGGCGCGCCGCACGCCCCGTTCTAGGGACAAAGGTTTTATCATCGGCGACTTGACTCTCGTGAATTACACAGGTGTAATTATGACTAACGCGATTTGCGTCACTTGTGCGATACGCGAAAGGGGAGGTTCTGATGGTCAGCAGTGCATTTGAACCGCACGACTACCGTCCGTCCGTCCCCGACAACTGGTTTGTCGATCCTGTTCGGCTCGGGGTTCCCGGGGTCCGGCAACCAGATGGCGGGTACAACGGGAACGGGGCGCCGAATGGCGCCGCGAGCGCCGACGATAACGAGCTCGCCTGGCAGGCAGACTCGCTCTGCGCACAGACCGACCCCGAGGCGTTCTTCCCCGAAAAGGGTGGGTCCACAAGGGACGCCAAGAAAATTTGCAGCTCGTGCGAGGTTCGTTCCCAGTGTCTCGAATACGCGCTCGAGAATGACGAGCGGTTCGGGATTTGGGGCGGTTTGTCGGAGCGGGAGCGGCGCAAACTCCGCAAGCGCGCCTAGTCTCGACTAGATGCAGCCGAGAGTTACCGCGATACTTGTCGCCCGAAATGGGGCCGACTTCCTCGAGGGAACCCTCGCCGCTCTGCAGGGCCAGACTCGTCGACCCGACTCCATCGTCCTCGTGGATGCCGGCTCGAGCGATACGACATCCACTCTCCTCGCCGCTGCAAATCCGACCCAGCTGGTAACGGTTTCGGCTCGCGGCGGCTTCGGCGCCAGTGTGGCGCAGGCCGTGCACGTCGCGGTGCCGCAGGACACCGACGATCTCTGGATCTGGCTGCTCAACTCGGACAACGCGCCGGAGCCCACGGCGCTGGCGAGCCTGCTTGCCGCGGTCGAGATCGCGCCATCCGTCGCCGTCGCCGGACCCAAGCTCATGCGAGCCGACGAACCCGACATCATCGCGCGCTATGGCGAATCGATGACCAGGTACGGCGCATCCGTCCTTTTGGTCGAAGACGAACTCGACCAGGCGCAGTACGACAACCAGAGCGACCTCCTCGGGGTCGCGTCAGCCGGAATGCTCGTTCGCCGTTCCGTCTGGGGCGCGCTCGGAGGATTTGATCCAGGCCTTCCTTCCCTGGATGCCTCGCTCGATTTCTCGATTCGGGCACGCCTCGCCGGGCACCGCGTGATCGGAGTGCCAGCCGCTCGGGTGGCGAGCGCCGGGGGACCGGAGCTCTTCGGCCGCCGGACGTTGTCGCCCTCGGCCGCAATGCGCCTTCGCCGCCGCGCGCAGCTGCACCGCCGCATGGTCTACTCCCGCGGCATCATGTCGCTGGTCAACTGGCTGTTGCTCGTGCCGCTCGCGTTCCTCCGATCGATCATGCAACTCATTCGGAAGCAGCCGGGAGCGGTCGGCGGCGAACTCGGTGCGGCCTTCGCGACGGCCTTCTCCGGCACGGTAGGCCCCGCGCGCAGGAACCTTCGGCGCACACGAAAACTCGGCTGGGCAGCGATTGCCCCGCTGCGGGTGTCCTCCTCGCTCGCCCGCGAACGAAGGGCGGGGCGGAGTTTCGCCAGCGACTACGAGACGGACGCGGACGCTCCGATGCGCACGCGGGCGAGCTTCATCTCGGGCGGTGGCGCGGGCGTTGTCGTGTTGACGGCCATCATCGGAGTGCTCGCGTTCAGCCCCTTGCTCGGCGCCGCTGCGGTGGCAGGTGGCGCGCTGTTGCCGCTGTCTCCCACCGTGAGCGAGCTCTGGTCGCACGTCGGGTACGGCTGGCACGATGTCGGCGGTGGATTCGTCGGGGCATCCGATCCGTTCTCCGCTGTCCTCGCCGTGCTGGGTTCGCTGACGTTCTGGGCGCCATCCTTCAGCATCGTTCTGCTCTACCTGGCTGCCCTTCCGATTGCGGCCCTCGGCGCGTGGTGGTGCGCGACACGGATTTCGGAGCGCGCCTGGCCGCCCGCGATCGCGGCACTGCTCTGGGCGTTTGCGCCGCCGTTCCTCTCGTCGATGGGGAGCGGACACCTTGGCGCGGTGCTCGTGCACATTCTGTTGCCCTGGCTCGTTCTGGCGGCGATCCTCGCGGCGAGGAGCTGGGCGGCGGGTGCCGCTGCGGCGCTCCTGTTCGCCGCCGTGGCTGCGTCATCCCCGAGTATCGTGCCAGCACTAGTCGTCATGCTTTTGGCCTGGATCGCAGCCAAGCCCAAGGCCGTCATCAGGCTGGTGGGGATCGTGATTCCCGCCGCGGCCCTGTT
>NZ_JAOPXI010000029.1 GCF_025965215.1 Marmoricola sp.
GCCGGGTCTCGACCAGCATGGGCTTCGACCTGCACGTCGAGCACGGTCTCGATCGTGCCGCAGCCGCCGATCTGGTCTGCATCCCGGCGCTGCAGCGCGACTGGCCCGTCCCTGAGGAGGTCCTCGATCTGCTGCGCGAGACGGTGGCCCGCGGTGCCCGGGTGCTCTCGGTGTGTTCGGGGGCGTTCGTGCTCGGTGCTGCCGGACTGCTTGACGGCCGCGAGTGCACCACGCACTGGATGCACTCGGCCGATCTCCAGGCGCAGTTCCCGAAGGCGAAGGTCGTCCCTGAGGTGCTCTACGTCGACGAGGGCCCGGTGATCACCTCGGCCGGCTCGGCGGCAGGACTGGACGCCTGCCTGCACCTGTGGCGCAAGGAGTTCGGCGGCAAGGTGGCGTCCATGGTCGCGCGCCGGATGGTCGTGCCGCCGCAACGCGAAGGTGGCCAGGCGCAGTACATCGCCCGCCCGGTTCCGGACTGCGCAGCCGAGACCCTCGGTCCGCTGCTGGTCTGGATCGTCGACAACCTCGGCGAGGACCACAGCATCGAGGAACTGGCGAGACGCGCGCACATGTCACCGCGCACCTTCGCCCGCCGGTTCCGCGCCGAGACCGGTACGACGCCGCACGCCTGGGTGACCAACCAGCGGGTGATCGCTGCCGAGGAACTGCTCGAGGCCAGCGACTCCTCGATCGAGTGGATCGCCGGGGAGGTCGGCTTCGGCAATGCCGCCATCATGCGCCAGCACTTCGGCCGGGTCCGGGGCGTCAGTCCCCAGGGCTACCGACAGTCCTTCAGCTGTCCGGCCTGAGCTCGCGCCGCCGGATCTTTCCGGTCAACGTGCGCGGGATCTCCTCGAGACGCCGGTACTGCTTCGGGCGCTTCGGTGGCGAGAGCCTCTCGGTCGCCCACGACCGCAGGTCCTCCTCCGCCGCCTCGCCGACGTACGCCGCGCACACCCGCTGCCCCCAGTCCTCGTCCGGTACGCCGAACACGGCGACGTCCTCGACGCCCGGATGCTCGGACAGAGCGTTCTCGACCTCGGCCGGATAGACGTTCACGCCGCCACTGATGATCAGGTCCTCGCGGCGGCCCTCGAGGTACAGGTACCCGTCGTCGTCGAGACGACCGAGGTCACCGACGGTGAACGAGTCGCCGTGCCAGGCAGCCGCGGTCTTCTCGGGTGCGCCGAAGTACGTGAAACGCGCGTGCGTCGGCACGGTGCACCAGATGAGGCCGTCCGCATCGGTCCGTAGGCCGCGTCCGGGCCGTGCCCGCCCGACGGTGCCGGGCCGTTCGAGCCACTCCTCGCTGCGACAGGCGGTGAACTGTCCCTCGGTGGCTCCGTAGAACTCCCAGGTCGACCCCGGGGCGAACGCCGTGATCAACCGGTGCTTGAGGGAGTCCGGGCACGGCGCTCCCGCGTGCGCAACCAGTCGGAAGCAGCTCAGGTCGGGCCAGCGCGTTGTGTCCCAGTAGCTGAACAGACGCTGCAGGTGCGCGGGGACGCAGAACATGGTCGTCGGACGGTCGTGCTCGATCGCAGCCGTCACCGCAGCCGGGTCGAAGCCGTGCCCTGTGGTCGCGGGCAACACCACCCGCCCGCCGGTGAGGAGTGTCCCGACGGCGAAGCGCAACGGTGCCGAGTGGTACAGCGGGCTGAGCACCAGGTTCACGTCGTCGGGACCGAACTCCCACAGGTCCCGCTCCTCGGCAAGCAGGGCGTGTGCGTCGGCGGGGGACAGGACCCCGCTGAAGACGCCCTTGGGTGATCCGGTGGTTCCGCTGGTGACGTGCATCGGTCGTGCGAGCGGGATGTCGCCCGGTCGCCAGGTCGCGGTGACGGCCGCCAGGCCGGCAGCGTCGGTCACCACGACGGTGGGCTCCAGCTCGGCGAGGATCGCCGTGCGCTCCGTGCTGGTCAGTCGCGGGTCGAGCGGGATCGGGACGATCCCACGCACCAGCAGCGAGATCACGGCGTCGAGGTAGCCGGCCGACCCCGCCACGAGCAGTGCGACCCGGTCCCCGGCGGCCAGTGCGGGGCTCTGCGGGTCACCGGCCATGCCTGGATCCTTGCAGGCGCCCTACGGCTCGGTAGCCTCGACCCGTGAGCAGAGTGGGGCTGACCGGCGGGATCGCATCGGGCAAGAGCACGGTCTCGGCGATGCTGGCCGGGCTGGGTGCCGTGATCATCGACGGTGACGCACTGGCCCGCCAGGTGGTCGAGAAGGGCACTCCCGGACTCACGGCCGTGGTCGAGGAGTTCGGGGACGAGGTGCTCACGCCCGCCGGGGACCTGGACCGGCCCGCGATGGGCGCGCTGGTCTTCGCCGATGCTGGAGCGCGCAAGCGCCTTGAGGCGATCGTGCATCCGCTGGTGTTCGAGCGGATCATCGAGCTCGAGACCACCGCACCTGATGGAGCCCTCGTGGTCCACGACATCCCGCTGCTCGCGGAGAGCGGTCGCGCCGACACGTTCGACGCCGTCATCGTCGTGGACGCACCTGCGACCACGCAGATCGAGCGGATGGTGCGTGATCGCGGCTGGACCGTCGAGGAGGCAGAGTCCCGGATGGCGGCTCAGGCCAGCCGTGCGGACCGATTGGCGATCGCCACGCACGTCATCGAGAACACCGGGACGATCGAAGACCTCCGTCGCCGGGTGACGGAGGTCTTCGACCTGGTGCGCTGAGAGATTTCTGGGACGCTCGTGGGTCCGCCGGACCCAGCCCAGCTCAGGCAGCCAGGTCCGGGTCAGCCAGGCGTCGTAGCTTGGCGATCGCCTCGCGCTCGAGCTGGCGCACCCGCTCGGCGGAGATGCCGTGCTTGGTACCGATGTCGGCCAGTTTGTGCTGGCGACCGTCGACCAAGCCGTAGCGCGATCGGATGATGTCCGCAGACCGTTCGTCGAGCAGTTCGACGAGCGTGTTGAGGCGGTCGCGGGCCTCGGTGTCGAGGACCGTCAGGTCGGGGCCGGGGGAGTTCTCCTGGGCGATCAGGTCGCCCAGTGAGGTGTCGCCGTCGACGTCGAGCGGCGTGTCGAGGCTGACATGGTCGCGGCCCCAGCCCATCAGGTCGATGACGCGCTCCAGCGGCATGTCGAGCTCGGCTGCGATCTCGAACGGCTCGGGCTCGCGACCGAGCTGGCGTTCCAGCGTGCGGCGTGCCGAGGAGACCTGGTTGAGCTCCTCCACCACATGGACCGGCAGCCGGACGACGCGCGCCTGCTGGGCGATCCCGCGGGTGATCGCCTGGCGGACCCACCAGGTCGCGTACGTCGAGAACTTGTAGCCCTTGGCGTAGTCGAACTTCTCGACGGCGCGGATCAGGCCGGTGTTGCCCTCCTGGATCAGGTCCAGCATCGGCATCGCGCTGCGGCCGTACTTGCGTGCGATCGAGACGACCAGACGCAGGTTGGCGTTGATGAATTGCTGGACGGCGCGCTCGCCTTCCTCGACGAGCCACTCGAGCTCGGCCTCGGTGGCGAACCCGGGGGCGCCGCCCTTGCGGCGGCCGACACGTCCGGTCTCGAGAAGGTGGGCGGCGAACAGACCTGCTTCGATGGTCTTGGACAGCTCGACCTCGGTGATGGCGTCGAGCAGCGGCGTTCGAGCGATCTCGTCGAGGTACAGGCCCACGCTGTCGCGGCCTTCGATCTCACGCTCCATGCGACGTACGGTCACAACGGCCCTCCCTTTTCTCGCATCAGGACCGGTGTTCAGAGGTCCTGATGTCTTCAACGCGCGGCCCGGGGGGAGGATTCCCTCCCGGTTGTTGCCCTTCAAGATGTACGACGAGCGGGACCTACCCGAAGTTGCCTACCTTGACGCCTTCTCAGACACTTCTCAGTCAGTGATTCGCCGCGGGGGTGCGGGCAGACTGGTCACATGAGCACCGATCAGCTCCGGATCGACCTGAATGCCGACCTCGGAGAGGGCGTGACCGACGACCGGTCGTTGCTGGCGGTGGCCACCAGCGCGAACGTCGCCTGCGGGTTCCACGCCGGGGACGAGGACGTCATGCGAGCCGTGTGCGAGCAGGCAGCGGGTCTGGGGGTGGTCGTCGGCGCCCAGGTCTCCTACGCCGACCGCGAGGGCTTCGGCAGACGCCCGATGGATGTGCACCACGATCGGCTGGCGGACTGGGTGGCCGAGCAGGTCGAGGCCCTGTCGGTGATCGCGACGTCGGCCGGCACGGCGGTGAGCTACGTCAAACCGCACGGTGCCCTGTACAACCGGGTCGCCGAGGACGCTTCGCAGGCGGCGGCCGTGCTGGCTGGCAGCGGCCGGCTGCCGGTGCTGGGGCTGCCCGGGTCGGTCCTGCTCGATCTGGCAGAGCGCTCCGGTCGCGCCGTGGTCCCCGAAGGGTTCCCGGACCGCGGGTACACCGCTGCCGGTCGGCTGCTGCCTCGTGGCGAGCCGGGGGCGCTGATCACCGACGCGGACGCGGTAGCGGTCAACGCGGTGGCCCTGGCCCGCCATCGCGACGTGCGGACGGTCTGCGTGCACGGTGATTCACCGGGCGCGGTCGCGACGGCCCGGGCAGTCCGGGTCGCGCTGGAGGGCGCCGGGTTCGCCGTTCGCCCCTGGATCGAGTGACGTCGAGGTTGGACTTATCCACAGGGCCTTGTGGATTCGGCTGTGGAAAATGGCCCGATCCTGTGGACGGAAATACTCTTGTTGTGGACAACCGAGGGGTGCGAAAAAAACCTTGGAAAATGTTGTCGGAAGGGGTTGCGCAGGGCCGTGGTCAGCGCGTAGAAATCTCCTACCGCAACCCTCAAGGGAGGCGGGGATCAGCCGAAGAACACGGTTCCGTCCCACGGGGAAACCTGCGGGGAGATCGCCCGGTGGTGGGGAGATCGGAGTCGCGGAGGACGGCAGGTTCAGGATCGGAGCATCACCGCT
>NZ_JAOPXI010000037.1 GCF_025965215.1 Marmoricola sp.
TCGCGCTCTACATCGGCGGCATGGGAGCCAAGGGCAAGAACTTCTACAACGACCTCGCCTGCGCCTACGGGTACGAGAAGGAAGCGGCCGAGATCCAGGAGCTCTACTTGTCCGGCAAGAAGAAGGAGGCCGAGGCAGTGGTTCCGACCGAGTGGCTCGAAGCTGCCAACTTCGTCGGCCCGGCGTCGTACATCAAGGAGCGCGTCGCAGCGTTCGAGGAGACGGGCGTGACCAGCCTCAACGTGACCCCCGTCGGCGCCGACCCGACCGCCCTGATCGCCGAGCTCAAGGGCATCGTCGGCTGACCACCGCCCGGTTCAGCACGGCCGTCAGTGCCTGTCTCGAAACCGGGTGGGAATACTGGGATCACATTCTCGTTGACCACTCTATGAGTCTCGCCATCGTGTGCCGTGCTCGCTCGGTAGCCTGTTCCCGATGACCGCGCCGATTTCCGTCACCCCTCAACAGGTCCGCCGCGGGCTGGCCCGCGCCGAGCGCGGCGCTGCCCTCGACCACGACGAAGCCACGGCGTTGCTGCACGCCCGCGGCGAGGACCTGGTGCGGTTGACCGCGGTGGCCGCCCGGATCCGCGACAAAGGGCTGGAGGACGCCGGGCGACCGGGCGTCATCACGTTCTCCCCCAAGGTGTTCATCCCGATCACCCAGCTGTGCCGCGACAAGTGCCACTACTGCACCTTCGTCGAGACCCCGGGCCAGCTCCAGCGGGCCGGGCGAGGGATGTTCCTCTCGCCCGACGAGATCCTGACGATCGCCCGCGAGGGGGCGGCCCTGGGCTGCACCGAGGCGCTGTTCACGCTCGGCGACCGCCCCGAGGACCGTTGGCCCGAGGCGCAGGCGTGGCTCGACGAGCAGGGCTACGACTCCACCCTGGCGTACGTCCGGGCGATGTCGATCCGGGTGCTCGAGGAGACCGGCCTGCTGCCGCACCTCAACCCCGGAGTGATGTCGTGGGAGGAGATGAACCGGCTCAAGCCGGTGGCGCCCTCGATGGGGATGATGCTGGAGAACACGTCCCGCCGGATCTTCGAGACCAAGGGAGAGGCGCACTACGGCTCTCCGGACAAGGACCCCGACGTACGGCTGCGGGTCCTGGAGGACGCCGGCCGGCTCTCGATCCCGTTCACCACCGGCCTGCTGATCGGCATCGGCGAGACCCTTGAGGAACGCGCCGAATCGATCCTCGCTCTGCGGCGGATCGCTCGCCAGTACGGCAACGTCCAGGAAGTCATCATCCAGAACTTCCGCGCCAAGCCGGACACGGCGATGCGGCACACCGACGACCTCGCCCTGGACGAGTACGTCGCCGCGATCGCGGTGGCCCGCATCCTGCTCGGCCCCAAGGTCCGGCTGCAGGCGCCCCCGAACCTGGTGGATCTCGCGGAGTGCACGGCACTGCTGGGCGCCGGCGTCGACGACTGGGGCGGCGTCTCGCCCCTGACGCCTGACCACGTCAATCCCGAGCGCCCCTGGCCCTCGCTGGACCGGCTGCGCGACCTCACCGCCTCGGCCGGCTTCACCCTCAAGGCCCGCCTGACCGCCCATCCCGAGTACGTCCGGGCGGGTGAGCCCTGGATCGACCCGCGCATCTCCGGACACGTCGCCGCACTGGCCGACGACGACGGCCTGGTCCGCGACGGCGTGAAGCCGGTCGGGATGCCCTGGCAGGAGCCCGACGGTGGCTTCGCGTCAGTGGGGCGAACCGACCTGCACAGTGCCGTGGACACCGAAGGCCGCAGCGCCGACCGCCGCAGCGACTTCGAGAATGTCTACGGCGACTGGGACGAGCTCAAGGACTCGATACTCCGGAGCAATGCGCACGGTTTCAACATGAAAATTCGTGCCACTCGCTCCGGACTATCGGCTCTCAGGGCGGCAGAGAAGGACCCGGGCAACCTCTCGGACGAGCACGCATTGACACTGATGACCGCGGAGGGCGAGCTGCTCGACCAGGTCGTCGCGCTGGCCGACCAGCTGCGCAGGGACACTGTCGGCGACGAGGTCACCTACGTGGTGAACCGGAACATCAACTTCACCAACGTCTGCTACGTCGGCTGCCGGTTCTGCGCGTTCGCCCAGCGCCGTACCGACGAGGACGCGTACTCGCTCTCGCTCGACGAGGTCGCCGACCGTGCCGAGGAGGCGTGGAAGCTGGGTGCCTCCGAGGTCTGCATGCAGGGCGGCATCGACCCTGAGCTTCCGGGTACGGCGTACTTCGACATCGCCGCTGCGGTGAAGAAGCGGGTGCCCGGCATGCACGTGCACGCGTTCTCACCGATGGAGATCGTCAACGGCTCGAGCCGGACCGGGCTGTCCTTCGAGGACTTCCTGATCAAGGCGCGCGAGTCCGGCCTCGACACCATCCCGGGCACGGCGGCGGAGATCCTCGACGACGAGGTCCGCTGGGTCCTGACCAAGGGAAAGCTGCCGACGAAGACCTGGATCGAGATCGTCTCGACCGCCCATCGGGTGGGCATCCGGTCGAGCTCCACGATGATGTACGGCCACGTCGACAACCCGCGGCACTGGGTCGCCCACCTCAAGGTGCTGTCCGGCATGCAGCAGCGCAACATCGACCAGGGAATACCGGGCTTCACCGAATTCGTCCCGCTGCCATTCGTGCACCACTCCGCGCCGATCTACCTCGCCGGCGTCGCCCGACCCGGACCAACCCTGCGCGATAACCTCGCCGTGCACGCCATGGCCCGGATCCTGCTGCACGGCCGGATCGACAACATCCAGACCAGCTGGGTCAAGCTCGGCACCGACGGAACCCGCGCGATGCTCAACGCCGGGGCGAACGACGTCGGCGGCACCCTGATGGAGGAGACCATCTCCCGGATGGCAGGCTCGGAGTACGGGTCGGCCAAGACGGTCGAGGAGCTCATCGAGATCGGTGCCGGCATCGGTCGTCCGGTCGTCGAACGCACCACGACCTACGCCCGCCGCCGCCCTGCCGAGTAGTCACTCGCATCCGGCCGAGTGGTCACTCGCATCCGGCCGAGTGGTCACGTCTGCTGCCGAGTGGTCACTGCTACTGACTACTCGGCACAATGCAACTGACTATTCGGCGCGACGCAAGTGACTATTCGGCTAGCCTCGGGTCGCGCGCTTCCGGCTGACGGCGTCGACCGCGGCGGCGAGCAGCAGCACCACGCCGGTGATCACCTGCTGCCACGACGGATCAAGGCTGGGCTTGAGCAGCAGTCCGTTCGGGATCATCACGATCACCAGGGCGCCGATGACCCCGTCCCGCGGCTTGCCTCGGCCACCGAACAGCGACGTACCGCCGATGACCGCCGCCGCGACCGAGAACAGCAGCACGTTGCCCGAGCCGAGGTCGAGCGAGGCCGAGGACTGGAACGACGACAGCATGACCCCGCCGAAGGCGCCGAACGCGGAGCACAGGATGAAGGCGGTCACCTTCATGTGCACCACGTCGATACCGGCGCGACGGGCAGCCTCGGCGTTGCCACCCGTGGCGTACAGGTGGCGGCCCCAGGTGGTCTTGGTCAGCAGCAGCGTGCACGCGATCATCAGCACGATCACGATCGCCGCCGGGACCGGCAGCCCCTTGACGACCAGGTACGGGTTCGGATTCCGGTTGCTGCTCGCCAGCACGGTGATCACGACCGCCGCCAGGGCGAGCGCGCCTCCCCGGACGAGCACCAGGACCAGGGTGTCGTGAGCCAGGCCCGCACGCTGGGCGCGGACCGATCGCAGCACGCTGTAGCCGAGATAGCCGAGAACGAGGACCAGGACGAAGATCCAGCTCCACATGACCGTGAAGTTGCCGTAGGTCAGGTTGTGCCACAGGTTGTAGTTCGAGGTGTTGATCGGCTGTCCCTTGAGCGTGAACTGGAGCACCCCCTGCCACGCCAGGAAGAGCGCCAGCGTGACCACGAAGCTGGGGATCCCCACCTTGGCCACGAGGTAGCCGTTGAGTACGCCGATCGCAGCGCCGATGCAGACGGCGGCGACCAGGCCCAGGATGAGGTGGTGGCTGAGGTTGGTGATGACGAGGACGAAACCGACCGCGACCACCACTGCACCGGTCCAGGCCTTGAGCAGGACGGCGAGCACGGCAGCAACAGCCAGGCCGATCACCAGGCTCCAGTACAGGAGGCTCGGCACCTGGCCGTGCAGTTCCCCGTGGAAGATCGTGACGGCCGCGAACCCGGCCGCGGCACCACCCGCCGTGCCGGCTGAGAGGTCGATCTCGCCGAGGAGGAGTACGAAGACCAGACCCATCGCGATCACGGCGATGTAGGCGCCCTGTCCGGGCAGGTTGCCGATGTTGTAGCGCGACAGGAACTTGTCGCTCACTTGCATGAAGATCAGTCCGAGGACCACCAGACCGAGCACGGACGGCAGTGCGCCCGGGTCGCCGGTGCGCAGTCGACCGACCCAGTCGCGTACGGCGACCGGGATGGTGCGCTCCTCCACGTCCAGGGAGAAGTCGCCAGCAGGCCGGCCGGTCGGTACGGCGTCGCCGTCGGTGCCAGGAGTCTGTGCAGTCATGTCGTCCCCCTCAGATGCTCTGGTTGGCGGCGGCTTGGGTGAGTCCGATGTCCCCGCTTCGCCCGGCGGTGATCAGCTCGACGATCTGGGTCGTGCTGCTGTCCTTGGTCATCACCTCGGCGGCCACCCGACCCAGATAGAGGGCACAGACCCGGTCGGCGACCTCCATGACGTCGTTCATGTTGTGCGAGATCAGCACCACGCCACGGCCCTGGTCGGCCAGCCGTCGAACGAGGTCGAGCACCTGGCGGGTCTGGGCCACACCGAGAGCCGCGGTCGGTTCGTCGAGGAACACGACCTTGCTATTCCACAGCACGGCCTTCGCGATCGCCACGGTCTGGCGCTGGCCACCGGAGAGGTTGGCGACCTTCTGCCTGACCGAGGAGACCGTCCTGACCGACAGGCCGGCCAGCGTCTCGCGGGCTTGTCGCTCCATCTCGCCATCGGACAGGAACGAACCCCAGCGCCGGATCTCGCGACCCAGGAACATGTTCTGGGTGATGTCCAGGTTGTCGGCCAGCGCGAGATCCTGGTACACGAACTCGATCCCCAGGCCGGTGGCGACGCGTGGATCGCTCATCGTGACCGGCTGACCCTCGAACCGGATCTCGCCACTGTCGCTCGAGTGGATGCCTGCCACACATTTGACCAGTGTCGACTTCCCGGCGCCGTTGTCGCCGACGAGCGCCGTCACCTCGCCCGGGTACACGTTGAGGTCCACGTCCTGCAGGACGTGGACAGGGCCGAAGCTCTTGTTGAGCTTCGAGATCTGGAGGATCGGCTCGGTCATGGCAGTGAACACCGTCCGTAACGGGTCGAGGGGCGAGGTGAGCAGTGAGGTCAGGGCAGAGTCATGGCCGGGCGGTGTGCCCGCCCGGCCATGATCGTCTGTCGGACGTGGGTCAGGAAAGACCCAGCTTGGCGCAAGCGGCAGTGATGCCGTTGCAGATGTCGGCCACAGTCAGGGCGCCGGCGTTCACGACGTCCTTGATGTTGGCCTGGGTGATCACCTGTGCCGGGAGCAGGAGCGCCGTGATCTTGTGGTTCGGCGCCTGCGGGTCGGTGAACGGTGCCAGGGTCAGGCCCGCGGTGGTCGGGTTCTTGCCCTGGATCAGGGCGATCGCGAGCTGCGCGGCGGCCTGCGCCTCGAGCTTGACGTCCTTGAAGATCGTCATGCTCTGCTGCCCGGTGATGATCGCCTGGAGTCCGGCGACCGAGGCGTCCTGCCCGGTGACCACCACGTGGCCGGCCAGACCGTCGTCCTTGAGCGGACCACCGATGACCGCACCGGCGATGCCGTCGTTGGCAGCGAGCACGCCGTCGACGGTGCCGCCTGCCGCGGTGAGCGACTGCGCGAACGGCTGCGGGGCGTTCTCGTTCTTCCACCCGAGGACGGTCTGCTCACCGGCGATGGTCAGCTTGCCGGCGGTGACCAGCGGGTCGAGGATCTCGTGCGCACCCTTCTTGAAGAGCACCGCGTTGTTGTCCACGTCGGTGCCGCCGTTCATCATGATGATCTTCGGCTTGGCGATGTTCTGTGCGTTCAGGCAGTCGACCATCGTCTGGGCCTGGAGCTTGCCGACGTCCTCGTTGTCGAACGAGACGTAGTACGGCGCGCTGCCACCGAGGTTGACACGGTCGTAGTCGATGACCTTCACACCGGCCGCAGCCGCTGCCTTCTCGACACCGGCACCGGACGCGGCATCGATCGAGTCGATGATCAGGACCTTGACGCCGTTACCGATCATGTTCTGCGCGATCGAGGTGAACTTGGAGACCGAGCCACCGGCGTTCTGGATGTCGGCGGTGATACCGGCCTGGGTGAGGGCCTTCTGCAGGAGCGGCTTGTCGTAGAGCGTGTAGCGGGTCGACGAGGTGGTGTCGGGCAGGATGACCCCGACCTTGCCGTGGGCCTTGCCGAGCGAGGCCGTCGGCGCTGCCGCCGCTCCGCTGGTCGGCGGGCTGGACAGCGAACAGGCGCCCGTGACCTTCGGGGTCGAGCTGCCGGTACTGCCGCTGCTGCTGGGGGAATTGCTCGAACTGCCACAGCCCGCGAGGGCGGAGACGCCGAGCGCGAGCACGGAGCCGGTGACGGCTACGCGACGGAAGAGAGTTGACACGGGTGTTCCTCCTGAAGGGGTGAGGGCTCGGCGGAGAGCTGAGGCCCGTTCGGCTTCTCCGAGTGTGCTGGGTCACACCATAGTCGTCAATAGTTGAAGATAACGTTTCCAAACCGAGACCTAACCGCAACCTAGTACGCATCACTTGACGACAACAGCGCGGTTGCCCCACAGTTCATTCATGCCCCCGGACGCAGAGGAGACGACCCGGAACGCGCCTGGTTCCGCTGCCTCGTTGCGGGTCGCGAACCAGCGCCGGGTGCTCTCGCTGCTGCTCCGGCAGGGGAACGAACCAGCCTCGCAGGCCGACATCGCACGTGAAACCGGACTGGCCCCAGGCACCGTCTCGACGATCGTCCGTGAGCTGGCGGCAGCCGACGTCGTGAGTACCGTCGCAGGCTCCGGACGGCGCGGGACGTCGGTCCGGCTGGCTCGTGGCGCAGGCCTGGTGGCGGGTGTCGACTTCGGCCACAGCCACGTGGCGGTCGCGATCGCCGAGATGTCCGGCGAGGTCCTGTCCGAGCAACGCCGCCAGCTCTCAGCGGGCCACGGCCACGACGAAGGCCTGGGTCGGGCACGCGTGATGCTCGAGGAGCTCCTCGGCGAGCTCGGGGCCGAGGTCGGCCACTTGCGCAACATCGGGATGGGCCTCCCGGCACCGCTCTCCGACAGCGTCGTGATGAGCTCGGCGATCCTGCCCGGCTGGGTCGGCGTGAACGCACGCGACGAAGCCTCGGCTGCCCTCGGAGCCAAGGTCCTGATCGAGAATGACGCGAACCTCGGCGCACTCGCCGAACACCGCCACGGCCACGGCAAGGGGCACGCGAACGTCGTGTTCGTGAAGGTCTCCTCGGGCGTCGGCGCAGGACTGATCCTGGACAACAAGCTCTTCCGCGGCACCTCGGGTACGTCGGGCGAGATTGGTCACCTGACTCTCGACGACCAGGGACCGCTGTGCCGCTGCGGCAGCCGTGGCTGTCTGGAGGCCTATGCGTCGACGGGGACCGCGCTCGCGATGATGCGCGACCAGATGCCCGGGGCACGGGTCGACGCGATCATCGAGGCAGCCCAGCAGGGCAACGTCTCCGCGCTGCGCGTCTTCGAGGACGCCGGACTGCACCTGGGCTGGGGCCTGGCCACCGTCACCAACCTGCTGAACCCGGATGTGATCCTGGTCGGTGGCGACATGGCGCACGCCGGCGAGCTGCTCCTGGAATCGGCCCGACTGGGACTGCGTCGGCACGTCCTCGCGGGGACCGCCTCGACACCGGTGCTGGTGGCAGCACTCGGCGACCGTGCGTCGATGATCGGTGCGCTGGTCCTGGCCATCGACGCCACCGACCTGCTGGCCGCCTAGTCCGCGGTCTTGCCAGGCATACCGGCAAGCTCGATGGCCGCGCCGTACACCCGGTCATCGAGTTTGCCGGCTGCCGTCTGGTACGCGGAGTCTCAGCTCAGGCGAACCGGCAGGGCCTCCAGGCCGTAGACGATCGACTTGGCGTGGTACTCGAGGTCCGAGGGGTCCACGGCGAGCTGCATGTCGGGGAATCGCTTCGCCAGGGCCGGGTACGCCGCCCGCAGCTCCATCCGGGCGAGCTCGGCCCCGACGCAGCGGTGCAGGCCGTGGCCGAACGCGAGGTGGTTGGAGGACTCCTTGACCGGGCACAGGCCCTCGCCCGGCGTCGAGCGCGGGTCGCGGCTCGCGGTCGGCAGGTGCACCAGCATCACCGAGCCCTTTTTGATCCGGTGACCCCCAACGACGACGTCCTCCTTGGCGAAACGGGGGAACGCGACCTGGACCACAGCGAGCTGCCGGAGCAGCTCCTCGACGATGTCGTCCACGCTGTCCGGGTCCTCGGCGAGCGACTTCCACAGCTCGCGGTTCTGCAGCAGCACGACCGTGCCCAGCGCCAGCATCGAGGCACTGGTCTCCAAGCCGCCGGTGAACGCACCGTCAGCGAGGCCGCCGAGGTCGAAGTCGTTGATCTCCTCGCCGTGCTCGCGCACGATCTGCCCGATCAGACCCGGACCGGGGTCGTGACGCTGACGTGCGGTCTCGGCGAGCAGGAACTCGCGCGACCCACCGATCGCGCCGATCGAGCCGGCCCCGCCCTCGGACACGTCGAACCGTGCGGTCCCGAGCTGGCGGAAGGTCTCACGGTGCTCGTCGTCGAGACCGAGCAGGTCGCAGATGACCCGGAAGGGAACTGGGAACGCGAAGGTCTGAACCAAGTCGACGACACCATCCGGGTCGCCGGCCGCACCGGCCTCGGTCTCGTCGAGCTGCTTGGCGATGATGTCGGCGATCCCCGGCTTCAGCCGCTCGAGTCGCCGCATCGTGAACTCGGGGGTCAGCAGCTTGCGCTGCCGGGTGTGCTCAGGCGGGTCGGTGAAGCCGAGTCCGCCGATGTCGCCCTTCTCCACGTCACCGCTGGCGCCCATGTACGGACGGATGTCGGTCGAGTGGTTGACGTTGCCGAGAACCTCGCGACCTTCGTCGTAGCCCGTGATCAGCCAGACTTCCAGTCCCATCAGCGAGGCGAGCCGCTGCACCGGGTCCTTCTCCCGCGATGAGGTCAGCCGCTGGGTCGGGTCCACGCCGTCACGGCCCAGCGGCCAGGCCAGCTTGTCCGGGACGCGGTCGAGCTTGGTCAGGTCAAGACCGCCGGTGCGCGCGAGGACGCGCTTCATCACGGCGGACTTCAGGGAGGTGATCACGCTCATGGGTGCTGGGTGCCCTTCACGGCCAAGGTATGCAGCCGTCATCGTACCGACGCGTGACACCCGTCCGGTCCGGCAAGCGCACAGGACGTTGCCCGGATCACTTCGTGCTGGTGGACCCACCGCAGTGGTACGCCGCGCCGCCGTACGGGTGCCAGACGCCGTTGTGCAGTTGGAGGAACCGCCAGCACGGGGCGGTGGCCTTGCTGCCGACGTCCTGGAGGCCGGTCATGCCGTGGTCGGTCCAGCGGTGGACCCGCCGGATCGCGGCCAGCAGGCTGGCCCGGGTGAGTCGACCGCCGAGCGCCTGCGCCTGCTCGCTGAACAGCCGTGCCGCAGACCAGGCGTACATCCCGAAGAACGTCGGACGGGATCCGGGCGAGACCTGCTGCAGCCACCGGTCGTAGAGCGCCAGCTCCGGAGTCTTGTTCATCTCCTCGATCGGCGTGAAGTCGATGTAGATGATCGAACCCTCCACCGCGCTGCCGGCACTGGAGAACGTCGTGTCGTACGAGGTCGCGTTCATCATGTAGATCGCGGGATGGTAGTCCGCCGACTGCATCGCCTGTGCCACCCGTACGGCCATCTCGCTGGAGCCGTAGAGCTGGACGAGCTGGACCCCCCTGGTCTTGAGCTGCTCGACGTACGGGAGGTAGTTGAACTCGGCAACGTCGAATCCGGCGGTGTAGAGGAACCTCCAACCGCGCCGCGTCTCCCCGCGCACCTGGCCCAGAGCGTTGCTCGCCGAGGCCGCCTCGTTGACGTAGAGCATCGCCGCGTGCTGGGTGGCGTCGTGGCTGTGCGTCAGGAAGTAGTCAGGGATCGCGTTGGCGAACTGGTTCGTCCCGGCGCCTTCGGCGGCATAACAGGTCGTGCACGCCGCGCGCGCATCGCTCGTCTGGATCGCCCGCAGGTCCGGGAGGCCACAACTTTGCGCGGTCGCTGCTCCGCCGCTGTCGAAGGCCGACATCGATCCGATCGCTGCAAAGCTCTGGCCGCACGCCTTCTGGAACGCCGTGTTGTCGGCCCCGGCATTCGTTTGGCTGTCGAGCGACATCAACGAGAGCTTGCGGCCGCAGACCGTCGAGGTCGCATTGAAGTAGTCGACGTAGGCCTTCACGGCGTTCTGGGCCGCCGAGAAGATCCCGGGGACTGGACCGGTCAGGTCGGAAACGTTCGACAACGTGATCGTCGTGCTGGTGATCCCGGTCTGGTTGTGGAACCCGACGCACGAACCGGTCGAGTCCGCGACGTTCGTGAACGAAGAACCACCGGTCCCGCTGCCGGAGGTCCCCGCGGTACCTCCCGGCGTCGACGACGCCCCGCCGGCGGCCGCTTGCCCCGGACCCGTGACCGAGGTCCCGGTCGTCCCGGTCGGCGCGCCCGGAGTCACCACCGAGGCGTTCGGGCCAGCCCCGCTCCCGGCTCCGGGCGTCGCGGCCGCCGTAGCGGGGACGAGCGCGTTCGCAGCCGCGACGTCCCGCGGGCCCAGGGTCGAGCCGCCGCATGCGGCGGTGAGGATCAACGCCGCGAGCGCAAGTACGAACATCGCGAACCCGCGACGTCCGGACGAGACATCCATACCTGAGTAAAACTCCGGAGATCCACGTTGTCACGACTGCCACGCTGTGGAGTGAGCCACCTGCCGGGGAACTACAGTTAGTTGAGCAGGAAGCGCTCGAACCACAACGGGGCCACGAGGAACGCCTCCGCGCGCAGGGCTGCGGTCGCCACCCGGGGCAGGTCCCCCGCACTCCGGAAACACAGGAAGCGCGGGATCCACTCGGGCTGGTACTTGGCGTTGGCCCGGTAGAGCGACTCGATCTGCCAGAACCGCGAGAGCCCGATCAGTACGCCGTGCCAGAGCCGCAGGACCGGGCCGGCGCCGAGGCGCTCGCCGCGGGCGAACACGGACCGGAACACCGCGAAGTTCAGCGAGATCCGTGCGACGCCCATGCCGGGGCACTCAGCGGCGAGCTCGGAGACCATGTACTCCACGATGCCGTTCTCGGTGTCGCGGTCGCGCCGCATCAGGTCGAGCGACAGTCCGTCGGCGCCCCAGGGGACCAGGTTCAACAGGCCTCGCAAGGTGCCGTCCTCGGCCCTGCACAGGACGACGACGGCATCGCCGTCGCGGGGTTCGACCACCCGGCTGAGGGCCATCGAGAAGCCTCGTTCGACCGGGCCGTCGCGCCAGTCCTCGGCACGCTGCCGGATCTCGGCGCGGGTTGTGTCGTCGAGGTCACGTACCCGGGTGCACGTCACCGACAGGCCCGCACGGTCGCAGCGTGAGACTGCCTGGCGGACGACTCGCATGCTGCGGCCGGTCAGCGAGAAACAGCTGATGTCCAGGATCGCCTCGTCGCCGACCTCGAGTGCGTCGAGACCGGCCCGGTGATAGGCCCTCGCCCCTGCTTCGGTGACACCGAGTACGGCCGGCACCCAGCCGTAGGAACGTGCCTCGGCGAGCCAGGCCTCGATCGCGCCCGACCAGGCTTCCGGGTCGCCGAGCGGGTCACCGGCGGCCAGCGACACCGTGCCGACCACGCGGTAGGACACTGCCGACTTGCCGCTCTTGCTGAAGATCACCGATCGGTCGGCACGGGTGGCGAAGTAGGACAGCGAGTCGACCTTGCCCCACGAGTCCAGGATCTCGCGCACCGCAACGTCCTCGTCGGCCGAGAGCCCGTGCGGACCGTCGGCGGGCATCATCAGGGCGAGGAGCAGGGCAGCCAGGACCGTCGCGCCCAGGACGACCAGCGCGATGGCGGCGTGGCTGCCGTCCTTCGGCTGAGTGAAGGTCATCCCACCCGAGATGCCGACCAATCCGAAGAACGATTCCCGGACGCGGTCGAACTGGGTGGTGCCGGCAGCCTGCCCGTCTGCGTCGACCGCGAGCCAGAGCCAGCCGGCGAACGTCGCGAGCAACGGGCCGGCGATCGCGACCTGGAGCACCCGGCGCAACGAGCGCGGATCGGGCCGAGCGGTGAAGCTCGGGCGCGAGCTGAGGAGGAGCACGAACAGGGCGAGCGTCACGCTCGCTTCCTCGACATCGAAGCCCTTGACCAGGTGCAGCACGACGGTGATCGCGCTCAGAACGGTCGCCAGGAGCCAAGCCCGGAACTTGCCACGTCGCAGGGCCCGGGAGAGCAGCAGCAGCATGACGCCCACCGCCAGCGTGCCAGTCGTTGCGGCTGCCGGAAAGGCTGCCGGAAGAACCTGGGTCACCAGCCTGACGCGGTCGCTCATCGCGGGACTCGCGGCGCTGGCGATCGTCATGAGCGCGACGAGCGCGACGACTCGGGCGATCCCTGCCGGTGACCGAAGGGAGGTCCACATGACCGTGAGCCTTCCATGAGCATCGACCCGCCAACCACCCGGGTTCAGGTGCGTGTCAGGTCAGCAGGAGTTCGCGGTGAAGCCGATCGGCACCAGGTCCCCGAGCCCTCCGGCGACGGCCCGCGCGAACAAGGCGCGCACGTCCGAACCGAACGGGGTGCTGTACTCGACGTCGGGGCTGCAACCGCCCTGCTCCAGGCCGCCGATCACCCCGACCACCTGACCGTTCTGGACCCAGGGTCCGCCGCTGGTCCCGCTGCCGAAACCGGCACACCCGATCGCGGAATAGCCGTCGACCAGTGCCAGCGGCGCGGTACAGGTGATCGGACGCCCTCCGCTGCCCATCGGGTAGCCGCTGACGTTGACCGGCTGACCGACCGTCGGGCTGCCGAGTGAGTGGCCACGGACCAGGTCCTCGACGCGGGTACTGCCGTGGGGTGCGACCCGCAGGAACGCGACGTCGTGGCGCGGGTCGAACGATGTCGTCCAGGACGGGTCGATGTAGATCTTGGTGACGTCCCACACCCCGGCGGGCAGAGCGGAATCGTGCAGCAGCGGAGCGAACTCGATCAGCGCTCCAGTCCCGAAGACGCAGTGTGCCGCGGTCACCAGCAGGTCCCGCGTCGGCGAGTCCACGACACTCGCCGTACAGAAATGCGGGCCGCCGAGCAGCGGGACCAGTCCCAGTGCGCTGGGATAGAACAGCGCTCCGGTGGCGGCCACGGTCTCGACCTGCTGGGCCACGGGCAGCGGCGGCACGCTGGCCCCCGCGCCCTGCACGGCTCCCATGCCGAGTAGCAGCCCGACCACACCGACCACGATTCGCCGCATCCTCGGAGGCTAGTGAGGACCGTCGACCCCGGCAAGGTCCACGCCCGGGTCGATCCGGTACTACGCTCCGCCGGCTTCGGCATGGACGCTCTGTGCTGCCAGGACGTAGGGGTTCGTGGCGAGCTCGGCGACGGTGGAGGCGCCCAGCGCCTGGGCGATGGCCGCCGCCTTGGTGGGGGTGATCCCCTTCAGCGCCGACAGCGGAGCTGCAGCGAGCTCTGCTGGGGTCTTGCCGGCGTACGCCTTGTCGAACAGAGCCGCGACGTCGACCGGTGGGGGTGGCGGCGTCGGCACGGGAGTCGGGGTCGGTGTAGGGGTGGGCGTAGGCGCGACGGGCGGCTTGGGCGGGTTGGCTCGGACGAGTCCATCGGTGGGC
>NZ_JAOPXI010000043.1 GCF_025965215.1 Marmoricola sp.
GTCAACTGCGCTCCGCTGAGCGGCAGCACCAGGATCTCCTTGGCGTCGTTCTTGTACGTCGGCGACCACCACGAGACGTCCGAGGTCTGGCCGTCGGCGCTGACCGAGCTGACCTTGTCGGTGGTGAGGTTGCTCGCGATGCCGGGGCTGATGACCTCGGAGGTGACGTTGACCGGAGCGACGAACGGCAACGTGCCGTTGAACGGCGAGGACCCGGTGCCGCCGAGCGATCCGGCGTTGTAGCTGAAGCCGCCGGTGTAGGCGATGTTCATGTTGTTCTGCCACAGGTCACCCGGGCTCACCGGGAAGTCGTGGACCTTCCAGCTCGGTGTGGGGGTCAGCTGCAGGTCGATGACCGCGGTGATACCGGTCGAGATGATCGAGACCGTCGCGGTCGCGCTCAGGTTCTGGTGCTGGTTCTCCTGCAGCAGGGCGAGGTCGGAGACCCGGACGTACCGGGTGCCTGTGACCGTGCCGGAGAAGTTCTTCAGGGTCGCGGTCCCGGTGCTGCCGGTGTTGGTCGAACCCGAGCCACCGGTGATGGTGCCGGTGATGTTCAGCTTGTACGCGTCGTAGCCGTTGAAGGTCTCGCGGTCGCTCACCGTGTAGGTGACGTTCTCGTTGATCGTCACATCGGTCGGGGTGGTCGGGTCGAAGTACCGGAACGACGTGGCATAGGTCCAGGACCAGCCGTTGTTCCAGGCGGCGACGTCGTCGCCGCTCGCCTGGGTCGCCTGCGCGGGAGCGATCCCGGCACTGACGAGTACGGCGGTGCAGAGCGCGATGACGGTCGTGATGACCGCGAGACCGCGTGAGCGCCGGGCAGGGCGCTTGCTCTGAGTACCGGCTGACGAGACGCGTGCACGCATTCGAGGGCCCCTTGCCTCACGGTGAGAGGTGCTGTGGGAGGTCAACACCGGACAGTGTTCTAGCAGTCACCGCGAGCGGTACACAACGGAAATCTGTTAAGTACCTGATATGTCCGGTTTCGTATGTGGACCAGTTACTGGACCTGTTGGACCCGTATGAAGACGACCGACCGAAAGGCTTGAAAATATTCGGTTTTGCGGGAATGCCCTTCCGACCTACTCTGTTGATGAAACGAAACCGTTCCGTTTCATCCAGCTGAGATCAGGAGGTGAACCCGATGATGACCGTGCGTACGTCGGTTCGCCCCCGGGTCGAAGGCGAGCGTGAGGACGAGATCCTCGACAGTGCCGTCGAGCTCCTCATGGAGGTCGGCTACGACCGCTTCACCATGGACGCCGTGGCCAAGAAGGCCCGCGCGAGCAAGGCGACGCTCTACCGCCGGTGGGAGAGCAAGGCCAGCCTCGTGGTCGATGCGCTGGTCCGCGCCAAGTCCTCCGCGCACGTCGCCGATCACGACACCGGCAGCCTGCGAGGCGACCTGCTGTCCACGTTCTGCGGCCACGAAGGCGTCAACGAGCAGGCGACCGGCGTGCTCGGCGCGGTGATCACCGCGCTCTCGACCGACCCCGAGTTCTCCCACGAGTTCCGGGAGAAGTTCATCGCTCCCAAGATCGCCATCACCCAGGCGATCTACCACCGCGCCCAGGAGCGCGGTGAGGTCGGCGAGGACATCGACCTCGAGGTGATCGGCCCTGCCCTGGCCGGGATCCTGCTGCACCGCACGTTCATCCTCGGCCTGCCCCCTGACGACGCCACCATCGAGCGCGTCGTCGACCACGTCATCCTCCCGGCCGTACAACACCGCCGCTAACACCAACGAAGGCAAGGAAGATTCCATGACTGACCTGATGACCGCTGACGCTGCCCCCACCGGGGACGCCTCAGCCGAGGAGACCGGGAGCAGCAGGCACCTCGGCTGGGCCCTGGTCCTGATCTGCGTCGCGCAGCTGATGGTGGTGCTCGACAGCACCATTGCCAACATCGCACTGCCGTTCATCAAGACCGACCTGAGCATCTCCCCCGCGAACCTGCAGTGGGTCGTGACCGGCTACGCGCTCGCGTTCGGTGGGCTGCTCCTGCTCGGTGGTCGTCTCGGTGACCTGTACGGCCGTCGCCGCGTCTTCATGATCGGCCTGATCGTCTTCGCCGTGGCCAGCGGCCTCGGCGGTCTTGCCCAGAACGAAGCCATGCTGCTCGCCTCGCGGGGCCTCCAGGGCCTCGGCGCGGCGATCGCGTCTCCTGCCGCGCTCGCACTGATCGCGACCACGTTCCCGGCCGGCCCGCGCCGCAACACCGCCTTCTCGGTGTACGCCGCGATGTCCGGGGTCGGCGCCGCGATCGGTCTGCTGCTCGGCGGGTGGTTGACCGGCCTGACACCGCACCTGCTCGGACTCGACGTGCACGGCTGGCGGCTGACCTTCCTGATCAACGTCCCGATCGGCCTGATCGCGGCGTTCGCAGCGCCGCGTCTCCTCAAGGAGTCGGACACCCGCCGCGGTGTCGCGCTCGACCTGCCCGGAGCGATCACCGGCACCCTCGGCCTGGTCTCGCTGGTCTACGGCATCAGCCACGCCGGTACCGTCAACGCAGCCGGCACGACCCAGTGGACCGCCCCGGAGACGATCATCGCGATCGTCCTCGGTCTGACCCTGCTGTTCAGCTTCATCACCCTGGAACGTCGGGTCAAGCACCCGCTGCTCCCGCTGCGGATCCTCGCGAACCGGACCCGGGCCACGGCATTCATCGCGATGATGATCGTGCCGGCGGCCATGTTCGCGATGTTCTTCTTCCTCTCCCAGTTCATCCAGACCGTGATGGGCTACTCGCCGCTGGAGGCAGGTCTGGCGTTCATGCCGTTCCCGTTCGCGATGGTGATCGGCGCGACGCTCAGCTCGAAGTTGATGAACCGGATCGACCCCCGGTTCCTGGCCGGCACCGGCACGATCCTCGCCGGCATCGCGCTGCTCAACTTCCACCGGCTCTCGGTGGACGTGTCAGCGGGCAACCTGGCCAGCAAGATCGCCCTTCAGGCGCACAACTTCGCGACCGGCGGAGCCAACCCGGCGATCGTGCACATCGGCAGCGACATCAACTACTGGTCGAGCATCTTCCCGTTCATCGCGCTGATGGCGTTCGGCATGAGCCTGACGTTCATCCCGCTGACGCTCTCGGCACTGCACCACGTCGACGAGGCGGACTCCGGCATCGGGTCGGGCGTGCTGAACACGATGCAGCAGGTCGGAGGTGCGCTCGGTCTGGCCACGTTGGCGACCATCGCGGCGCACTTCATCTCCAACACGACCACCACCTTGGGCAACGCTGTCAACACCGCGCCAGCACTTGCGCAAGCCAAGGCATCGATCATCTACCAGGCCGCCTTCACCAGCGGGGGCACGCACGCCTTCCTGGTCGGAGCGTTCATGATCTGGTCGGCCTCACTGCTGCTGTGGGTCTTCCTCAACGTGAGCCACGAAGAGATGGCCACCGACGGTCCCGCCGAGGTCGTGGCGGCGCACTAGCGTCAGTCTCCGCACAACCGAGCGGCGCTGTCCCGAAGTCGGGACAGCGCCGCTCGTGTGTACGCCGGGCTGGCGCCGGCCAGACCGCAGGTCGGTGTCAGCACCAGCTGGCCACGGACGTCGTCGGGATCGAACCCGAGCATGTCCAGCAGCCGCAGCACCCGCTCGACGACCTGGATCTCGGTAGGCGGGCCCGCATCAGGGACGGGATCAAGGGCGGGAACCACGCCGAGGAAGACGCGATCACCCTCCTCGAGCGCGGCACCGAGCGCGTCGTAGCCCTCGGCCGCCAGGACGCCCAGATCGATCGAGACCCCCTGTGCCCCGGCTCCGCGCAGCAGCCCGATCGGTACGGCGGCGGCACAGCAGTGCGCGACGCTCCGCGCGCCGGCACCGGCGATCGCTGCAAAGACCCACTCGAGTGCCTCGGAGGCCCCGGGCGGCCTGACCGAGCGGTGCCGGCTGAATCCGGACGCGGTCGGCACTCCCCCGGACAGCACCGCCGGCAGCGCCGGCTCGTCGACCTGGACCAGGATGTCGGCTCCCGGTACGCGGCGACGCAGATCGACGACATGGGCGACCAGGCCCTCGGCCAGTGCCTGCGCCAGTTCGCGACGGGCGCCGGCATCGGCCAGGATCCGGTCGCCACGGGGCCGCTCGACGGTGGCCGCCAGCGTCCATGGCCCGGCGACCTGGACCTTGAGCTCGCCGACGTAGGACTGCGCCTGCTCCTCGAGGACGTCGAGGTCCTGGGCCAGCAGCGAGCGTGCCCGTCGGTGGTCCATGCCCGGAGCATCGGTCAGCCGCCAGCCGGCGGGTTGCAGGTCGAAGCCGAGATCGGCCACCACGCCGAGTGTCCGTCCGGTCATCTGGGCGATCAGGCCGCGCGCGGGCAGCTCCGGCAGGTGCGGCAGGTCGGGCAGCTCCCCGAACACCAGGCGCACAGCCTCGGCGAAGTCCTCACCGGGCAGCGAGCCGATCCCGGACGCCACAATCGCTGTACTCACTGTGCGCTCACTCTGGGCACCCTAGGCGCAGCCGTCCGGACCAGACCAATCCGCGTACGGCGCCGCCGCGAATCCCCCACGACCGGCTCGGCCGGCTCTCCGGCGGTGCAGCGTTGGCCGAGCCGGTTCTGGAATTCGCCGGTCCGACGGCAATCCGCGAGCCCGAGGGCACCGAATACCGGGTGAGAGACCCGATACTTGACCCAGCCGACGATGAGGAAGGACACCTCGTGTCCCATCTCCAGCCCGTTCCGACCGGCGACGTGCCGGCGGAAGCCGGTGTCGTCTCACTGGCGTCGCTGTTGCGCCTCTCGGCGCGCGGCGATGAACAGGCCTTCGCGGAGCTGTACGACGCCACGTCGGCACGGGTGCACGGCCTCGTCCTGCGGGTCGTCCGCGACCCGGCCCAGTCCGAGGAGGTCACCCAGGAGGTGTACCTCCAGGTGTGGCGCACCGCAGCCCGGTACGACGAGGCCAGGGGAAGCGCGATGGCCTGGCTGATGACCCTGGCGCACCGCAGAGCCGTCGACCGCGTAAGGGCGGCCGAGGCCGTCAACCGGCAGGACACGACGTACCACCAGGGTTCCCACGTTGTCTCCCACGACTCCACAGCCGAAGCGGCGGAGCAGTCGATGGAGGCACGGCGGGTCCGCTCTGCCCTCGTCGAGCTGACGCCGGTCCAGCGCGAGGCGATCGAACTTGCCTACTTCGGGGGTTACACGCACACCGAGGTGGCCACCATGCTCGACCTACCGGTCGGCACAGCAAAGACCCGCATCCGGGACGGACTCATCCGGTTGCGCGACGCGATGGGAGTGGGCCAATGACCGCTCACGAGATCCATGCCCTCTCCGGGGCCTATGCAGTCGACGCCCTCGACGACGTCGAACGGGCGCGGTTCGAGGCGCATCTTGCGGAGTGCGCCGAATGCCGGGCCGAGGTCACCAGCCTTCAGGCCGCGACCATGCTGCTCGCCGGCCTGTCCGAGACGGCGCCGCCCCCGGAGCTGCGCAGCCGGGTGCTTGCCGACATCAAGACGGTGCGCCCACTGCCCCCGACCGTGGCCCGCATCACCGAGCGCCGGCCGCGTCGCTGGACCAGCCTGCTCGCGGCTGCCGCGGTGATCGGTGCCGTCGGTGGCGGCACCGCGATCTGGCAGGACACCCATCACGGCACCAGCACCCGGGCACCGAGCGCGATCGACCGGGTGCTGGAGGCCGCCGACGTGCAGAAGGTCAGCCAGCCGCTGCCCCACGGCGCCGTGGCCACCGTGTTCCGCTCGAGGTCGCAGAGCGCTGCGGTCCTGGTCACCCACAACATGCCCGCTCTTCCTGCCGGTCACGTCTACGAGCTGTGGTTCCGTGACCAGCACGGCACCATGGTCCCGGCCGGGCTGATGGCAGGCGGCGGCAACCGGACCGTGCTGTTCGAGGGCAACGCGAACAACGCCCGCGGCGTCGGCGTGACCGTCGAACCCGCCGGCGGCTCGAAGCAGCCCACCACGATCCCGGTCGCACTGCTGAATTTCGAGCAGTCGACGTGACCCGCCCGCACACCCGCCGCGTCGGCATCATCGGCAGCGGTGTGGCTGGACTGACGGCTGCACACGTGATCGCGAAGCGTGCCGAGGTCACCCTCTTCGAAGCCGACGACCGCCTCGGCGGCCATGCGGACACCCACACGGTGTCCACCTCTCAGGGCCCCGTCTCGATCGACACCGGCTTCAACGTGCACAACGAGCGCACCTATCCCACCCTGCTGCGGATGTTCGCCGAGCTGGGGGTCGCGACCCAGCCCTCCGACATGTCGATGTCAGTCCGCGCCGACGAGGCGCACGGCGGACGCGGCCTGGAGTGGGCCGGTGCGCTCGGGCTTGCCGGGCTGTTCCCGGACCGTCGTAACTACCTGCGCCCGGCGTACCTACGGATGCTCACCGAGATCCCTCGCTTCCACCGCCGGGCGAAGCGACTGCTGGCGCAGACCGAGGCCGACGGCGAGGACCAGACGCTGGCGGAGTTCCTTGCCCAGGGTCGCTTCAGCCCGTACTTCCGTCGGCACTTCATGACGCCGCTGGTGGCGTGCGTCTGGTCCTGCGACCCTGCCATCGCGCTGGAGTACCCGGCCCGTTACCTGTTCTCGTTCCTGGAGCACCACGGCATGCTCACCGTCTTCGGCTCACCGCAGTGGCGCACGGTCACCGGCGGCTCGCGGCAGTACGTCGACAAGGTCGCTGCCGGTCTGCTGGCGCAGGGCGGCTCGGTCCTGCTCGACACCAAGGTCACCTCGGTCGTCGAGACGGCGTCCGGCGTCGAGGTCACCGACGGCAGCGGGCACGTGCACCTGTTCGACGCGGTGGTGATCGCCACCCATCCGGACCAGGCGCTCGGCATCCTGGGCGAACCGACGCCGCTGCAGCGCGAGCTCCTCGGCTCGGTTCCCTACTCGGCGAACGTCGCTCACCTGCACACCGACGACTCGGTGATGCCGCGCCACCGCAAGGCCTGGGCGTCGTGGAACCAGTGGGACCGGCCGGGCCAGGGCGGATCGCAGAACGGGGTCACCGTCACCTACGACATGACGAGGTTGATGTCCCTGCCGACCCCGGACGACACCCGGTACTTCGTCACGCTCGGAGCCGGCGACCAGATCGACCCCACCACGGTGATCGCCCGCCGCGACTACGCGCACCCGATCTACAACCCAGCGTCGGTCGCGGCACAGCGGCGGTTGCCCGAGATCGATTCCGACCGGCTGGTCTTCGCCGGCGCCTGGCACGGCTGGGGCTTCCACGAGGACGGCGCGCGCTCCGGGCTGCGGGCTGCCGAGCGGCTCGGCTTCGGGTGGCCCGCGGCGCACGTCCCCGAGCCGGTGGCGACGCCGCGGATCTACCGCAGCAGGATCACGCACACCCGTCGCGAGCCGTGGAAGAACCGCTTCACCACCCGCTCGCACATCTGGCTGGTCGACCTCGACGAGCTGCCCGATCACGGGGTGCTGGGCCGTTTCGAGGCCCGCGACCATCTCGGCGACCCGACGCGAACGATCCGTGAGAACCTCGAGGCGTTCCTCGCCGCAGAGAGCGTGGTCGTGACCGGCGGCCGGATCCTGATGGCGGCCAACGCCCGTGCGTTCGGCTACAACTTCAACCCGATCAGCGTTTTCTGGTGTCACGACTCGACCGGCGATCTCGCCGCCACGGTCGTCGAGGTGCACAACACCTACGGCGACCGGCACGCGTACCTCGTCCACCCCGACGACCATGGGCATGCCCTGGTCGGCAAGGAGATGTACGTCTCTCCGTTCCACGGGACCGACGGGCACTACGAGCTCACGATGCCGCTGCCGACAGACCGGCTGCACGTCGGCGTACGGCTGGTCACGGGTTCCGGAGCCACGTTCGACGCCACCCTGCGAGGCGACAGGGTGACCAGGGCCACGCGTCTGGCCGTGCTCCGTGCGGCTGTGGCGGCAATCCGGGGTGCCCTCCTGATCCGAATGCACGGTGTCCGCCTCTGGGCGCGCCGGCTGCCGGTGCAGCCTCGCCCGCACCACCACCAAGAAGGTGTCCGATGACCATCAGCTTCGAAGCCACACCGCTGTCGCTCGACCACTGGTCCGACATCTCACCGATCCGTCGCGGACCGAAGGCCGGGATCTCGACCGCGATCGCGCGGCGGATCTTCCTCGAGGTCACCGACCGTCTCGGCATCACCGTGTCGACCGACGGCGGTCCCGCCGACCTGGTCCTGAACCGGCCCGACGAGTTCTTCGCCCGGCTCGGCAACGACGGCCTGATCGGCTTCGGCGAGGCCTACATGACCGGGGCGTGGGACGCCGAGGACCTCGGTGGCACCCTGACGGTGCTGTGCAACGAGATCGGCGACCTGGTGCCGATGTGGATGCAGCGCCTGCGCGCCGTCTACGTCTCCCGACCGCCCCGTGCCCAGCGCAACAGCGCGAAGAACACCCGGAAGAACATCGCGCACCACTACGACCTGTCCAACGAGCTGTTCGGGCTGTTCCTGGACCCGACGATGAGCTACTCCTCGGCGATGTTCGACACCGACAGCGTGACCGAGGTCGACCACACCACGATGGCAGCGCCGCTCCCGGGCTCGGATCTGCTCGAGGCCCAGGGTCGCAAGATCGAGAGCATCCTGGACGCGGCCGGCGTCACCCGCGGCACCCATGTCCTGGAGATCGGCACCGGCTGGGGCGAGCTCGCGATCCGCGCCGCCCGCCGGGGTGCGACGGTCCGGTCGGTGACCTTGTCCAGCGAGCAGCAGTCACTGGCACGGGCCCGGTTCGCCGATGCCGTCGCCGAGGAGGGCCTGCGCGCCGACGTGGTCCAGGTCGACCTGCTCGACTACCGCGCGGTCGAGGGCAGCTACGACGCCGTCGTCTCCGTCGAGATGATCGAGGCGGTCGGCTACGAGTACCTGCCGAGCTACTTCGAGACCATCGACCGGGTGTTGGCACCGGGCGGCAAGGTGGCAATCCAGGCGATCACGATGCCCCACGACCGGATGCTGGCCACCCGCCGTACCTGGACCTGGATCCACAAGTACATCTTCCCGGGTGGCTTCCTGCCCTCGACCGAGCTCCTCGACGAGGTCACCCGCAAGCACACCTCGCTGCGGATGTCCGGGCGCACCACGTTCGGCAGCCACTACGCCGAGACCCTGCGGCACTGGGACACGGCGTTCATGGCCGCGCGCGAGGAGGTGCTCGCGCTGGACTTCGACGAGACGTTCCGCAGGCTCTGGCACTTCTATCTCGAGTACTCGCGGGCCGGCTTCGCCTCGGGGTACATCGACGTACAGCAGCTCACCTTCACGCGGAACTCCTGATGACCACGCTGGAGACCCGCCCGTCAGGCGCGCCGACCACCGGCGCGGCCCAGATCCTCGAACGTGCCCTGCGTCCGTTCGTCGGTGGCGACCTGCCCGTGCGCCTGCATGCCTGGGACGGCACCGAGGCCGGCCCGGCGGCCGCTCCCCTCGTGCGCATCAACTCCCCGCGGGCACTGACCCGACTGCTCTGGAGCCCCGGCGAGCTCGGCGCCGCGCAGGCCTACGTCACCGGCGAGATCGATGTTCCCGGTGACCTCGAGGCCGCTCTCACACACGTCCGGTCGGAGGTCGCCGCGCGCGGGCTGATGGGGGTGCGACCGTCCCGGCGATCGGTCGTCACAGCTGCGCGCGCGGCCCTCCGGCTGGGCCTGCTCCCGGAGGCTCTCAAGGGCCGCCCTGCCGCACCCGAGTCCCAGGCCGTCCTCCGGGGCCGGTTGCACAGCAAGGGCCGTGACCGGCAGGCGATCAGCCACCACTACGACTTCTCGAACGACTTCTACACCGCGATCCTCGACGACACCATGGCCTACTCCTCGGGGTACTGGACCAACCCGGACATGACCCTGGAGGACGCCCAGGCGGCCAAGCTCGACCTGGTGTGTCGCAAGCTCGGTCTCACGGCGGGCACGACCCTCCTCGACGTCGGCTGCGGCTGGGGCTCGCTGTCCCTGTACGCCGCTCAGCACTACGGCGCGAAGGTCACCGGCGTGACGATCGCCGCCGAGCAGAAGAAGTTCATCGACGCCCGGATTGCCGAGCGCGGCCTGTCGCACCTCGTGGAGATCAAGCTGTGCGACTACCGCGACGTGACGGGCGAGTTCGATGCCGTGGCGTCGATCGAGATGGGCGAGCACGTCGGCCAGGGCAACTACCCGACGTACGTCGAGGTGCTGCGCCGTTCGGTCAAGCCCGGCGGGCGGGTGCTGATCCAGGGCATGTCCCGCCAGGGAAAGGGCGGCGGCAAGCACCCGGGTGGCGGCCCGTTCATCGAGTCGTTCATCGCCCCGGACATGACGATGCGCCCGGTCGGCGAGACCGTCGCCCTGATCGAGGCCGGCGGCCTCGAGGTCCGCGACGTGCACGCCATGCGCGAGCACTATGTGCACACGGTCAACGCCTGGCTCGAACGCTTCGACGCCTCCCTCGACGATGTGCGCACGCTCGTGCCCGAGGAGTACCTCCGGGTCTGGCGGCTGTACCTCCTCGGTGGCCAGATGGCCTTCCGCGACGGCAGGATGGGGGTCGACCAGATCCTCGCGGTGCGCCCCGGCGTCCCGCACGACCTGCCGGCGGTGCGTTCCTGGTGAGCGATTTCCTCGTGGTGACCGCGGCCGCCGCCGGCGTCTGCGTCGTCGCGATGGCGATCACCGCGTACGCCGCGCGCAGGACCGGCCGGGTCTCGGTGGTCGATGTGACCTGGGGGCTCGCGCTCGCGGTGGTCGCCGGCGTGAGCGCGCTCGTCGGCGACGCGCCCGGCTGGCGCCGCTGGCTGGTCTTCGCCCTGGTTGCCACCTGGGGGCTGCGGCTGTCCTGGCACATTCTCAAGCGCTCGTTCGGCCACGGCGAGGATCCGCGCTACACCGAGCTCCTCGGCTCCGGTCGTGGCGGTCCGGTGGTTCGTGTCTGGATCCCCCAGGGCGGGGCGATCTGGTTGGTCTCGCTGCCGGTGCAGGTCTCCGCGGCAGCGGGCAACGGCGTGCCTGCGGTCGTCGTGGTCGGGGTCGTCCTGTGGATCCTCGGCGTGGCCTTCGAGTCGATCGGCGACGCCCAGCTGGCGGCGTACAAGAAGGATCCGGACCGCGGTCCGGTGATGGATCGTGGCCTGTGGCGCTACACCCGGCACCCGAACTACTTCGGCGACGCCTGCGTCTGGTGGGGCATCTACCTGGTCTGCGCGTCGTCGTGGCCCGGAGTCCTGACGATCCTGTCCCCGCTCGCGATGACCTACTTCCTGGTGTTCGCCACCGGCGCCCGACTCCTCGAGCGCACGATGATGCAGCGCCCCGGGTACCAGGAGTACGCCGCGCGCACCAGCATGTTCGTCCCACTGCCCCCGAAGAACTAGTCCGCTCGCCGCGACGTTCAGCCTCTGGACCTCACCGCCGCCGGGGACCAAGATGACCCCGAGGGACGTTCGGCCTGCTCGGGACATGCTCTGGGAGGGGCAGATGGACTACGCACGAGCTCACTACGACGACGGCAGCGTGGCCTGCGACGAGGTCGGCCTCGCGATCCAGCGCTACTACCCCTGGGGCGCACGCCGGATCCGGTACGGCGAGATCCGGGACCTGGCCGTGCTGCAGCTCAGCGACTGGTCGGCGATGGCGCCCTGGCGGATCTGGGGCCCGGTCGACCTCGAGCACTGGTGGAACCTCGATACCCATCGCTCCGAGAAGCATGTCGCCCTGGTCCTCGAGACCGGGGAGCGGTTCAAGCCCACGGTCACTCCTGCCGATCCGGAAGGCTTCGAAACGGTCCTCCGCGCGCACCTGGCCGGACTGGCTGCCCTGCGCGAGGAGGTGGCTCTGGCCCGGCTGAGGACGGGCACGACCCCGGCGATCCCTGCTCAGCGCAGCGTCGAGGCGATCGTCCCGGAGCCGACGACCCGGGTCCGCTCGTAGATCACGCATGCCTGACCGGGTGCGATCCCGGAGGCCGGGTCGTGCAGGGTCACCTCGAAGCCTGTCGCTGACGGAACGACGACAGCGCGGTGCTCCTCACCGTGGGCGCGCAGCTGCACGCTGCATTCCAGCGGGGCCGTCGGAGCCGCGCCGCACCACAGCGGCCGGATGCACCTCAGGCCGGTGACAGCGAGCGCCTCCCGCGGCCCGACCGTCACGGTGCCCGAGACGGGCTCGATGTCCAGGACGAAGCGCGGCTTGCCGTCGGGTGCCGGCGTACCGATCCGCAAGCCCTTGCGCTGTCCGATCGTGAAGCGCCATGAGCCTGCGTGCTCACCGAGGACCTCGCCGGACGCGCCGTCCACGATCGGCCCGCCCGAGTTGGGGGCGTCGGTGCCCAGCTTCTCGCTCAGCCATCCCCCGGTGTCCCCGTCGGAGATGAAGCAGATGTCGTGGCTGTCGGGCTTGTCGGCGACCTGCAGCCCGCGGCGTTCGGCCTCCCGACGGATCTCGGGCTTCGCGGTGTCGCCGAGCGGGAACAGGGAGTGCGCCAGCTGCTGCTGCGACAGCACCCCGAGCACGTAGGACTGGTCCTTGCCGTGGTCCCGCGCCCGGTGCATCTCGATCAGGCCGTCCGACCCGGTGCGCAGCTGGGCATAGTGGCCGGTGACGACCGCGTCGAAGCCGAGCGCCAGCCCGCGCTCCAGCACCGCGGCGAACTTGATCTTCTCGTTGCAGCGCAGGCACGGGTTGGGTGTCCGGCCACCGGCGTACTCGGCCAGGAAGTCCTCGACGACGTCCTCGTGGAAGCGCTCGCTCATGTCCCACACGTAGAACGGGATACCGATCACATCTGCGGCACGCCCTGCGTCGTTGCTGTCCTCGATCGTGCAGCAGCCACGTGCCCCGGTCCGGTACGACTTCGGGTTGCGCGAGAGCGCGAGGTGGATCCCGGTGACGTCGTGGCCAGCTTCGGCGGCGCGGGCAGCCGCCACGGCTGAGTCCACGCCCCCCGACATCGCTGCCAGGACCCGCATCAGCCCGCCGATCCTCTCGCGCCGTTCCCGGCTGCCCGCGCCCGTTCGACCACGGGACCGATCGCGGCGAGCAGCGCCTCGACATCCGCGGCTGTGGAGGTATGTCCCAACGAGAACCGCAGCGAACCGCGCGCCTGTTCGTCGTCGCAGCCCATGGCGAGCAGCACGTGCGAGGGCTGCGGTACGCCGGCGTTGCAGGCCGATCCGGTCGAGCACTCGATCCCGCGGGCATCGAGCAGCATCAGGAGCGAGTCTCCCTCGCATCCGGGAAACGTCAGGTGCGCGTTGCCGGGCAACCGGTGCCCGACGTCACTGACCCGATCCCCGTTGTAGGACGCCTCGGGGGCCGCAGCCATCACGCCGGCCACCAGTTCGTCGCGCAGCGCGGAGAGTCGCACCGCGAGTTCGGGCTGATGCTTGACCGCGATCTCGCAGGCGCTCGCAAAGCCTGCGATCGCGGGGGCATCGATGGTCCCCGACCGGACGTCACGCTCCTGGCCGCCGCCGTGCAGCAGTGCCGTCAGCTGGACCTCGCGACGCACCAGCAGCGCCCCGACGCCGTACGGGCCGCCGATCTTGTGCCCGGTCACTGTCATGGCGTCGACACCGGAGGCGGCGAAGTCGACCGGGACCTGCCCGACCGCCTGGACGGCATCGGTGTGCACCGGGATGCCGTGGGTGTGCGCGATCTCCACGACCTCGGTGACCGGCTGGACGGTACCGACCTCGTTGTTCGCCCACATCACCGAGACCAGGGCGATGCTTCCGGGATCCGCCTCGACCGCTGCCTTCAAGGCCGCCAGGTCGATGCGTCCGAGGTGGTCGACACCGATGAGCTCGACCTGGGCACCCTCTTCGTCTGCCAGCCAGTGCAGGGGGTCGAGGACGGCGTGATGCTCGATCGTGGTGCTCAGGATCCGCCGGCGACGATCGTCGGCCGCCCGCCGCGACCAGTACAAGCCCTTGAGCGCCAGGTTGTCCGCCTCGGTGCCGCCGGAGGTGAAGACGACCTCGCCCGGGCGGCAGCCCAGAGCACGGGCAACGGTCTCCCGGGACTCCTCCACGACCCGGCGTGCGGCCCGGCCTGAAGCGTGCAGCGAGTTGGCGTTGCCGACGCTGCCGAGCTGGGCAGTCATCGCTGCCGCGGCAACAGGGTGGATCGGCGTCGTCGCTGCGTGGTCGAGATAAACGGTCATGGCCGACCCAGCCTACGGCGCGGTCCGCGCGAGGCGGGCCACGAGTGCCCGGTGGTCGGTGTTCGGGACGGTGAAGGTCTCCGTGCTGATCGCGTCGTAGGCGCCACGGGTGATCACGTGGTCGATGGCGATCAGGCCGAGATCCGGGATCCCGGCCAAGGACCCTCCACTGGGCCACGTCGGCTGCCAGCCGGAGTTCGCGGTGCGCGCCGCGTCGTGGAAACCGTTGCCGAGCAGGTCGCGCATCGGGCCGTGGTCCAGCGTGGTGTTGAAGTCGCCCATCAGGATCACGGACCCGTGCAGCTGCGGGACGACCGTGTTCAGAACGCCCCAGTCCGCGCGCCAGCCGCCCGGCGAGACCAGGGGCTGGGTCGCGTGGACGGCGACCAGCCAGAACGGGGTCGGCGCGAGCACCCGGACCCGGTAACCGCCATGACCGAGCGGCACCGGCAGGGTCGACGTCAGCGGGTACCTCGAGAAGATCATCGTGCCGGCATCATTGGGACCAGGAGCGCCAGCCGAGTAGGGCAAGAGCTGGTTGAGCCCTGCGCCGGACAACCGCGCGAGCTCGGCCGGTGTGACTTCCTCCAGCGTTGCCAGCTGCACGTGCAGGGACCGCACGAGGGCGACCGCTCGGGTCGCCTCCCCGTTGCCGTGGCGCAGGTTCAGCGCCATCACCGTGAGATCCGGCTTGCCGGTCGGGTGGGCTCCGAAGTATGCCGGCACCAGCAGCGCTGCGTGGAAGGCGACGCCGGCCAGCGCCAGCGCGAGCCCGCCGGTACTCCAGCGCTTCAGCGCCGGATCCATCCCGGGGCGAAGCACCGCCAGGCCGATCGCCGCGACCAGGTACCCGACCAGCGCGAACGGGACGAAGCTGGTCACCAGCACGAACCAGAACGACTCCGGCGTCATCAGCCGCAGCAGCGTGAAAACGACCGAACCGGCCAGGGCGCCGCCTGCGATGCAGGCGATGGCGACCCTGACCGGTCCGTTGATTCGGTTCAGGCGGGACAGGGCTGGTTCAGCCCTTGCGCTGAATGATCTCCGCGGTCGCAGCGGGCAGCACGGTGTGCAGGTCCCCCACCACGCCGAAGTCGACCAGCTCGAACAGCGGCGCCTCTTCGTCCTTGTTGATCGCGACGATCGTCTTGGACGTCTGCATGCCGGCGCGGTGCTGGATCGCACCGGAGATGCCCGCCGCCACGTAGAGCTGCGGCGAGACGGTCTTGCCGGTCTGGCCGATCTGGAAGGCGTGCGGCTTCCAGCCCGAGTCGACTGCGGCTCGGGAGGCGCCGACCGCGGCACCGAGGGCGTCGGCGAACTTCTCGATCGGCTCGAAGTTGCCGCCGGTGCCACGTCCGCCGGAGACGACGATGGCAGCCTCGGTCAGCTCGGGACGACCGGTCGACTCACGCGGCTGCGACGCCACGATCTGCGCCTTCTTGGCCGAGTCGGACACCGTGACGGCGACGTTCTCGACGGCGCCGGCGCCCGCAGACTCCTCAGGAGCTGCCGCGTTCGGCTTGACGGTGATGATCGGCGTGCCCTGGGTGACCTTGGCCTGCACGGTGAAGTTGCCCGCGAAGACGGACTGGGTCGTGATCGGGCCTTCCTGGACGTCGACGGCGTCGGTGATCAGACCCGAGTCGAGCTTGACGGCCAGACGACCTGCGATCTCCTTGCCCTCGGCGGAGGAGGTGATCAGGATCGCGCCGGGGCTGGCCTGCGCGGCGATCTGCTGCAGGGCCTCGGCCTTGGGAGCCACGAGGTAGCCCTTGATCTCGCTGTCGTCGACGACGTAGACCTTCTCGGCGCCGTACTTCTTGACCGACTCGACCGCACCGGCGGCCGACGCAGCGGACCCGATGAAGACCGCAGAGGGCTCACCGAGACGCTTGGCGATCGTCAGCAGTTCGTAGGTCGGCTTGCGGACGGCACCGTCGAGGTGGTCGACCAGAACCAGAATCTCACTCATATTTCCCAGCCCCTCAGATGAACTTCTTGGACGCGAGGAACTCGGTCAGCGCCTTGGCGCCCGAGCCGTCCTCGTCGGTCACGATGGTGCCTGCGGTGCGCGGCGGGCGGGCCTCGGTGCTCTCGACCGCGGTCCACGCTGCTGAGAGACCGACCTGGCTCGCCTCGACACCGAGGTCGGCGAGCGACCACGTGTCCAGCGGCTTCTTCTTCGCGGCCATGATCCCCTTGAACGACGTGTAGCGGGCCTCACCGGTCTGGTCGGTCACCGAGAGGACCAGCGGCGCCGTGGCACCGATGACCTCGGTCGCGGTGTCGCCGTCGCGCTTGATCCGGAACTGGTCACCCTGGGACTCGATGACCGAGGCGAAGGTGATCTGCGGCAGGTCGAGGCGCTCGGCGAGCATCGCCGGGACCACGGACATGCCACCGTCGGTCGAGGCCATGCCGCAGACGATGACGTCGACGCCACCGATCTTGGTGATCGCGGCGGCCAGGACCTTGGAGGTGGCCAGGGCATCGGAGCCGGCAACGGCGTCGTCGACCACGTGGACACCGGCGTCGGCACCCATCTGCAGCGCCTTGCGGATCGCGTCCGCTGCGCCTTCGGGGCCGACGGTCAACGCGGTGACCGTGACGGACTCGGGCTCGGCGTTCTTCTCCTTGAGCTGCAGCGCCTGCTCGACGGCGTACTCGTCGAGCTCGGAGAGCAGGCCCGGGACGCCAACGCGGTCCACGGTGTTGTCCGACTCGAAGGCCTGGTCGGCGGTCGAGTCAGGTACGAATTTCACACAGACGACA
>NZ_JAOPXI010000053.1 GCF_025965215.1 Marmoricola sp.
CGGCGAACACGAACGCGCTGATCGCGATGACGAACGCCCCCGACATCCCGGCCGAGCGCTTCTCCGCACTGACGCGGCTGGACCACAACCGGGCGATCTCGCAGCTGGCCGCCAAGACCGGTGCATCAGTGACGGACATCAGGAAGGTCACCATCTGGGGCAACCACTCGGCCACCCAGTACCCCGACGTCTTCCACGCCGAGATCGGTGGCAAGAACGCTGCCGAGGTCATCGACGACCAGAGTTGGATCGAGGACTACTTCATCCCGACTGTGGCCAAGCGCGGCGCCGCGATCATCGACGCCCGAGGCTCGTCCTCGGCTGCCTCGGCCGCCTCGGCAACCGTCGACGCCGCGCGGGACTGGCTGCTCGGATCGGCTGAGGACGACTGGGTCTCGATGGCCGTCCGTTCCGACGGCTCGTACGGCGTCCCGGAGGGCCTGATCTCCTCGTTCCCCGTCACGACCAAGGACGGCAACTGGGAGATCGTCCAGGGCCTGGAGATCGACGACTTCTCCCGCGGCCGCATCGACGCCTCGACCGCTGAGCTCGCCGACGAGCGCGCCGCGGTGACCGAGCTCGGCCTGATCTGAGACGGTGGGTGGGGCCTGCGGGCCCCACTCAGCGCCGGTCGAGCACGGCCTCGCAGCGGGTGAGGATCTCGACCACGTCACGCCCGAACCGGACGTCGCACCGGTGCCGGGTCTCGCCGGCATCGATGTTCGCGATCAGTTCCGAGACCATCCTGGCGTAGGCCGGGCCGAGGTCACGCTGGTCCTCGGGCTGGACCAGCCAGCCGCCCTCGGCCCAGAACTCGACCCCGACCCGAACGGTGCCGGCCGGCATCGTCAGGCTCAGCGACATCCTGCTGGTCGCACCGCCCTGGTGGGTCAGCACCAGGTGCACCAGGTCCCGCACGCCGCGGCTTCCGGCGATGTCGACGACCGGACCGAGCGCCGGCACGAGCTGCGAGAGCATGTGCGGCCCGACGTCCCACAGGGCGCCGTACCGGCGTCGCCAGACCGAGTTCGCGTACGGGCTGCCGGCGTCCTGGCGCGAGAGCCAGTCGGCCCGCCCGCCGAGCGGCTTGGCCGCGATCGCGTCGAGCAGGAAGTCCTCCCACGCGGTCACGTAGCGCTGGGTGAAGAACACGACCGAGGACAGGCCTCGCTCCTCGACGGCTGCCACCAGCCGGTCGGCGGCACCGAGGTCGAGCGCGATCGGCTTCTCCATCAACAGGTGCTTGCCGGACTCGGCGGCCCGCAGGGCCAGCTCGGCCTGGACGTACGGCGGCAGCGCGAAGGCGACCACGTCGACCTGGTCGAGGAAGGTGTCGAAGTCGTCGTAGGCCCTGACTCCGTACGGGTCCGCGGCGTGAGCCGCGTTGGCCAGGTCGCGACCGTAGACGCCGACGAACTCGATCCCCGGATGCGCGGCCAGACCCTTCGCATGCACCTCGCGCGCCCAGAAACCGTTCCCGGCCAGGCCGACGCGCAGCGGCGAGCGCACGGTCACAGCCCCGGCTGGTCGGGGATGTTGGTGGCGAGCACGATCAGCGCCACACCCACTCCGGCCAGTGCCGCGACGTCGAACCAGCGGCCGCGGACCCGCAGCATCCCCGCCTCGTCCTCGTGGATCACCAGGCGCATGCCGGAGGCGAACAGGAAACCGACACCGACCAGGGCGATCCCGCGGCGCCACGGCCCGAACGCGACCAGGCACAGCCCCACGATGGTGACGCCCACGGTGACCAGGTAGATCACGCCGCCGAAGGTGGAGGGACGCCGCCTGGGCGTCTGGGGGGCCGGCTCGGAGGACGTCACCGGGGGACGGAGCCTTGCACGCTCTGCTGCTCGGCGATGGAGACCACGTTGGCGAGCAGCATCGCGCGCGTCATCGGGCCTACTCCCCCGGGGTTCGGCGAGATCCAGCCGGCAACCTGCCAGACGTCGTCCGCCACGTCACCGGCGATCTTGCCGTCGACCCGGGAGACCCCGACATCAAGGACCGCGGCACCCGGTTTGACCATGTCCGCGGTGATGATCCCGGGGACTCCGGCTGCGGCGATCACGATGTCCGCCCGGCGCACGTGAGCGGCCAGGTCGACCGTGCCGGTGTGGCACAGCGTCACCGTTGCGTTCTCGGAGCGCCGGGTCAGCAGCAGGCCCATCGGTCGACCGACGGTGATCCCGCGACCCACCACGACGACCTCGGCACCGGCGATCGCGACGCCGTGGCGGCGCAGCAGCTCTACGATCCCGTACGGCGTGCAGGGCAGTGGGGCCTCCTTGCCCAGGACCAGCCAGCCGAGGTTCGTCGGGTGCAGCCCGTCGGCGTCCTTGGCCGGGTCGATCAGGCCGAGCACCCTGTTCTCGTCACGACCCTTCGGCAACGGCAGCTGGACGATGTAGCCGGTGCACGCCGGGTTGCCGTTGAGCTCGGTGACGGCGGCCTCGATCTCCTCCTGAGTGGCCGTGGAGGGCAGGTCCACCCGGATGCTCTCGATGCCGACCTCGGCGCAGTCCTTGTGCTTGCCGTTGACGTACCAGCGCGAGCCCGGGTCGTCGCCGACCAGCACAGTGCCGAGTCCCGGCACGATGCCCAGCTCGCGCAGTGCCGCGATCCGGGACTTCAGCTCGCCCTTGATCGCAGCGGCGGTGGCCGAGCCGTCGAGTTTCTGTGCGGTCACGTCGTCATCCTGTCATTCGAGTCTGGGAAGAGGCTGTGGATAGGTCACCAGGTTTCGACACGCTCGGTTTCGCTGCTCAACCACCGACGACCAAGTCCGCTGGCGCGTCCTGCTCAGTGGAAGAAGTGCCTGGTTCCGGTGAAGTACATCGTCACCCCGTACTGCTTGCAGAGCTCGATGGTCAGCTCGTCGCGGACCGAGCCGCCGGGCTGCACGATCGCGGCCACGCCGGCCTCGATCAGGATCTGCGGGCCGTCCTCGAACGGGAAGAAGGCGTCCGAGGCAGCGACGGCACCACGAGCCCGTTCACGAGCGCCTTCCGGGCCTTCGGCGAGAGTGTTGGCGCGCTCGACCGCGAGCCTGCACGAGTCCACCCGGTTGACCTGTCCCATGCCGATCCCGACGGCGCCGCCGTTCTTGGCCAGCAGGATCGCGTTTGACTTGGCAGCACGGCACGCCTTCCAGGCGAACGCCAGGTCGGCGAGGGTCTGCTCGTCGGCGGCGTCGCCGGTCGCGAGCGTCCAGGTCGTCGGGTCGTCGCCCTCGGCGTCGACGTGGTCGACGGTCTGCATCAGCAGCCCCCCGGAGATCGGACGGGTCTCCACGGGAGAGCCGGGATCGGTTGGGGCGAGAAGGATCCGGATGTTCTTCTTGCGAGCGAGGATCTCCACCGCGCCGTCCTCGTAGCCCGGCGCGACGATCACCTCGGTGAAGACCTCGGCGACCTGGTTCGCCATCTCGACCGAGACCGGCCGGTTCGAGGCGATCACGCCGCCGAACGCGGAGACCGGGTCGCACTCCTGGGCCCGGCGGTGGGCCTCGGCGACGTCCGCGCCGATAGCGATCCCGCACGGGTTCGCGTGCTTGATGATCGCCACCGCGGGCTCGGCGAAGTCATTGGCGGCGCGTCTGGCAGCGTCGGTGTCGGTGTAGTTGTTGTAGGACATCTCCTTGCCGTGCAGCTGCTCGGCCTGGGCGATGCCCGCCGGCCCGCTCTGCCCATCAGAAGCGGCGTTGAGGTAGAGGGCCGCCGGCTGATGCGGGTTCTCGCCGTACCGGAGCACACCGGCCTTCTCGTAGGTGCCGCCGATCCAGGCCGGGAACCCGGTGCCCCCGCTCGAGTCGGTGAGAACGCTGCCCATCCAGGATGCGACGTGCACGTCGTAGGTGGCCGTGTGCACGAAGGCCTCGGCGGCCAGGGCCTTGCGCTGCTCGAGCGTGAAGCCACCGGCGGCGAGCGCGGCCAGGGTATCGGCGTACCTGTCGGGCGAGGTGACGATCGCGACCGACGGATGGTTCTTGGCGGCAGCGCGGACCATCGACGGTCCGCCGATGTCGATCTGCTCGACACACTCGTCCGGCGAGGCACCTGAGGCGACCGTCGCGGTGAACGGGTACAGGTTGGACACGACCAGCTCGAACGGCTCGACCCCGAGCTCGGCGAGCTGGGCGACGTGGGACTCGAGACGGCGGTCGGCCAGGATGCCGGCGTGGACGCGCGGGTGCAGCGTCTTGACCCGGCCGTCGAGGCACTCGGGGAAGCCGGTGAGGTCCTCGACCTTGGTGACCGGAAGGCCCAGGGCGTCGATAAGGGCAGCCGAACCGCCGGTGGAGACGAGCTCGACGCCGGCGGCGGCCAGGCCGCGCACCAGATCCTCGAGACCGGTCTTGTCGTAGACCGAGATCAGGGCCCTGCGGAGGGGAATTCGATCCAGCGGGATCTGGTCGGGCTGGCTCATGGGGCACTCCTCAGCGTCGTGGGTGTCGCGGGGCACCCAGGCGTTCGATGCACCCGACTCTCCCCCAGGAACGCGGGGCACTCCCCGGTGGTTGCCCACCTTCGCCAGTCGTGTACCTCGATCTTATCCGAAGCGAACGCGCCTCTCGGACACGGTCATGCCCTCCCGGGCGATCCTGCCGACACTGTCGACGAGCATGGCGCGCTCGGCTGTCTTGATGCGTTCGTGCAGGCTCTCGACGTCGTCGTCGTCGGCCACCTCGACCACCGTCTGGGCGATGATCGGGCCGGTGTCGACTCCCTCGTCGACCACGAACAGGGTCGCGCCGGTGACCTTGACGCCGTAGGCGATTGCGTCGGCCGGACCGGAGGTTCCCGGGAACGAGGGACACAGCGCAGGGTGCGTGTTGACCACCCTGCCGGCGAAGCGCTCGAGGAACGGCGTACCGACCAGCTTCATGAAGCCGGCCAGCACGATCAGGTCCGGCTCGAAGGCGCCGACGGTGTCGGTCAGGGTCAGGTCCCAGTGGCCGCGGGAGGTGAAGTCGCCGACCCTGCGGACGAAGGTCGGGATGCCGGCTCGCTCGGCGCGAGACAGGCCCTCGATGCCGTCGCGGTCCGCGCCGACCGCCACCACCGTCGCCCCGTACGCCGGATCCGCGCACGCATCGATCAGTGCCTGGAGGTTCGTGCCCGCGCCGGAGACGAGGACGACGAGTCGCGTCGGGCGGGAGGCGGGCACGGCCAAAGGCTACGCGAACGAGCGGGGGCGGCGCCGAGCTTGCTCGGGCGTCCGCGGAGCGAGAAGCGCTTGAGGAACGCAGCGAGGACCCACCGTTCAGGTGCGAGCGCCCCGACGCAGCCACCAGGACTCGAACACGCCGCCGAGCAGTCCACCCACGCTCATCGTTCCGGTGGCGAAGACCAGGATCTCCGTGGTGTGCGCACCGATGTCGGCCATCCGGCCGGTGCCCATCGGCCCACCCGCCAGCCAGATGGCGATCGTGATGAGCACACCGGCTGCGAAACCGGCGCCGGCGCCCCGCAACGCCGCCAGGTCGAAGGGCAGCGGGGCGCTCGACCGGTGTGCCTTGGCCACCCCGACGGCTGCGCATAGTGCCGGCACGCCCATGAAGACGACCAGCCAGCCGGGAGTGGGGCCTTCGTGCGGAAGGGCGGCGAGGAGCGGGAACGCCGGGATCGCACCGAGGGACACTGCCGTCGGCGACACCGTCGTACCGGCCCCGATCGCGAACCCGGGGCCGAGGAGGTAGGAGCTGCCGAGGAGGGCGGCGTTCGGGGACAGCAGCGCCATCACGAACGTGTAGCTCAGGGCGTCGCCGGTCCCGAGGTGCAGGTCGGAGAGGATCGTGGCGGCCTCGTTGAACGAGAACAGCAGCGAGCCCATCACCAGCAGCGCGCCCGCGGCGAGCAGCGCGAACGCGCTCACGAACACACCGACGACCAGCTCACGCACCCAGGTGGGCACCGAGTCGACGCGTGCGTCGAAACGCCCGGTCCCGAGGGCCAGACCGGCCCCGCCACCCAGGCCCGCCACCAGGATCGCGCCGAGGATGGTGCGGCCCAGGCTCGGCGAGGCGCTGGAGGCGCCGGCACCGATGCAGATGACGACGGCCAGGACGACGTACGAGCCGGTGAAGGTGGCCACGGCACCGGCGAGTACCCGGTCGTCGGCCACCGGTACGGCGTTGCGCGCGGCCCAGCGGCCGCTGCGGAACGCCGTCAGCACCAGCCCCAGGGACAGCCCGAGCGGGATGATCCCCAGGGGCAGGCCGGCCAGCGTCACGTGGGAGCCGTGACCCACCAGCCAGGCGCCAGCCCCGACGCGCAGGGCGTCAGTGGTGGTGCCGTGGGCGCCCGCGTCGGCGAGGAACCAGGCGGTTAGCGCGAGCGCCATGCACAGGACCAGCGAGACCGCGGCGGCCATGACTCCGCCGAGCGCTGCGGAGGCGCTCAGCGAGCGTCCCGGCTCGCCCGTGCGGGACGCGTCACGCCGGGTTCGGCTGATCAGGTCGCTCATGTTGCGACCATCCTCGCCCATGGCCCCTGCCAGCGGCCGATGCCACGCGGGTGATCGCCCCTTCATGGCTCGACGCTCCTCGCTACGCCGGAAAACGAGCAAGCTCGATTCGGCTCCGCTCGTTCGCGTAGCCTCGACCTGTCATGCCTACAGCCGAGGAATTCGACCAGTTCTACGTCGCGACCCGTCGGGGACTCGTCTTGCAGACCTTCGCGGTCACGGGCGACTTGGCGGCTTCTCGCAGCGCAGTCCGCGACGCCTACGTGGCTGCCCGGCACCACTGGGCGAAGGTCGGGACCACCGCCGATCCCGAGGCCTGGGTGCGTCCTCGCGCCTGGGCTGCCGCCCAGCGCCGCCACACCGTGCGGCCCTGGCACCGCGAACGGCACGTGACCAGTGCCCAGGCCGCGGTGCTCGAAGCGCTGCACGCCTTGCCCGACGTCCAGCGCCGCGCCCTGGTCCTGACGCACCTGACCACGCTGCCCGCCGACGAGGTCGCACGCGAGATCGGCCTGCCGCCGGTGTCCGTCGAGAAGCACCTGTCGGTCGGGACCGAGGCATTCGCCGCATCCTTGGGGATCGCGCCCGCCGAGGTCCCGACCCAGTTCGAGGAGCTGGGCAGCGCCGCGGACTCGGTGAAGCTGCCACGTCCCACGGTGGTCCGGCGCAACGGCATCCGCCGACGCCGCAACCACATGCTCATCGGGTCAGTCCTGATCGCCGCCATCACGGTGCTCGCCGGCACGTTCGTCGCCGTCGACGCTCCAGCTGCCCCGCCACCGCGCGCCGGCAAGCTGGTCAGCACCCGGATGCTCCTCACCGCGCAGCAGCTCGCCACGCTGTCGCCCGCGCAGCCCTGGCTGGAGACCGGGACCAGCGACAACACCACGGGCACCGGAATCAACACCGACTGCCAGGCAAGTCGGTTCGCCGACCCCGACGGGCTGGGGACCTGGGTCCGGAAGTTCTCGGCCGCCGGGAAAAACCCGAAGACGCTGGTGCAGACGGTGGAGATCTCCAACTCCCCCGGTGCCGCGAGAGCTGCCTATGCCACGACCCTCGGCTGGTTCGCCGGCTGTGCGACCGCCCGGGTCCAGCTTATCGATGCCTACGCGGTCAACGGCGTGGGCGAGCAGGCCCAGATCCTGCGACTGCGCATCCCCGACAAACAGGACCGGTCGTTCACCGTCGGCCTCGCCCGTACCGGCGCCCTGACCACCTCGACCGTGGTCGAGTCGCAGAGCGACACCCCGGTCGACGCGCACCTGGTCTCGGCAGTGCTGGCGAGCTCGGTCGCCGACCTGTGCCACTCGAAGGTCGCCGGCGGCTGCATCACCTCCCTCAGCACGGTGGCGACGCTGCCGCCGAAGTCCGGCGAGACCGTCGGCATGCTCGCGATCGCCGACCTGCCGACGATCGCCACCGTCGCCTATCCCTGGGTCGGGACCGACCCGGTGGACGCGTCGAGCTTCAACGCGGCTGCCACCCCGTGCGACAACGCGAACTTCGCGGGCAGCGGCGCTACCGGGCCGGTCACGCGGACCTTCCTGATCCCGCAGGCCCACCTGCCCAGCCGCTTCGGGCTCACCGAGACGATCGGGCGGTTCAGCTCGACCCAGGCGGCGATCGCGTTCGCCGATCTGATCGTCGCGCGACTGAAGACGTGCCCGAAGAGGGAGCTCGGCAGCACCGTGACCCAGCAGACGGTCAAGATCGGTGCGCCCACCGCCACGAGCTACGCACTGTGGCGAATCCAGAGCCAGGTCAACAAGCAGCAGGACAAGGTCATGTACTGGATGGGCATCGCCCGCGTCGGCCGGTACGTCGCCCAGGTCAACCTGACCCCGGTCCAGCCGTACGACGTCAGCCAGCCAGCGTTCCTGGCGCTCGTGACGCGGGCGCGTGACCGGCTCTTCGAGGTGCACTGATGACCATCACCCGCGACGACGCGGCACGACTCGACGAGACGGCCGGGCTGGCCCGCACCCGCCAGCGCTTCCGGCTGCCGGACGGCGTGATCTACCTCGACGGCAACTCGCTCGGCGCGCTGCCGAGCGGGGTGCCCGCCCGGTTGGCCGACGTGGTGGAGCGGGAGTGGGGCAGCGGCCTGATCAGGTCGTGGAACGACGCGAAGTGGATGGAGCTGATCGGGCGCATCGCGACCCGGATCGCACCGCTGGTGGGGGTCCGTCCCGCAGATCTGCACCTGGGTGACTCGACCAGCGTGTCGTTGTTCAAGACCATGGTCGCCGCGGTCCGGCTCCGGCCCGGGCGCCGGGTGATCGTCGTCGAACCGTCGACATTTCCGACCGACGGCTACGTGGCTGCCGGCGTGGCCGACCTGCTCGGCCTGGAGCTGCGCTGGTGCGATCCTGGCGATCCACTGGCCTCGATCGACGACGACGTCGCGCTGCTGAGCCTGACCCACGTCGACTTCCGCACCGGCGCGATGTACGACATGGCAGGCATCACCGCCGCCGCTCACGGCCGCGGTGCCCTGGTGCAGTGGGACCTGTGCCACTCGGTCGGCGCGGTGCCCGTCGACCTGACTGCGACCGACGCCGACTTCGCCGTCGGCTGCACCTACAAGTACCTCAACGGCGGCCCCGGCTCGCCCGCGTTCCTGTGGGTGGCGCCGCGACACCAGGACGCTGCGCGTCAGCCGATCACCGGGTGGATGGGGCACGCCGCGCCGTTCGCGATGAGCCGCGACTACGCCCCGGCCCCGGGCATCGGCGGCTGGGCGTCCGGCACGCATCCGGTCCTGGCGCTCTCGTCGCTGGAGACCGCGCTCGAAGCCTTCGACGGCGTGAGCATCGAGGAGATCCGTGCCGCGTCGCTGTCGTTGACCGACCTGTTCATCACCCTGGTCGGCGAGCGGCAGCCCGACCTCGAAGTGGTCACCCCGATCGAGCACGCCCGGCGCGGCAGCCAGGTCTCGTTGCGGCACCCGGCTGCCTACGGGATCGTCCAGGCGCTGATCGGCCGCGGGGTGATCGGCGACTACCGTGACGACGGTCCGAATCCCGGCATCGCTCGCTTCGGGTTCACCCCGCTCTACCTCGGGCACACCGACGTGTACGACGCCGTCGAGCACCTGGTCGGCGTCCTGGCGGGCGGCGAGCACCTGGCGCCGGAGTACGCCGAGCGCAACGCGGTCACCTGATCTCTCACCAGTTGTCGGACCGGGCTGCGCCGACCCGAACGAGATGTCACCATGAGCGCCATGTTCTGGATCACCGTGGGCGCCATCATCGCCGTCGTTCTCGTCCTTGCGGGTGTCTCCGACCTCCGCCGCAGGCGAAGGACCGGCCGCATCGGCCGGGTGAACGACCGTCAGGTGAGCGCGGTCGTGCGATCCGCCCGCGCCCGAGGTCGGCGGGCACAGCGGTTCACGCGGTTCTGAGACGCCTGCGTGGCATCAACCGCCCGCGGCTCTACGTCGTGGCGACCTTGTCCACCTCGATCACGTTCGGCTGGGCGTTCTACACGGCCACGGTCGAGCGTCAGCCCCGACTCGTCGCCGACCTAGTGGAAGCGACCGGGTAACCGCACGCTCGAAGCATGATGTTCTTCGGGATCCTCGGCAGCCAGCTGTCAGTTCGCAACATCTTCGGCATGGGCCCGGGTGGCGGACCGTAATCACCGATGGTCCGGAGCGAAAAGCACCATCCCGACCTGCAGGATGGTGCTTTTCGCTCCGGACTTTCGCGTCCTCAGAGGTTCTTCATGATCTCGCGCATCAGCTCAGCGGTCTCTGACGGCGTCTTGCCTACCCTGACCCCGGCGGCCTCGAGGGCTTCCTTCTTGGCCTGAGCGGTACCCGACGAGCCCGAGACGATGGCGCCGGCGTGGCCCATGGTCTTGCCCTCAGGGGCCGTGAAGCCGGCGACGTAGCCGACGACGGGCTTGGTCACGTGCTCCTTGATGTACGCCGCGGCGCGCTCCTCGGCGTCGCCACCGATCTCGCCGATCATGACGATCGCCTTGGTGTCGGGGTCGTTCTCGAACGCCTCGAGCGCATCGATGTGCGTGGTGCCGATGACCGGGTCGCCGCCGATGCCGATGGCGGTGGTGAAGCCGAAGTCACGCAGCTCGTGCATCATCTGGTAGGTCAGCGTGCCCGACTTGGAGACCAGGCCGATCGGACCGGCGCCTGCGATGGTGTGCGGGGTGATGCCGGCCAGCGACTGTCCAGGGCTGATGATGCCCGGGCAGTTGGGGCCGATCATGCGGGTCGACTTGCCCTCCAGGTAGGCCCAGACCTCGGCCGAGTCCTGGACCGGGACACCCTCGGTGATGACCACGAGCAGCGGGATCTCGGCGTCGATCGCCTCGATGCAGGCGTCCTTGGTGAAGGCCGGCGGGACGAACGCGACCGACACGTTGGCGCCGGTCTCCTTCATCGCCTGCGCGACGTCGGCGAAGACCGGGAGGTCCAAGCCGCCGAGGTTGACCGTCGTACCGGCCTTGCGGGCGTTGACGCCGCCCACGATGTCAGCGCCGGACTCGACCATCAGGGTGGTGTGCTTGGCACCCATCCCGCCGGTCATGCCCTGGACGATGATCTTGCTGTCTGCGTTGAGGTAGATCGACATGTCTGTCCAGTCCCTATCAGGCGTACGCCAGCTCGGCGACCTTGTCGGCCGCACCGTCCATGGTCTCGACGAGGGTCACCAGCGGGTGGTCGGCCTCGTTGAGGATGCGACGACCCTCCTCGACGTTGTTGCCGTCGAGCCGGACGACCAGGGGCTTGGTGGCCCCGTCGCCGAGGATCTGCAGCGCGCCGACGATGCCGTTGGCGACCTCGTCACACGCGGTGATGCCCCCGAACACGTTCACGAACACCGCCTTGACCTGCGGGTCGTTGAGGATCACGTCCAGGCCGTTGGCCATCACCTGGGCG
>NZ_JAOPXI010000068.1 GCF_025965215.1 Marmoricola sp.
GGCTGCGCCGGTGAAGAAGGCTGCGCCGGTGAAGAAGGCTGCACCGGTCAGGAAGGCTGCACCGGTCAAGAAGGCGGCGCCCGTGAAGAAGGCTGCGCCCGCGAAGAAGGCTGCACCGGCGAAGAAGGCTGCACCCGTGAAGAAGGCCGCGCCGGTCAAGAAGGCCGCACCCGTGAAGAAGGCCGCACCCGTGAAGAAGGCCGCACCGGTCAAGAAGGCCGCACCGGTCAAGAAGGCGGCACCGGTCAAGAAGGCGGCACCGGTCAAGAAGGCCGCACCGGTCAAGAAGGCCGCACCGGTCAAGAAGGCCGCACCGGTCAAGAAGGCCGCACCCGTGAAGAAGGCTGCGCCGTCCAAGGCGGCGCCGCCGGCTGCGAAGCCGACCTCCGCCAAGCTGGTCGTCCTCGAAGCCGAGGACCCGTGGACCAAGGACGAGCTCAACGAGGTGCGCAACCTGCTGCGCGCGGACGTCAAGCGCCTGCGCGTCGAGCTCGACGAGGTCGAGGGCGACCTCTCCGTGCTGATGCGCGATGCCGGCGAGGGGGCGGGCAACGACCAGGCCGATGTCGGCTCGGCCACGTTCGAGCGCGACCAGGAGATGACGATCGTCAACAACGCCCGGGACATGCTCGAGCAGTCCGAGCACGCCCTGAGCCGGATCGCCGACCGCACGTACGGCGTGTGCGAGATCTGCGGCAACCCCATCGGCAAGAATCGTTTGATGGCATTCCCGCGTGCGACAATGTGCATGACATGCAAGCAGCGCGAGGAGCGTCGCTGACCAGCGACACCGGGGGAGATTCCGGGGCAGATTCCGGGGCCACCACCCCTACGTCCCGTGCGGGACTGATCCTGGTGATCGCCGTCCTCGCCTGGGGACTCGACCTGGCGTCCAAGATCGTCGCGCAGCACCAGCTTGCCGACCGCGGCCCGGTCGACGTGATCGGGTCGCTGCTGCGCCTGAACCTGACACGCAACCCTGGTGCCGCCTTCAGCGCCGGCACCAGTATCACGCCGGTGATCAGCGTCTTCGCGTGCGTGGCCCTGGTCGTCGTCGCCCTGGTCGCCCGTCGCGTCCGTACGACGACCTGGGCCTGGGCGATCGGCCTGCTGCTCGCCGGGATCGCCGGCAACCTGACCGATCGGCTGTTCCGCTCGCCCGGTCCGCTGCGCGGGCACGTCGTGGACTTCCTGGAGCTGCCGCACTGGCCGATCTTCAACGTTGCGGACATCTGCATCAATGTGGCTGCGGCGCTGATCATCCTGCAGTCGGTGCGCAGTGTCCCGCTCGGTGGACGAGCCGCGGCACAGACGCCGCCCGCCGGAGCGGATTCGTGAGCGCGGGAGACGAGCGCGCGCTGCTGGTCCCCGAGAGCCTGGCCGGCGAGCGGGTCGATGCCGGGCTGGCCCGGATGTTCGGGATCTCGAGGTCCAAGGCTGCGGACCTGCTCACCCAGGGCCTGGTCCGTCTCGACGGTGCCGCAGCGATGAAGTCGGACCGGTTGCTGCCGGGCACCATGCTCGAGGTCAGCCTGCCGCCCGTGGCCGATCCGCTGGAGATCAACGCCGAGGTCGTCGAGGGCATCACGGTGATCCATGACGACGAGTCGATCGTCGTGATCGACAAGCCCGTCGGCGTCGCCGTCCATCCGTCGATGGGATGGACCGGGCCGACGGTCGTGGGGCACCTCCAGGCCGCCGGGTACCGGATCGCCACCAGCGGAGCGCCTGAGCGCCAGGGCATCGTGCATCGTCTCGAAGTCGGGACCTCGGTCGTCATGGTGATCTGCAAGGGTGAGCGCGCCTACTCGGTGCTCAAGAACGCCTTCCGGCACCGCGAGATCGACAAGACCTACCACGCGCTGGTCCAGGGTCATCCTGATCCGCTGGAGGGCACGATCGACGCGCCGATAGGCCGGGCCCCGAAGTCCGACTGGAAGTTCGCCGTCCGCGAGGACGGCAAGCACAGCGTCACGCACTACGAGACGCTGGAGGCGCACCGGTTCGCCAGCCTGCTCGAGATCCAGCTGGAGACCGGCCGGACGCACCAGATCCGGGTGCACATGGCCGCGCTCAAGCACCCCTGCGTCGGCGACCTGACCTACGGTGCCGACCCGACGCTCGCGAAGCGGCTCGGCCTGGAGCGGCAGTGGCTGCACGCCGTACGGCTCGGCTTCACGCATCCTGATTCCGGCGAGTACGTCGAGTACACCTCGCCCTATCCTGAGGACCTGGCCCACGCCCTGGAGAAGATCCGAGATGCCGACTGACCGTGTGCAGACCTCCGAGGTCAACCCGGAGGTGCCCCAGGACGTGATCCTGCGGCCGGCAGCGGCCGAGGACCTGGAAGAGCTCGCCGAGCTGTACATCGCCACCCGTCGGGAAGCGGCCCCGGCGATGCCCGCCGCGGTCCACGCCGACGCCGAGATCCGCGCATGGTTCGCCGGCCTGCCGCACGGTCAGCCGGCCAGGGAGATCTGGCTGGCCGAGGACGGTGGCGAGGTCCTCGGCTTCGCGGTCCTCACCGACGCGTGGCTCGACTCGCTCTACGTCGGCCCGCAGCACCAGGCGACCGGGATCGGGTCGATGCTGCTCGACCTCGTCAAGGCGCAGCGGCCCGGCGGCTTCGCGCTGTGGGTCTTCGCGAGCAACACCGCGGCCCGCACCTTCTACCACCGGCACGGACTGGTCGAGCTCGAGCACACCGACGGATCCGCGAACGAGGAACGTTCTCCGGACGTCCGGATGGCCTGGCCGGGGACCGACCCGCTCGGTTACCTCAGGGCGCAGATCGACGAGGTCGACGACGAGCTCGCGCTGCTGCTGGCACGCCGGTTCGCGTTGACCGCGGCGGTCCAGGGCTTCAAGCAGCGCGGCGGCCAGCAGGGTCGGGATCCGGAGCGCGAGCGTCAGATCGCCGACCGGATGGCCGCCCACGCCCCGGGACTGGGCGCGGAGCCGATCGCTCGCATCATGCACACGGTGATCAGCGAGTCCCTCGACGCCTACGAGTCCGGCAGCACCCGGTGAGGTCCGGATCAGGCGCTGGTTGGGGAACCTGCTTCGATCCGGGTACGTTGAACCAGACATGCATCAGCACTTCAACGGCCTGAAGACGACCCTGCTGCTCGGCGGGATCTTCGGCCTGCTCCTCGCCATCGGCGGCGCGATCGGCGCATCGACGGGCAACTCCTCGTTCATCTGGATCTTCGCGCTCCTCGGACTCGGGACGACCGCCTACGGCTACTGGAACTCCGACAAGATCGCCATCAGAGCGATGCGGGCCTACCCGGTGACCGCACAGCAGCAGCCCGCGATGTATCGCGTCGTGCAGGAGCTCTCGGCCAAGGCCGGTCAGCCGATGCCGGCGCTGTTCGTCTCACCGACCGAGGCACCGAACGCCTTCGCGACCGGTCGCAACCCGCAGCACGCAGCCGTCTGCTGCACCGAGGGGATCCTGACTCTCCTCGACGAGCGTGAGCTCCGCGGGGTGCTCGGCCACGAGTTGATGCACGTCTACAACCGGGACATCCTCACGTCCTCGGTCGCTGCTGCCGCCGCCGGTGTGATCACGTCGGTCGCGCAGATGATGATGTTCGCCTCGATGTTCGGCGGCAGCGGCAACGGCAACAAGCGCGCGAACCCGCTCGCCGAGATCGCGATCGCCCTGCTCGCCCCGATCGCAGCGGCCCTGATCCAGATGGCGATCAGCCGCACCCGGGAGTACGACGCCGACGAGGACGGGTCGAAGCTGACCGGCGACCCGCTGGCCCTGGCGAGCGCCCTGGCCAAGATCGAGAACGGCGTCTCGGCCTACCCGCTGCAGCCGACGACGCAGCTCCAGAACGCGAGCCACCTGATGATCGCGAACCCGTTCCGCAGGCAGGACGTTTCGAGGCTCTTCTCGACCCACCCGCCGACGGCGGACCGGATCGCCCGGCTCAACGAGATGGCCCGCGGAGGCGTCTAGGACGACACGCGGGGGCTGTCGGTCCTCGATGTCAGACTGCCGTAGGCTGGCGCTCTTCCCCTAGCGTCCAGACAGTTGAATCGCGACCCCTCCGCGACTCTTGGGAAGGTGTGACCCCGCTCCATGTCGAACGGCTCCGGCGACAACTTCGTCCACCTCCACGTCCACACCGAGTACTCGATGCTCGACGGGGCGGCCCGGCTGGGGAAGATGGCCGAGCGCGTCGCCGAGCTCGGGATGCCCGCGATCGCGATGACCGATCACGGCAACGTGTTCGGCGCCTACGAGTTCTACGCCAAGGTCAAGGCAGCCGGGATCAAGCCGATCATCGGGATCGAGGCGTACTTCGCCCCGAACATCTCGCGGTTCGAGAAGAAGGGCGTCAACTTCTACGACGGCGGCCCGGACGACGTCTCGGCGCGCGGTGCCTACACGCACATGACCTTGCTCTCGGAGTCGACCGAGGGGATGCACAACCTCTTCCGGCTCTCGACCGGGGCCTGGCGCGACGGGTTCTTCAAGCATCCGCGGATGGACCGCGAGCTGCTCGCCCAGCACAGCGCAGGGATCATCGGCACCACCGGGTGCCCCTCGGGTGAGGTCCAGGTCCACCTGCGCTACGGCAACTACGACGCCGCCAGGCAGACGGCCGCCGACTTCCAGGACATCCTGGGACGCGAGAACTACTTCCTCGAGCTCATGGACCACGGTCTCGACATCGAGAGCCGGGTGCGTGACGGGCTGTTGAGGCTCGGCAAGGACCTCGCCATCCCGCTGCTGGCCACCAACGACTCGCACTACGTCGACCAGGCCGACGCGAAGTCCCAGGAGCACCTGCTCTGCATCAACTCCGGCAGCACCATGGACATCCCGGCCGGTGACGGCCCCGGGCAGCGGTTCGCCTTCTCCGGCGACGGCTACTACATCAAGTCGGCCGCCGAGATGCGTGCCCTCTGGGTCGACAAGTACGACCTGCGCGAGGCGTGCGACAACACCCTGCTGATCGCCGAGCGATGCAACGTCGAGTTCACCGAGGGCAACGGCACCTACATGCCACGGTTCCCGTGCCCTCCGGGCGAGGACGAGACCTCGTGGATGATCAAGGAGGTCGAGAAGGGGCTGCGCTACCGCTACCCGAACGGCATCTCCGATGCGGTCCGCAAGCAGGCCGACTTCGAGGTCGGCGTGATCACCCAGATGGGCTTTCCAGGCTACTTCCTGGTCGTCGCGGACTTCATCAACTGGGCCAAGGACAACGGCATCCGGGTCGGACCGGGCCGGGGGTCGGGCGCCGGCTCGATGGTCGCCTACGCGATGCGGATCACCGACCTCGACCCCCTGGTGCACGGCCTGATCTTCGAGCGCTTCCTGAACCCCGACCGGATCTCGATGCCCGACTTCGACATCGACTTCGACGAGCGTCGGCGCGGGGAGGTGATCCGCTACGTCAGCGAGAAGTACGGCGACGACCGCGTCTCGATGATCGTCACGTACGGCACGATCAAGGCCAAGCAGGCGGTCAAGGACTCCTCGCGGATCCTCGGTTACCCGTTCGCGATGGGGGACCGGATCACCAAGGCGATGCCGGCCGCGGTGATGGGCAAGGACGTGCCGCTGCAGGAGATCTTCGACCCCGCGCACAAGCGCTTCGGGGAAGGCGGCGACTTCCGGGCGCTCTACGACGGTGACCCCGACGTCAAGCGAGTGGTCGACACGGCCATCGGCATCGAGGGGCTCAAGCGCCAGTGGGGCGTGCACGCGGCCGGCGTGATCATGTCGAGCGAGCCCCTGATCGACGTGATCCCCCTGCTCAAGCGGCCCGCCGACGGCGCGATGATCACCCAGTTCGACTACCCGACGTGCGAGGCCCTGGGCCTGATCAAGATGGACTTCCTCGGGTTGCGCAACCTCACCGTGCTCGACGACGCGGTCAAGAACATCGCGATCAACCGCAACGAGACCGTCGTCCTCGAGGACCTCGAGCTGACGGATCCGGCCACCTACGACCTGCTCGCCCGCGGCGACACCCTCGGTGTCTTCCAGCTGGACGGCGGTCCGATGCGCGCGCTGCTGCGCTCGATGAAGCCGGACCAGTTCGAGGACATCTCAGCGGTCGGCGCGCTCTACCGGCCCGGCCCGATGGGCGCCGACTCGCACAACAAGTACGCGCGTCGCAAGACCGGCCGTGAACCGGTCGAGCCGATCCACCCTGAGCTGGCCGAGGCGCTGGAGGACGTCCTGGGCGAGACCTACGGGTTGATCGTGTACCAGGAGCAGGTCATGGCGATCGCCCAGAAGCTCGCCGGTTACACCCTGGGCCAGGCGGACCTGCTGCGCCGCGCGATGGGCAAGAAGAAGAAGTCCGAGCTGGACAAGCAGTTCGAGACGTTCTCGGCGGGGATGATCGAGCGCGGCTACTCGGCGGGCGCGGTCAAGACGCTGTGGGACATCCTGCTGCCGTTCTCGGACTACGCCTTCAACAAGGCGCACTCGGCGGCGTACGGCGTGGTCTCGTACTACACCGCCTACCTCAAGGCGAACTACCCCGCGGAGTACATGGCGGCGCTCCCGACCTCGGTCAAGGACGACAAGGACAAGATGGCCATCTACCTCAACGAGGCTCGCCGGATGAAGATCCAGGTGCTGCCGCCCGACGTCAACGAGTCCCAGGCGAACTTCACCCCGGTCGGCAACGACATCCGCTTCGGGCTCGGTGCCATCCGCAACGTCGGCCACACGGTCGTCGACGGCATCGTGGGTGCCCGGACCGAGAAGGGCCGGTACGTCGACTTCAACGACTTCATGGAGAAGGTCCCGCCACTGGTGTGCAACAAGCGGGTGCTGGAGTCGCTGGTCAAGGCGGGTGCCTTCGACGACATGAAGCACAAGCGCCGCGCGCTGGTTGCGATCCACGAGACCGCGGTCGACCAGTACATCGACATCAAGAAGAACGAGGCGATCGGGCAGGACTCGCTCTTCGCGGGCCTCGACGGGCTCGACGGCGCGGACGCGATCGGTTTCGGTGTCTCGGTCAGCGTCCCGGACATCGAGGAGTGGGACAAGATGACCCTCCTCGGCCACGAGCGCGAGATGCTCGGTCTCTACGTCAGCGATCACCCGTTGCTGGGCCTCGAGCACGTGCTCGCGGCGTCGAGCGACTGCACCATCGGCCAGCTCATGCTCGACGAGGAGCGCGCGGACAACTCCACCGTGACGATCACCGGTCTGGTCACCTCGGTGCAGCGCAAGATGACCAAGCGCGGCGACACCTGGGCCATGGTGACCGTCGAGGACCTCGACGGAGCGATCGACGTCCTGCTGTTCCCGAGCGCCTACCAGCTGGCGGCCACGCACCTCATCGACGACGCCATCATCACCGTCAAGGGCCGGCTGTCGCGGCAGAAGGACCAGCCGGAGCTACACGGTCAGGAGGTCACGCTTCCCGACATCAACGACGGCCCGAGCGGCCCCGTGGTGATCTCGATGCCATCGACACGATGTACTGCTCCGGTGGTCGAGGCGCTCAAGGACGTCCTCGCCACCCATCCCGGGATGTCGGAGGTCAGGTTGAAGCTGTTGGCACGTGGGTCCACGACCGTGCTCCAGCTCGACGACCGGCTGCGGGTGGCTCCGAGCCCGGCCCTGTTCGCCGACCTCAAGGCCCTGCTCGGTCCGGGGTGCCTGGGATGAGCGACCAGCCCCCCTTCGTCCCACCCGGTCCGGCGTACGAGCCGGCGCAGGGCTACCCGGCTCCGCCGGTGTGGCCGGCGTACGGCAGCCCGGGCCTGCCACCCGCGCCGCGACCGGAGCCTGCCGAGCAGGTCCGCCTCGCCGCGATCGACCTGGGTGTGATCGCGGCGTGGTTCCTCGTCGCCGGCCTCCTCGGCGCGCTGATCTGGTGGCAGGTCACGCCGCTCGCGGAGTACACCCGGACGAGCAACAACGGGGTCCTGGACGAGCAACAGCTCGGCAAGCAGTTCGCCACCGATGGCTGGTTCTTCATCATCGCTGTCGCCGGGGGCCTGCTCAGCGGCGTCGTCCTTGCGCTGTGGCGCCGCCGCGACCCGATCCTGACCGTGGTCCTGCTGGCACTCGGCGGAGTCTTCGCCACCGCCGTCATGATGCAGGCCGGTCTGCTGTTCGGACCGGCCAACCCGGGCGACGTGCTCAAGACGGTGGCCGTCGGGGCGAAGGTCCCGCTGCAGCTCAAGACATCGGCGGGAACGGTCTGGCTCGCGTGGTCGATGGGCGCGATGTTCGGTGCGCTCGGGGTCCTGTGGCTGGCTCGTGACCGTCCTCCGGTCGATCCGCGCCTGCAGCAAGGTCCGCCCGGGTAGCGTTCGCGAGTCACCCGAGGACCCGAGCGACGGGCTGCTCCGGCTGACCACCGAGGTGACTGATCAGTTGGGGGACCAGCGGGTCCGGGCGACCTCGGTGGCCGGCAGGCTCGGGATCGCCCGCATCGCCCGCATCTCCTGGCGCAGCGACCGGCGGAGCATGGCCAGACGGCTGGCAGCGTCGCCGGCCTCGAGCAGCTCCTGGCGCTCGGCCTGACTCAGCAGGCAGGTGGCGGCAAGCGAGTAGGACAGGTAGGTCGGGTCACGCGGCATCGGCCCCGCGAGCACCGGACCACCGCGCAGCTCCGAGAGCTGGTCGCGGTACTGCTCGAAGGTGGCCAGGGTGCGGGCGGCCTCGTCGTCGACGGTGTCCTCGTCGGCGTCACTGGCGTCGTCGAGCATGTCGCACTCGGCGCGCATGTACTCGCCGCTGCCGTCGACCTCGAGCAGCACGACGCGGTGCCGGCCGGTGACCTCGATGTCGAACGTGCCGTCGTCGTACCGCTCGGACTCGGTCAGCTGGACCAGCGTCCCGGTGCGGTGCATCGACTGCATGCCGTGGTCACCGACCTCGTAGCCCTCCCGAATCGCGACCACCGCGAAGACCCTCATCGCCGGGTCGCGGATCGTCAGCAGGTCGCGCATCAGTGCGCGGTAGCGGTCCTCGAAGATGTACAGCGGTGTGACCACCCCGGGGAACAGCACGGCGTTGAGCGGGAACACCGGGACCGACGTCACCTGCCCAACCTATGTGCTCGGGTGTGACCGAGCGGTGAAATCAGGGCGGGGCCGCGCCGCGACCTTCCCTAGACTGGAGCCATGCTTCGCAGGATCGACCTCAGGGACGTGGAGGCCACGTCTGACTTTGGGCCTGACTATCGCGCCCTCGTGCCCCGGGCCGACTTCGACGTCGAGGCGGCACTGGCGGTGGTGCGCCCGATCTGCGACGACGTCCGGGACCGCGGAGTCGAGGCGATCCGTGAGTATTCGGCGCGCTTCGACGGGGTCGACAGTGAACAGATCGCGGTTCCGCGCGAAGCGCTCTCCCGTGCCCTGGCAGAGCTGGACCCGGCGGTTCGGGCCGGACTCGAGGAGTCCATCCGGCGACTGCGAGCCACCTGCGAGGCGGAGCTGTCGGCCGACGTCGTCACCGATCTCGGTCCCGACGCCCGGGTCACCCAGCGGATGGTTCCGGTCGACCGGGTCGGCCTGTACGTGCCGGGCGGGGTCGCCCCGCTGGTCTCCAGCGTGGTGATGAACGTGGTGCCCGCCCAGGTTGCCGGAGTCGGTTCGATCGCGCTGACCAGCTCACCCCAGAAGTCCGTCCCCAACGACTGGGGCAGCGGCCTGCCGCACCCGACGATCCTGGCCGCCTGCGAGCTGTTGGGCATCGACGAGGTGTACGCCGTCGGCGGCGCCCAGGCGATCGCGATGCTGGCCTACGGTGCCGGGCCGTGTCGCAAGGTCGACCTGGTCACCGGTCCCGGCAACATCTACACGGTCTCGGCCAAGCGGCTGCTCAAGGGCATCGTGGGGATCGACTCGGAGGCGGGGCCCACCGAGATCGCGATCCTGGCCGACGACACCGCCGATGCGGCGTACGTGGCCGCCGACCTGATCAGCCAGGCCGAGCACGACCCTCTGGCTGCATCGGTGCTCGTCACCGATTCGCTGCGCCTGGCCGACGAGGTCGACGTTGAGCTGGACAAGCAGATCGCGCTCACCCGCCACGTCGAGCGGATCCGCACGGCGCTCACCGGCCAGCAGTCCGGCACCGTCCTGGTCTCCGGAGTGGACCAGGGCCTCGACGTCGTCAACGCCTACGCCGCCGAACACCTCGAGATCCACACGGCACAGGCTGGCGCGGTCGCCGCACGCGTGCGCAACGCCGGTGCTGTCTTCGTCGGCCCGTTCGCCCCGGTCTCGCTCGGCGACTACTGCGCCGGGTCCAACCACGTCCTGCCCACGGCCGGCTGTGCCTGTCACTCCTCGGGGCTGTCGGTGCGGGCGTTCATCCGCTCCGTCCACGTCGTGGAGTACTCCCGTGACGGGTTGCTCGAGGTCGCCGATCACGTCATGACCCTTGCCGAGGCCGAAGACCTGCCCGGCCACGGCGCGGCCGTCCGGGCGCGACTGGTGGGCCGAGACCAATGACCTGGCCGCCACTGCGGGCGGAACTGCAGGGCGTGGAGCCGTACGGCGCGCCGCAGCTCGACGTCCCCGTCTGTCTCAACGTCAACGAGAACCCGTACCCGCCCTCGGCGGCGGTGGTCGCTGACATCGCCACCTCCGTCGCCCACGCCGCCGCTTCGTTGAACCGCTACCCCGACCGGGAGTTCACCGACCTCCGGTCGGGCCTGGCCGCCTACCTGAACACCTCCGGTGGTCCAGGAACCGACTACGGCATCACCGCGGACCAGGTGTGGGTGGCGAACGGCTCCAACGAGGTCATGCTGCAGCTCCTGCAGGCCTTCGGCGGGCCGGGCCGGACGGCGCTCTCGTTCGCGCCGACATACTCGATGTACCCCGAGTACGCGCGCGACGCGATGACCGGGTGGGTCGCCGGACGCCGTTACGAGGACTTCTCGTTCGACTCCGACCACGCCCGCGAGCTGCTGGCCGAGCACCGTCCGAGCGTCGTGCTGCTGCCCTCGCCGAACAACCCGACCGGGACCGCGCTGCCGCACGACGTCATCGCCACCGTGTGCGAGCTCGTGGGCGACACCGGCATCGTGGTGATCGACGAGGCCTACGCGGAGTTCCGGCGCGAGGGCACCCCGTCTGCGCTCGAGCTCCTGGCCGGGAACCGCAACCTGGTGGTCACCCGCACGATGAGCAAGGCGTTCGCGCTGGCCGGTGCCCGGCTGGGCTACCTGGCCGCAGCGCCGGAGATCTGCGACGCGCTGCGCGTGGTCCGGCTGCCCTACCACCTCTCCGCGGTGACCCAGGCGACCGCCAGTGCCGCCCTGAGGCACGCCCCGGAGCTCCTCGGTGCGGTGGCTGAGCTGCGGGCAGAGCGGGACCGGACGGTGGCATGGCTGCGCGCCCAGGGCCACAAGGTGGCGGATTCCGACGCGAACTTCTGCCTGTTCGGCATCTTCGCGGACCGGCACGCGGTCTGGCAGGGCCTGCTCGATCGCGGGGTCCTGATCCGGGAGACTGGTCCCGCGGGGTGGCTCCGGGTCTCGATCGGGACTGCCGAGGAAATGATGGCGTTCAAGGACGCTCTCACTGGAACACTGACAGCGATGCTGACGGAGGAGACACCATGAGCGCTCGTGCGGTACGCCTGGAACGGCAGACCAAGGAGTCGAAGGTCCTGGTCGAGCTCGACCTGGACGGCAGCGGCCGGACGGAAGTCTCGACGGGTGTCGGCTTCTACGACCACATGCTGACTGCCTTCGGCCGGCACGCGCTCTTCGACCTCACCGTCGTCACCGACGGGGACACCCACATCGACGCCCACCACACGGTCGAGGACACCGCGATCGTGCTCGGGGACGCGCTGGCGCAGGCCCTCGGCGACAAGACCGGGATCCGTCGGTTCGGTGACTCCCTGGTCCCGCTGGACGAAGCACTGGTGCAGTGTGCCGTCGACGTCTCCGGACGCCCCTACTGCGTGCACACCGGTGAGCCCGAGGGTCAGCAGTTCGTCTCGATCGGTGACGCCTACCTGGGCTCGCTGACCCGGCACATCTTCGAGACGCTGGCCCACCACGCCCAGATCGCCCTGCACGTCCGGGTGCTCGCGGGTCGCGACCCGCACCACATCGTCGAGTCCCAGTTCAAGGCGGTGGCCCGGGCCCTGCGCGATGCGGTCGCCTTCGACCCGCGCGAGACCGGTGTGCCTTCTACCAAGGGGACTCTGTAGGGGTGAGGCCCAGCAACTCACCGCGGGTCGTCGTCCTGGACTACGGCTCGGGGAACGTGCGTTCGGCCGTGCGCGCTCTCGAGCGGGCGGGTGCCGAGGTGACCCTGACCCCAGACAAGCAGGCAGCGCTCGATGCCGACGGTCTGGTCGTACCCGGTGTCGGTGCGTACGCCGCGTGCATGGCCGGCCTGCTCGACGTCAAGGGTCCCGAGATCATCGGCCGCCGCCTGGCCGGCGGCCGCCCGGTCCTGGGCATCTGTGTCGGCTTGCAGGTGCTCTTCGAGACCGGTGTCGAGCACGGCGTCACCACTCAGGGCTGTGCCGAGTGGCCCGGGACGGTGGAGCGACTGCAGGCACCGGTGGTGCCGCACATGGGCTGGAACACCGTGGAGGTCCCCGGCGACACCATGCTCTTCGACGGGGTCGCCGGCGAGCGCTTCTACTTCGTGCACTCCTACGGCGTACGCGAGTGGAGCCTGGTCACCAACGACCGCACCCGCGCGCCGCTGGTGACCTGGGCCGAGCACGGCGGGGACCGCTTCGTCGCGGCGGTCGAGAATGGGGCGCTGTGCGCCACCCAGTTCCACCCGGAGAAGTCCGGGGAAGCCGGGGCACGCCTGCTCGCAAACTGGGTCGGGTCGCTGGAGTCGCGCACATGAGCAAGGAACGTGCCCGCAGACGCGAGCTCCGCCAGCGCGAGGCGACGATCCGGGCCGAGGCGCGGGCCCGCGAGGTCGAGCGCGCGGCGCGCCGGCGAGCCCGACGTGCCGCCGTACGACGTCGCCTCGCGCCGTTCCTGCCCGGCCGTCCCACCGGTCAGCAGACGGGGATCCTGGCCCAGCGCCGCCGGGTGCGGCTGAACCTGGTCCTGACCTCGCTCGTCCTGGTCCAGGTCATCGTCTGGGTGGTGCGTCCGGACTGGCAGGCCCGGCTCGGTGCGCTGCTCGTCTCGGTGCTCGCCTTTCCCGTCATCGCCGCATTCGCCCTCTGATCCCTCCAGGAGCCCCCTCGTGAACGCTCACCTCGAACTGCTGCCGGCCGTCGACATCGCCGGGGGCCAGGCAGTCCAGCTCGTCCAGGGCGTCGCCGGGTCGGAGAAGCGCTTCGGGGACCCGGTCGAGGCAGCCCTGCGCTGGCAGGAGGCCGGGGCGGAGTGGCTGCACCTGGTCGACCTCGACGCGGCGTTCGGGCGCGGCAACAACCGTGAGCTCCAGGCCGGGATCGTCGCCCGTCTCGACATCGACGTCGAGATGAGCGGCGGGATCCGCGACGACGAGTCGCTCGCGGCCGCGATGGCGACCGGGTGCCGGCGGGTCAACATCGGCACGGCGGCGCTCGAGCAGCCAGAGTGGTGCGCCCGGGCGATCGCGACCTACGGCGACCGGGTCGCGATCGGCCTCGACGTTCGGGGCACGACCCTGGCGGCCCGTGGTTGGACCCGCGACGGCGGCGACCTCTACGAGGTGCTGGCCCGCCTGGACCGAGAGGGCTGCGCCCGCTATGTCGTGACCGACGTCAACAAGGACGGCATGCTGGAAGGCCCGAACCTGCAGCTGCTCACGGACGTCTGCGCCGTCACCGACCGTCCGGTGGTGGCCTCCGGTGGGATCACCGAGCTCGGTGACCTCGAGATGCTGATGGACCTGGTCGGGATCGGGGTCGAGGGCGCGATCATCGGTACCGCGCTCTACGAGGGCAGGTTCACCCTCGAGCAGGCGCTCCAGCTGACCTGGCCGGAGAGGTTCGGATCGTGAGTCTCGCGATCCGGGTGATCCCGTGTCTGGACGTCGACGGCGGGCGGGTGGTCAAGGGCATCAACTTCTCCGAGCTCCGGGATGCCGGCGACCCGGTCGAGCTGGCGAAGGTGTACGACGCCGAGGGCGCCGACGAGCTGACCTTCCTGGACATCTCCGCGTCGTTCGAAGGCAGGGCGACGACCATGGAGATGGTCTCCCGCACGGCGGAGCAGGTGTTCATCCCGCTCACCGTCGGAGGCGGGATCTCAAGTGTCGACGACGTCGATCGGCTGCTCCGCGCCGGCGCCGACAAGGTGGCCGTCAATACCGCTGCGATCCTGCGACCCGAGCTGGTCGCCGAGATCGCGGACCGCTTCGGCAACCAGGTCCTGGTGCTTTCGGTCGATGCGCGGCGTGCGGCGGGCACCGACTCCGGCTTCGAGGTCACGACCCACGGCGGCCGGAACTCCGCTGGCCTGGATGCGATCGGTTGGGCTGTCCGGGCTGCAGAGCTCGGCGCGGGCGAGATCCTGCTGAACGCGATGGATGCCGACGGCACGCAGGACGGCTTCGACCTCGAGCTGATCCGTCGGGTGCGCGCGGAGGTGGGCATCCCGGTGATCGCCAGCGGGGGTGCTGGTGCCCTCGAGCACTTCGCCCCGGCGGTCGATGCCGGTGCCGATGCCGTGCTCGCAGCCACGGTGTTCCACTTCGGCACCCTGCGCATCGGCGACGTGAAGCACAGGCTCGCGGAGTCTGGGTTCCCGGTCCGTTAGGACGTTCCTCGGCTGGGGGTCCAGCAGAGGCCGTACCGTTGCCCCTCGGTCCACTGCGCCGTCGTCGGCCAGGCGAAGGTCCACTGCAGGTGCAGGGCGTTCGGCGCCACCCGGGCCTCGACGGCGCGACAGCGTGCGCTGGCCAGCTGGCTGACCTTGGGCGCCAGATAGCGCGCGTTCGCAGGCAGGGCGATCGTCGCCTGGGCGCGCCACCTGTGCGGTGACGAGCAGGTCACCAGCATGAAACCGCTGGTGGCGGGTGCGGTCGTCCCGCAGGTGCCGTACCGGTTCAGCGCCCCGGGGCGCGACAGCAGGCCGCGGGTGCGCGCCGGAAGCGGTGCGAACTGGCTGGAGCTGGCCGAGATCACCAGGTCGCACCGGAACCACAGGGCACCCCGGTCGGCCTCAGCCAGCGACGGGCTGAACCAGATCGCCTGGAGTCGGCTGAGACGCTGGGTCTCGACACTGCCGCCGATGTACGAGGCCACCCGCTGCCGGCAGGTCCGGGCGATCTGCTCCTGGATGCGGGTCGAGTCGATCGCGACCAGATGGCCGTCGAGCAGCGGGTCGATCGTGCCGACCGAAACAGTGACCGCCGTGTGCCGCCGCGCGCAGTCGACGGCCGGGGCTGCCGTGGTCGGCCTGAGCGCTGCGGAGACGTCAAGGTCGTAGCAGGCACCTGCTCTCGGGGCCGCGGGCGGAGCTGCGGCGGTGGCGGGTGCCCGGGGGCTGGCCGGCGGCGTCACGGTGTTCACCGAGCCGGTGCTGCAACCGGTCAGCGCGACCAGGGTCATCGCGATCGTCGGGAGGAGGCGGGCCGCCGAACGGTCCTCACGCCTCATCAGCGATGCGCTCGCACGACGCCCGAGCACGATCCCTCCTGTCCCAGCTTGCGCCGCGGCCTGTCGAGGCCCACCTCAGGCACCGAGCAACGCCGCGATCGTACCGCCCAGGAGGTACGCCGCCTCGAGGCCGTCGGCACCCGGATCGCCCAGGACCTCGAGCACGTCGTACCCCTGTCTCCAGCCGAGCGCGCCGGTGATCGCCAGCACCGAGCGCACGGCACCGACGGTGTCGTAGCGCCCGTGCACGTAGAGCCCGAACGGACGGCCGGCCGTCGCGCCGGCCGAGTCGTCGGCTGCGCCGCTCGGGTCCAGCGCTCCGCCGATCTGCAGGAAGGTGGAGTCGAACACGTGCTTGAGAGCACCGGACATGTAGCCGAAGTTCGCGCTCGTCCCGAGCACGTAGCCGTCGGCAGCGAGCAGGTCATCGGCGGTGGTGTCCAGGGCGGCCCGGACGACGACGTCGACGCCGGTGATCTCCGGGTCGTTCGCACCGGCGACGACCTGGTCGGTCAGGGCGGCCAGCGAACGCGTGGGGGAGTGGTGGACGACGAGCAACCGGGCCATGGCGCCAGTGTGCCGCAGCGGCTCGATTCGCTATGCTGGGACAGTCATGTTGATGCGCCAGCTCCTCCTTCGCTGCCGCAGCGAGGTCTGAACACAGTCGGACCCCCTCGCTGCGGAGTGTTCGTGTACGCCGGCACCCACCACCAGCGAAGAGGCAATCCATGACTGACAGCAACGAGTCCAGCAGCTCACCGGTTCACCTGAGCCGGACCTACAACACCCAGCAGCCCAGCGCGATGCCGTTCGGTCGCTATCGGGCCTTCGAACCCGTCACCGTCGCTGACCGCACCTGGCCGGACCGGAAGATCACCCACGCGCCACGATGGCTGTCCACCGACCTGCGCGACGGCAACCAGGCCCTGATCGACCCGATGAGCCCGGCACGCAAGATGAAGATGTTCGATCTCCTGGTCGGCCTGGGCTACAAGGAGATCGAGGTCGGGTTCCCGGCGGCGAGCCAGACCGACTTCGACTTCGTCCGTCAGCTCGTCGAGGGCGACAGGATTCCCGACGACGTCCGGGTCTCGGTCCTGACCCAGGCGCGCGAGGACCTGATCGAACGCACCGTCTCCTCGCTCGTCGGAGCCGACAACGCGACGGTGCACCTCTACAACGCCACCGCGCCGCTCTTCCAACGGGTCGTGTTCGGCGTCAGCGAGGCCGAGTGCATCGCCATCGCGACCCGCGGTACCGAGTGGGTGATGAAGTACGGCGAGCAGCTGCTCGAGGGCACCTGTTTCGGCTACCAGTACAGCCCGGAGATCTTCACCCAGACCCCGACCGACTTCGCCCTCGAGGTGTGCGAGCAGGTCTCCGACGTGTGGCAGCCCGAGTCCGGACGCGAGATCATCCTGAACCTGCCGGCGACGGTCGAGATGTCCACGCCGAACACCTACGCGGACCAGATCGAGTACTTCGGCCGGCGCCTGACCCGCCGTGAGCACTCCGCGATCAGCCTGCACCCGCACAACGACCGGGGCACCGCGGTCGCTGCCACCGAGCTGGCCCTGATGGCCGGTGCCGACCGGGTCGAGGGATGCCTGTTCGGGCACGGGGAACGGACCGGCAACGTCGACCTGGTCACCCTGGCGATGAACCTGTTCAGCCAGGGCATCGACCCTCAGGTCGACCTGTCCGACATCGACGAGGTCCGCCGTACGGTCGAGTACTGCACCAACCTGCCGGTGCACCCGCGGCACCCGTGGGCCGGCGACCTCGTCTACACCGCCTTCTCCGGGTCGCACCAGGACGCGAT
>NZ_JAOPXI010000075.1 GCF_025965215.1 Marmoricola sp.
CTGCACGGCAACTGGACCTACTTCCCGAGCCTGTGCTGGAGGCTGTCGGAGCTGCGACGGATCGGGTTCCGCAGCGACCTGCACGTGGCGCAGGACCTCGGGATGCTCGTCGACGTCCTGCGCGACGGAGGCACGATGACCCTGCACCCGCAGGTCTCGTTCCTGTACCGGCGTCATGCCGGCAGCGATTCAGCCGTCAAGACGCTCGACGGCGCCCGGTTCGCCGAGGAGAGACGTTACTTCCGGACCGTCGCGGCACAGTTGGCCGACGGCGGTTTCGACCGCGCCGCGCGCACTGCTCGACGACACGTGACGTCGCGGCTGCACGCTGCAGCTCTGTTGCCCACCGCCGTACGTACCCTCAACACCCGGGCGGCCAGGGCGCTGGTCCACCACATCGCCGAGTCCGCGCGCCCGACTCGCCAGGTCGTGCAGTGAACTAGCCTCGGCGCATGAGCCGCCGAGATCCGGACGGAACAGCCCGATGACCGCGGCGGCGTGGCTCGACGTCGTCGGATGGCTCGGATCGGCGTTGGTGGTCTATTCGGTGATGCAGGCGCGGGTGCTGCGGTTCCGCGTGCTGAACCTGGCAGCGTGCATCGTGCTCGCCGGGTTCAACGCGGCCCTGGGCATCTGGCCGATGGTCGCGATGAACGCCGCGCTCGTCGCGATCAACGGGTGGCACATCCGAAGCCTTCTGGGCTCCCGTCTCGACGAGGAGACGTACGCCGTGCTCGAGGTCGGCGGCCAGGACGAGTACCTGCGCCACGTGCTGCGGATCCACGAAGCCGACATCCTGGCGTTCCAGCCCGACCTGGTCTGGAACGGAGCCGAGGCGGACAACCTCGCCTTCATCCTGCAGCGCGCCGACGAGACCGTCGGCGTGGTTCTGGTGCACGCGCACGGCGACGTGGCAGAAGTCCTGCTCGACTACGTGACCCCGCGCTTCCGCGACTTCTCCCCCGGTCAGTTCGTCTGGCGCCGCAGCGGCGTCCTGGCCGGACGAGGTTTCACCCGGGTGATCACCCCGGTGAAGATGGTCGGCGCGTACTACGAACGACTCGGGTTCACGCCTCGACCTGACGGGTCCTTCGAGCTCGTCCTCTGAGCTTCAGCCAGCAGCGGCGGCGACCCAGCGCTCGAGCGTCGCGGCGGCCGACCCGGAATCGAGCGACTCGGTGGCCCGCACGATCCCGGCAGCGAGCCGGTCCTCGAGGCTTCCCTCGTCGTCTGCATGGACCGCCAGAGCGGCTCCGGCGTTGAGGATGACCGCGTCGCGCACCTCGCCGCCCTCACCGGCCAGGAGCCGGCGTATGACGTCGGCGTTGTGGGCGGCATCGCCGCCGCGCAAACCCTCGACGGTCCCGAGGGGGAGGCCGAGGCGAACCGGATCGACGGTGTCCTCGACGACCTCGCCGCCGCGCACGAGCCAGACCCGCGAGGTCGTGGTCGTGGTCAGCTCGTCGAGTCCGTCGTCACCGCGGAAGACCCAGGCGTCGACCCCCCGACGAGCGAAGACGCCGGCCATCACAGGCGCCATTCGGACGTCGGCGCACCCGATCGCCTGGGCAGCGGGCTTGGCCGGATTGGCGATCGGCCCCAGGAAGTTGAACGTCGTTCCGATACCCAGCTCGCTGCGCGCCACCGCCGCGTGCCGCAGCGCCGGATGGAAGGCAGCGGCGAAGCAGAAGGTGATGCCGGCTTCGGAGGCGACCCGTGCGACATCGTCAGCGGGCAGGTCCAGCCGGATGCCGAGGAGCTCCAGGACATCGGCGCTGCCCGCCTTGCTCGAGGCCGACCTGTTGCCGTGCTTGACGACGGTCGCGCCGGCACCGGCAGCGACGATCGCCGCCATCGTCGAGATGTTGACCGAGAACGACCTGTCGCCACCCGTCCCGACCACGTCCAGGGTCCGGCCGGCGACCGCGAGCGGCGTCGCGTGCTCGTACATCGCGTCGACCAGCCCCTGCAGCTCGACGACCGTCTCGCCCTTGGCGCGCAGTGCGACCGCGAACCCCGCGACCTGGACCGGTGTCGCAGCGCCGAGGAGGATCTCGCGCATGGCCCAGGTGGTCTGCGCCGACGTCAGGTCACGTCGTGCGACCAGGCTCGTGAGGACCTCGGGCCAGGTGTGCCCGCTCATCTGCGCCGGCTCAGGCTTCGGAGGGAACCCGCGAGTGCAGCAGACGGGTGACCGCCTCGGCGAGCTCGATCGGGTCGAGGGGGTGTGAGACTGCCGCCTCGGCGCGCGACCAGGTGGCCAGCCACAGATCGTCGCGGCGCCCGGTCAGGACCAGCACCGGCGGGGCCTGGTAGATCTCGTCCTTGAGCTGTCGAGCGATGCCGAGGCCACCGGCCGGGGTCGCTTCGCCGTCGAGGATCGCCAGGTCGATCTGACCGGAGTCGAGCTGCTGCCACACGACCGGTTCGGTTGCCACCTCGACATAGGTGAGCTCGGGCAGGTCGGGGTGCACCCGACGACCGAGTCCGAGGATCACCTGCTGGCGGACGTCGGAGTCGTCGCTGTAGACCAGGACACGCACGGGTGCGGAGGAGTTCGCAGTCACGACCACGATGCTACTAGTCAGACGTTCCGGGTGTCGGGCGCATTGCCTGGGCCCGCTGCAGGCGCTCGAGCCGGTCCAGGCGGCGGTCCTCGCGCTGGCCCTCCTTGATCGAGGACCGGACCCACTGGACGAACAGGACCCCGAAGAAGAGCAGCCCGATCAGGTCGCCCGAGCTCCACAGGATCCCGCCGGCAAGGTGCTGATCGTCCAGCGGAGCCGGCAACCACGGCATCGTGGCGTGCAGGTCCGGGTACCAGGTCCCGCCGATGAGCTTGGACTGACCGAGGATCGTGATGCCCAGGAACGCGTGGAACGGCAGCGTCAGGACCACGATCAGCATCCGCACGGGGTACCCGAGCCGGTTCGGCAGCGGGTCGATTCCCATCAGCGGCCAGAAGAAGAGCGAACCGACCAGGACCAGGTGCACGTGCATCATCTCGTGCTGGAAGTCTGAGTGCAGCGTGGCCGAGTACCAGCCTGAGAAGTACAGCGCCCAGGGACTGACGACGTACAGGGCCAGCGTCAGCGGAGCGAACGTGAGCACCTTCGCGAAGCGCGAGTGCAGGAGGGCGAGCAGGCCTGCCCGCGGGCCGCGCGGCAGCGTGCGCAGGGCGAGGGTCACCGGTGCACCGAGTGCCAAGAACAGCGGCACCACCATGCCCAGGATCATGTGCTGGACCATGTGCACCGAGAGCAGCGTGTCGTCGTAGGTGCCGATGCCCGAGGACGTCGCGAAGTAGAACGACCCCGTCCCGCCGACCACGAACGCGGCCGTGCGCCCGACCGGCCACTCGTCGCCGCGGCTGTGCAGCGTCCAGACACCTAGCAGGTACAGACCGGCGATCACGCTCGAGCTGATGACGAGCACCGGGTCGGCTCCCCACGCGGTGAACACCGTCGAGAGGTGGAACGCCGGCAGCCGGTCGGTCTCGGCGGCGACAGGTATCAGCACCAGAACAGGGTAGAAGCAGGCTCCCGGGCGACTCGCCCCAGGTCGAAACACGTGAGTCACACCACCACCATCGGTAACCCCCTGCGGCACGGTCTGCGACACGGGTGCTCAAAACCGGGGGTCGAGGTGGCGCGGGGTCGGACTATCGACATAATGGCGGCGTGGCGACAGCATCTGTGATCCCAGCATCCCGCCTGCACGGGCACCATGACCGACCGAGCATGGTCAGCGTAGGCACCATCATCTGGCTCTCGAGCGAGCTGATGTTCTTCGCTGCGCTGTTCGCCAGCTACTTCACGATCAGGTCGGTGAGTCCCCAGCTCTGGGCGCAGTCCACCGCACACCTCAACGTCGCGTTCGCCTCGGGCAACACCACGATCCTGGTGCTCTCCTCGCTGACCTGCCAGTTGGGCGTGTTCGCCGCTGAGCGCGGTCAGGTCGGCCGCAAGGGCAAGGTCCTCACCCTGCACCCGGTCAAGGAGTGGGGCCTGCGCGAGTGGTTCGTGCTGACCTACTGCATGGGTGCCATCTTCATCGGTGGCCAGGCGTTCGAGTACACGAACCTGATCCACGAGGGCATCACGATCCCGTCCTCGGCCTACGGCACGATGTTCTACTTGACCACCGGTTTCCACGGCCTGCACGTGACCGGCGGCCTCATCGCCTTCCTGTTCGTCCTCGGACGGACCTTCGTCGCACGGCGCTTCACTCACGAGCAGGCCGTCACCGCGATCGTCGTGTCCTACTACTGGCACTTCGTCGACGTGGTCTGGATCGGCCTGTTCGCGACCATCTACCTCATCAAGTAACGCCTGAACCGATAGGACCTGTTGTGCGACTGTTCACGCGCAAGATCTCAGCTCGGCTCTCGGCACGTCGCCGCAGTCGCGTCGCCGCGCCCGCCGTGCTGATCGTCGCCCTGCTGGCGACCGGCGGCCTCGTGGCCGTGCTGTCACCGGCGAGCGCCGACAAGGCCTCGAGCGACGCGGCAACGATCGCCAAGGGCCGTGCGCTCTTCGCGGTCAGCTGCTCCTCGTGCCACGGCTCGAACGCCGAGGGCGTGACCACCGAGCGCGGGAACAACTACGGTCCTTCCCTGATCGGCGTCGGCGCTGCGGCGGTCGACTTCCAGGTCGGCACGGGCCGGATGCCGATGGCCCAGCCCGGCGCCCAAGCCATGCAGAAGGCCCCGGTCTTCAACAGCGACGAGATCGCGGCCCTCGCGGCGTACGTCGCCTCGCTCGGGCCCGGCCCGTCGATCCCGACCGCGGACCAGTACGACGGCAGCGGCGTGACCAACGCGCAGATGGTCCAGGGCGGCGAGTTCTTCCGGACCAACTGCACGGCGTGCCACAACTTCGCCGGTAGCGGCGGCGCGCTGCCCAAGGGCAAGTACGCACCCGCCCTCAAGGGGGTCTCCTCCAAGCACATCTTCGAAGCGATGCTCACCGGACCGCAGCAGATGCCGGTCTTCTCCAACGGCGTCCTGTCGCCGCTGGACAAGAAGGAGATCATCGCGTACCTCAAGACCAACGAGAGTGCGCCCAGCTACGGCGGCTTCACCCTCGGCTCGATCGGCCCGGTCTCCGAGGGCATGTTCGCCTGGCTCGTCGGCATCGGCAGCCTCGTCGGCGCCGGAATCTGGATCACCTCGGGCACCTCCCGCAAGAAGAAGACCACCACGAAGGGGGCCGACGCGTGAGCGAGGACAACCACGAGCTCGAGCACGTCGCAGCCGAGCCGATCGCGGACCCGGGCCTGCCCGAGCACCTCCCGCGCCCGACCGACGTCGACCCGGTGATGGAGAAGCGCGCTGAGCGCCAGGTCGCGACCCTGTTCGGCCTCTCCTCCGTCTTCGCCATCCTCACCTGCGTGGCGTACTTCTCGCTGAACATCGGTGGCCACCCCTCCGTGTTCCTCGGCATGGGCGCATCCACGGTCGCCCTCGGCGGCTGCCTGGGCCTGGCGCTGCTCGCGATCGGGATCGGGGCCATCCAGTGGTCGCGCAAGCTGATGAGCGACCACGAGATCGTCGAGTACAGGCACCCTGCAGCCTCGCCGCAGGAGGACCGCGACGAGGCGATCGCCGCACTCGAGGTCGGCATTGCCGAGTCCGGGATCGGGCGCCGTCCGCTGGTGCGCAACTCCCTGCTCGGCGCGATGGCCACGCTGGGCCTGCCGGCCATCGTGTTCCTGCGCGACCTCGGTCCACTGCCCGACAACAAGCTCGCGCACACCGTGTGGGCCAAGGGCATGCAGGTCGTCCAGGACGTCGACGGCGCCAAGATCAAGCCCGAGGACATGGAGATCGGCCAGCTGGTCAATGCCGAGCCCGAGATCTTCTTCGCCACGAACTCCGAGGGCCAGCCCGTCATCGAGGGCACTGCGCTGCTGCAGGCGAAGGCCAAGGCTGCGGTGATCCTGGTCCGGATGCACCCCGACGACATCAAGGCGCTGCCCGACCGCAGGAACTGGGGCATCGACGGCATCCTGTGCTACTCGAAGATCTGCACCCACGTCGGCTGCCCGATCTCCCTGTGGGAGCAGCAGACGCACCACCTGCTCTGTCCCTGCCACCAGTCGACCTTCGACCTGGCCGACAACGGCAAGGTGATCTTCGGACCCGCAGGACGACACCTGCCGCAGCTGCCGATCACGCTGGACGCCGACGGTTACATCGTCGCCCAGAGCGATTTCACCGAACCTGTCGGCCCGAGCTACTGGGAACGAGACCGGAGCAACCTGACATGAGCGCACCTGCAGCCAGCAACGGTACGACGCCCGCCGCGATCGCCAAGCCGAACCCGGCCGGCGCGATCGCGAACTGGGCCGATGAGCGCCTCGGCATCGCGACCTCGGCGAAGAAGCAGATCCGCAAGGTGTTCCCGGACCACTGGTCCTTCATGCTCGGCGAGATCGCGCTGTGGAGCTTCGTGATCCTCCTCCTCACCGGCGTCTTCCTGAGCCTGTGGTTCAACCCGAGCATGGGCGAGGTCGTCTACAACGGCTCCTACGACCAGCTCCGCGGCATCCACATGTCCGAGGCCTACGCCTCGACGCTGCACATCAGCTTCGACGTCCGCGCCGGCCTGCTGATGCGCCAGATGCACCACTGGGCCGCGATGCTGTTCATCGCCGCGATGCTCGTGCACATGATGCGCGTCTTCCTCACCGGAGCCTTCCGCAAGCCGCGCGAGCTCAACTGGATCATCGGTGGTGTGCTGCTTCTCCTGGGCATCCTCGAGGGCTTCGCCGGCTACTC
>NZ_JAOPXI010000082.1 GCF_025965215.1 Marmoricola sp.
AAGAAGCGCGCTGAGATGCCCGGCGAGGAGCTCATCCCGGCACCGACGATGGACACCTTGCCGACGCTGTCGTCGTACAGGACGCTCTCGAAGCCGACCGACTCCTGCAGCCGCGCCAGTGCGGTGACGGCCGTCTGGCCCTCGCCGCGCGGCAACGTGAAGGAGACATCGGTGAGGCTGGTGGCTGCGGCCGAGACGTTCTGGACGATCATGTCGATGTTGATCTGCGCGTCGGCGATGGCACGAAAGATCGCGGCGGCCTCGCCCGGCTTGTCAGGGACCCCGACAACGGTGATCTTTGCCTGGCTCCGGTCGTGTGCGACACCGGTGATGATGGCTGCTTCCATGGTGATCTCCCCCTTGGTATCGGACAGAGCAACATTCTGGGCCAGTACCTTGTCGGCACTGGTGACCCAGGTGCCCTGCTTGTCACTGAAGGACGAGCGGACGTGGATGGGCATGTCGTAGCGGCGCGCGTACTCCACGCAACGCAGGTGCAAGATCTTGGCGCCCTGGGCCGCCATCTCCAGTGTCTCCTCGTAGGAGATGCGCGGCACCTTGCGGGCCCGTGGCTCGATGCGCGGGTCAGCGGTGAAGATGCCGTCCACGTCGGAGTAGATCTCGCAGACGTCGGCCTTGAGCGCCACCGCGAGGGCAACGGCGGTCGTGTCCGAGCCACCACGGCCCAGCGTGGTGATGTCCTTGGTGGTCTGGGATACGCCCTGGAAGCCGGCGACGATGGCTATCGCGCCCTCGTCGATCGCGGCCTGGATCCGGCCCGGGGTCACGTCGATGATCTTGGCGCGGCCGTGCTCGGCATCGGTGATGACGCCGGCCTGCGACCCGGTGAACGAGCGGGCTTGGTGGCCGAGGTCGTGGATCGCCATGGCCAGCACCGCCATCGAGATCCGCTCGCCGGCGGTCAGCAGCATGTCGAGCTCGCGTGCGGGCGGCAGCGGCGAGACCTGGTTGGCCAGGTCGATCAGCTCGTCGGTGGTGTCACCCATCGCGGAAACGACGACGACGACCTGGTTGCCGTCCTTCTTGGTCTCCACGATGCGGCGGGCGACCCGCTTGATCGCTTCGGCGTCGGCAACAGAGGAACCGCCGTACTTCTGCACGACAATGCCCACAACTGCTCCTGACGCTCTCTCATGACTCGTGGCTGCGATTCTCGCTTGCCGGAGGGCCTACGGCCACCCAGATTCTACCGAGACGAGGATCGACGCCGCCCGGTCGTCCCAGCTAGAGCAGTTCGGCGTCGAGGACTGCCTCGGCAGCCTCGAGCTGGTCGGACTCGTCGATCTCGAGGTCGAGGCGGTCGTGCGCGACCACCGAATGCAGCGCAGCGAGGACGCCGCACGCCTGGGAGCCCCAGGACGCCAGGTAGGAGTACTGCCACCACCAGAGGGCTTCCTCGATGTTGCCGGCCCGGAAGTGTCGCATGCCGTTGGCGATGTCGGTCGCGATCAGGGTCAGGTCGTCGGACAGGTTCGAGGTGAACGTCTCAGGGTCGTACGGCTCGAAGTTGTGGCTGTAGGTGTCCGCATCGCCGAGCTTGGCTGCGAGCCGGAGCCGCATCGCGTCCAGGTCGGCGTCGGGGCCGACATCGGGTTGGTACTCGGTCTCCGGCTGGAAGTCCTGCTGCGCGCCGAGACGCGCGCCGGCGAGCAGCAGCTGGCTGACCTCCAGCAGCAGCAGCGGTACGGCGGAGCCGACCTCCTCCTCGCGGGAGATCGCCTGCAACCCGACCAGGAAAGCCTCGGCTGCGTCGGCGATCTGCTGACCGAACTCCTCGAACTCGTGTGCGCTCATTGCCCTCTCCCAGGTTCATTCACCAGCATTGCGCCTCCCGGCGAACGCACGTCCCAACGTGACCTCGTCGGCGTACTCGAGATCACCACCAACAGGTAGTCCACTCGCCAAACGCGTCACCTGCAAGCCCATCGGCCGCAACATCCGGGTGAGGTACGCCGCAGTGGCATCGCCCTCGATGTTCGGGTCGGTGGCCAGGATGATCTCGGTGACGACTCCGTCGTCGAGCCGTGCGATCAGTTCGCGGATACGGAGCTGCTCGGGGCCGATGCCCTCGAGCGGCGAGATCGCCCCGCCGAGCACGTGGTAGCGACCGCGGAACTCACGGGTCCGCTCGATCGCCACGACGTCCTTGGACTCCTCGACCACGCAGATCAGGGCCGGGTCGCGACGCGGGTCCCGACAGATCCGGCACTGCTCCTCCTCGGCCACGTTGCCGCAGGTCGAGCAGAAGCGCGCCTTGGCCTTGACCTCGACGAGCACGTCGGCCAGGCGCCGTACGTCGACCGGATCGGCAGCGAGCAGGTGGAAGGCGATCCGCTGGGCACCCTTCGGCCCGACCCCGGGCAGCCGCCCGAGCTCGTCGATGAGGTCCTGGATGACACCTTCGTACAACGTCAGCCGCCCGTCGGCCCAAAGCCCAGCGGGTTGCGCGGCACGTCGCCGCCGCCGAGGGCGCCGAAGTCGCCGCCCAGCGCACCGGCCATCGGGCCCAGCGCAGCGGACGCGGCTGCATCGGCCTTGGCCTTGGCATCGCGGAACGCCGCGACGACAAGGTCGCCGAGGTCGGCGAGCGACTCCGCATCACTGCCGTCGAACGACCCGGGCGTCACGGTGACACCGGTCAGCTCGCCGGTCCCGGAGATCTGGACCCGCACGCCTCCGGCGCTGCCCTCGACCAGGGTGGACGCGAGCTCAGCCTGGGCGGCCATCAACTGGGCCTGCATCTGCTGGGCCTGTTCGAGCATGGCGCCGAGGTCGAAGCTTCCCAACGGATTGGCCCCGTCGCCAACAGGATTCTGGGTCATCGTGTGCTCCTGGTCATTCGTGGGAGATCTCGTCGATCACGGTGGCACCGAGCTCGCGGCGGAGCAGTTCGGCGCCGTCCACGCCGTCGTCCTCGACGTCCGGGTCATCGGGATGCACTTCACCGTCGCGGGAGTCCGGTGCCTTCGCCGGCTCGTCGCCGCTCCGGGTCGGAGCGAT
>NZ_JAOPXI010000101.1 GCF_025965215.1 Marmoricola sp.
CCCGGATCCACCGCAACGACCACCGTCGCCGGATCCAAAGCCACATCCAAGATCGACATGAACCGCCTCCTCTGATCGGACCCCAACAGAGTCCACTCAGCTACGGCTCATGACCTATCAGCTACAGCAGCAGCCCGAGCGCGGCATCGGCCAGCGCCCGGATCACCCGTCCGGCGCCGGGCTCGGAGTCGTCGCCCAGATCGGTCGCCTCGGCCCAGTCGGACAGCGCCCCCAGGGCACGGGGCGCATCGAGGTCGTCGGCGAGGGCTTCGAGCACCTCGGCCACCACGCCCGCGGTCGGGGCCCCGGCCGGCTTCGCGGCGGCGACCTTGACCTCGTGGTACTCCTCCGCCGAGACCGCCAGCAGGTCGTTGTCCCACTCCCAGTCCTCGCGGTAGTGGTGGGTGAGCAGCTCCCAGCGGATCGCCATCGGGTCGACGCCCTCGCCGCGCAGGCGCGAGACGAGCTCGAGGTTGCCCTTCGACTTCGACATCTTCTCGCCGTCCAGGGCCACCATTCCGGCGTGCACGTAGGCGCGCGCGAACCGGTGCTCCGGATCGGCGACCTGGGCCTCGGAGGCGCTCATCTCGTGGTGCGGGAAGACCAGGTCGCTCCCGCCGCCCTGGACGTCGAAACCGGCGCCGAGGTGTTCGCGCGAGATGGCCGAGCACTCGATGTGCCACCCGGGCCGGCCCCGGCCCAGCGCCGAGTCCCAGGCCGGGTCGTCGGGTCGCTCGCTCTGCCACAGCAGGCAGTCCAGCGGGTCCTTCTTCCCCGGGCGGTCCGGGTCTCCCCCGCGTTCGGCGAAGATCGCCAGCATCTGCTCCCGGTCCCACCCGGAGACGCCACCGAAGTCCGGGTCGGCGGTGACCGAGAAGTACAGGTCCCCGTCGCCCCGCTCGTTCGGCACCGTGTAGACGGCACCGGTCGCCTGCAACCGCTCGATCATCGCCACGACCAGCGGAATCGACTCGACGGCACCGATGTACTCATCGGGCGGCAGCACCCGCAGCGCCTCCATGTCGGTGCGGAACAGCTCGGTCTCGCGTTCGGCGAGCTCGACCCAGTCCTGGCCGGTCGCGACGGCTCGCTCGAGCAACGGGTCGTCGACATCGGTGACGTTCTGGACGTAGCGGACCTGGTGGCCCGCGCTGCGCCAGGCCCGGTTCAGCAGGTCGAAGGCGACGTAGGTGGCGGCGTGACCCAGGTGGGTGGCGTCGTACGGCGTGATCCCGCAGACGTACATCCGCGCGATCCCGGTCTCCGGGGTCAGGGTGACCAGTCCCCGGGTGGCCGAGTCGTACACCGCTACCGGCGGACCCGGACGTGCGAGAGCGGGGACAGCAGGAGCAGACCAGGCACGCATGGGGGAACCTTAACGACCTTGCTCAGAACGGGGGCCACGGGAGGGAGGGCCACCCGGGTCCCGGGTCGGGGAAGCGCCCGGCCGCAGTCAGCCGGGCGAGCCGGACACGGGTCCGGGCCCGCTCTGCGCGGGTGAGCAAGGGAGCGAGCTCATCGTCCAGGCCGCCGGCGAACGCCCGGTCCAGTGCCGTGAGGCCGGCACGCTCCTCGGCGGTGAACGGTTGGCCGGCCCAGCCCCACAGGACGGTGCGCAGCTTGTCCTCGACGTGGAAGCAGACACCGTGGTCCACGCCGTACCGGTGGCCGCCGGCCATGGCGAGCACATGGCCGCCCTTGCGGTCGGTGTTGTTCACGACGATGTCGAACAGCGCCATCCGGCGGAGAGGGGCACTGTCCTCGTGGACGAGGGTCACCGGTCGCTCACGGTCGTCGTACGCATCGAGAACGGCGAGCTGTCCCGGTGCCACCCGGCCCTGAGGAACGATGTCGACGCTCGCCTGCTCGGGATCCGGCTCGCACCACAGCTGGACCATGCCGGGACCGGCAGGCCCGTCGCGCAGCAGCGTCGGCGGTACGACGGACCAGCCGAGCGACTCTGAGACCAGGCGGGCGGCGTACTCGCGTTCGGCCAAGGTGCCGTCCTCGAAGTCCCAGAGCGGTCGCTCGCCGGAGACCGGCTTGTACACCGCCTGCACGCCGTCCTCCTCCGCGCCGAGACGGCACAGCCAGGTGTGGTTGGAGGCCGGCATGATCCGGCCCAGCAACGTCATCTCGCCGTGGGCCAGCAGCTCCTCGACCCCGGGATCGGGAACGGGTTCGGTGTCCGACCGCGGTGCCGAGCTCACGAACGTGTGCGCCGGAAACCGTTGGCGCGCGGGCAGAGGTGACCGGCGGGATCGACAGGTCCGCCGCAGAACGGGCACGACGGGCGTCCGGCCTGGACGACCGAGGCAGCACGCGTGGCGAACACCCGCGCGAGCACCGGGGTCAGTCGCACGATGAAGAGCTCGTCCGGTTCGGGCTCGTCGATGGGCAGGTCCACAAGGTCGTCCTCGGCAGCCTCGATCGGGACCTCGACCTCGATCACCGGGAAGACCTCGACCACGACTCGCTCGTCGTCCGCGTCCCAGGACAACGTGATCGTGCCGGCGCGGAATTCTTCGACGATCGGCTGGTCCAGGGGGCCGTTGTCGACCAGGTCGGTCGGGGTGATCGCCGGGATAAGGCTGGCGATGCCGCCAGAGCTGAGGAGCTCATCGAGGAGCTCGTCGACACGTTCGCCGAGGATCTCCACCTGCTGCTTCTCCAGCGCGACGCTGGTGACTCGCATCCCGGAGCGCGCCTGCAGGAAGAAGGTGCGCTGCCCGGGCTCACCGACGGTGCCGGCGATGAATCGTTCGGGCGGGTCGAAACGATGGACCAGGGGCGGCATGGAGCGAGCCTACGACCTCACCGGGAGGGCCCTGAGCCGCCGCCCAGCTTCTCGTCCAGCTTCTCCTCGGACCCTGCGCCGGCGTGGTTGCCCAGGTGGGCAAGGGATCCGCTGCTCGTGTTGGTCGAGAGCACGTAGGAGCGACGCGTCGTGTAGCGGATCACCGACAGGCTCGCCGGGTCGATGACGATCCGCTGAAACGAGTCCAGGTGCATGCCGAGGGCGTCCGCGAGGATCGCCTTGATGATGTCCCCGTGCGCCACGGCCAGCCACACCGCGTCGTCGCCGTGCTCGGCAGCGACCTTCGCGTCGCAGGTCCGCACCGCGGCCACCGAACGCGCCGACATCTCCGCCATCGACTCCCCACCGGGAAACCTGACACCGGCCGGGTGGGCCTGGATCACCTTCCAGAGGTCCTCCTTCACGAGGTCCTTCATCGGACGACCGGCCCAGTCGCCGTAGTCGCATTCGGTGAGCCCGCGTTCGACCCGGGCTCGTAGCCCTGATCCCCGCAGGAGCAGCGCAGAGGTCTCCTTGCAGCGCTCAAGGGGGCTGGTGAACGCCGCGGCCAGGGTGAGGCCGTCGAGACGGGAGGCGGCCGTCCGAGCCTGGTCGGCACCGACCTCGTCGAGCCGGATTCCCGGTGTCCTGCCAGCCAACACACCGGTCGCGTTCGCCTGGGTTCGGCCGTGCCGCGCGAGGATCACCGTTGCCACGCGACGAACCTACCGCGAGCCTGCGCCGCGGCAGGCGCGCGTGTTCTAGCCTCGGACAGGTGATCGTGGACAACGCTCTCTACCGCAACGGCATCCGGGTCGACTGCGGCACGGCCGTCTCTGACCTGGCGGGCGTCCGCTCACGCGCCAGCGAACAGGGCGACTTCGTCTGGGTCGGGCTCCACGAACCGAGCGAGACCGAGCTCAACACGGTTGCCGCGGTCTACGACCTGCATCCGCTCGCGGTCGAGGACGCCCTGATGGCGCACCAGCGACCCAAGCTCGAGCGCTACGACGACTCGCTCTTCCTGACCCTCAAGACGCTCTGGTACGTGAACGAGAACGACGCCGTGGAGACCGGCGAGATCAACGTCTTCGTCGGACCTGACTTCGTGGTGACGGTGCGGCACGGCCAGGGAGGCGGCCTCCACGACGCCCGGCTGGCCCTGGAGGGCATGCAGAAGGTGCTCGCCCACGGTCCGTCCGCCGTCGTCTACGCCGTCTGCGACCAGGTGGTCGACCGCTACGAGGAGGTGGCGGAGGAGCTGGTGATCGACGTCGACGAGGTCGAGAACTCGGTGTTCGCATCGCAGCGCACGAACGACTCCGAGCGCATCTACATCCTCAAGCGCGAGCTCGCCGAGATGCGCCGGGCAGTCCTGCCGCTGCGCGATCCGGTGAACCGCTTCGCCACCGGTGCGGTCCGGGGCATCGACACCGAGGCAGCGCCGTACTTCCGCGACGTCGCCGACCACCTCTCGAGCGTCGCCGAGACGATGGACAACCTCCAGGAGCTGCTGACCGCCGCCTTCGAGGCTCACATGGCGCAGATCAGCATCCAGCAGAACGACGATATGCGAAAGATCTCGGCGGCAGTCGGCCTGATTGCCGCCCCGACTCTGATCGCCGGTATCTACGGGATGAACTTCCACCGGATACCGGAGCTTGCCTGGCCCTTCGGCTATCCGATGGCGCTCACCATGATGGCGTGCAGCTCCCTGGCCATCTGGATCATCGCCCGTCGGTCCGGTTGGCTCTGAGGGTGTCGACCGACCTCCTCGGCCATGCGGTCAGGTAGCCGACATCACCTTGGTCGCCAGGAGGACCAGCAGCACCACGCCGAGACCGACCCGGTACGGCACGAACTTGCCGATGCTGTGGTGCGCGACGAACCTCAGCAGCCAGGCGACCGACGCGTAGGCGACCACGAACGCGACCAGGGTGCCGACGATCGTCGGTCCGACCGCGAGGCCGTGCCCGTCCTTGTGCACCTCGTAGGCGCCTGCCGCGACCAGGGACGGGATGCCCAGGTAGAAGGACATCCGGGTGGCCGTGACCCGGTCCAGACCCTGCGCCAGACCCGCCGAGATGCTGGCACCGGACCGCGAGACGCCGGGGATCAACGCGAGGCACTGCACGACTCCCATGACCAGTGCGTCACGGAGGCTGAGCGCGGTCTCGCCGCGCTGCTGCGTCGCCCGCCGCTCCGCGAGGATCATCGCGCCGCTCCAGATGATCAGCGCGGCTGCCACCACCCACAGCGAGCGCAGGCTGCCGGAGACCAGGTTCCGCGCGGCGAAGCCGACGATCCCGATGGGGATCGAGCCGACGATGATGTACCAGCCCATCCGGTGATCGAGGGTCCCGCGGTACTCGGGCCGGAAGACGCCGACGGTCCAGGCCTTCGCGATCCGCCAGATGTCGGTCCAGAAGTAGATCAGCACAGCCGCAATCGCTCCGACCTGGATCACGGCGGTGAACGCGGTGATGTTGTGAGCGTCGATCTTGTAGCCGAGCAGCTTCTCGGCGATGGTCAGGTGGCCTGTGCTGGACACGGGAAGGAACTCGCTGAGCCCCTCGACGATGCCCAGGATGATTGCGTCCAGATAGTTCACGGGACCTGACCCTAGGGCCCGAACCTGACCTCGACCTGACCCAGCCTGCTACGGCGAGCCGCCGCAGGTCGGCGCGACAGCGCTGGTTAACCTTCTGCGTATGCAGCAGCGGTACCTGGGCACGACCGGACTCAAGGTCTCGCGCCTCGGTCTGGGGACGATGACCTGGGGGCGCGACACCGACGAGCACGAAGCGCGCGACCAGCTGGCCGCGTTCGTCGAGGCCGGCGGGACGCTGCTCGACACGGCAGCCGGCTACGGCAACGGCGACTCCGAACGCGTCATCGGTTCACTGCTGGGCGATGTCGTGGCGCGCGAGGACGTGGTCCTGGCGACCAAGGCCGGTATCAGCCGGATCCGCGGTGATCGGGAGACCAACGGGTCGCGCGGATTCCTGCTCGACACCCTCGATGCCTCGTTGAAACGTCTCAAGGTGGACCACGTCGATCTGTGGCAGGTCCATACCTGGGTCGATGACGCGCCGCTCGAGGAGACCCTGAGCGCCCTGGACCACGCGCTGAACAGCGGCCGGGTCAGGTACGTCGGCATCTCCAACTACAACGGCTGGCAGTCTGCTCGCGCGGCGACGCTCCAGCGATCGCTCCCGGGGCGGGCGGTGCTGGCGTCGAACCAGGTCGAATACTCGCTGCTCGCCCGCGGAGTCGAGGCCGAGGTGATCCCGGCGGCGCAGGCACTCGGGATGGGCATCCTGCCGTGGTCGCCGCTGGGTCGCGGCGTGCTGACCGGCAAGTACCGGACCGGTACGCCGGCGGACTCGCGGGCCGCCTCGCCGCACTTCGCCGCGTTCGTCGGGCGCCACCTCAACGAACGCTCGGACCGCATCGTCGAGGCGATCACGCGAGCCGGCGAGGGTCTCGGCTGGTCGCCGTTGGAGGTCGCCCTGGCTTGGGTTCGCGACCGTCCCGGTGTGACGGCCCCGATCATCGGCGCGAGGACCGCCGCACAGCTGAAGGCTTCCCTCCTGGTCGAGGAGTGCCAGCTTCCCGACGAGATCTCCGCCGCGCTGGACGACGTCTCAGGCACCGGGTTCGGGACCCCGGGAGAACAGTGACCTCCGCCAGGGAGCGCACCGGCCAGCGCCGCGCGCTGCGGCCCGGGGTGGAGTACGAGTACGACCGCATGCTGATCTCGCGCGAGCTCTCGCGCAACGTGGTCACGCGACTGCTCGTCGAACGCGCCGAGACGGGAGGCTGGGAGCTCGATCGCGTCCGCATCTCCGCCGACGGCACCCGGCGGGTGATCCTGCGTCGCAAGATCATCCGTCAGCAGCCGCTCTGGTACGCCTGGTAGTCACAGCCGTCGTCGAACTTGCCGAGATGCAGTGACTCCGGTCAGAGACTGCCCAGGAACCTGTCGAATACGCGGGCCCCGAACTTGAGCGACTCAACGGGCACGCGCTCGTCGACACCGTGGAACAACGCCGTGAAGTCGAGGTCCTCGGGCAGCCGCAGCGGAGCGAACCCGAAGCACTTCATCCCGATCCCGGCCCAGTACTTGGCGTCCGTCCCGCCGCTCATCAGGTACGGCGCGACGATCGCCTCGGGGTCCTCGGCGAGGAGCGCCGCGGTCATCGCGGCCGCCACTGGTCCGTCGTACGAGGTCTCGAGGGCTGGCATGTGGACGTCCCTGCTGATCTCCACCTCGGACCCGGCGAGCATCGCCAGGGTGTCCCAGAACTCGTCCTCGTAGCCCGGCAGGAAACGACCGTCGACGCGGGCCTCGGCACTCCCGGGGACGACGTTCACCTTGTACCCGGCCTGGAGCATCGTCGGGTTGGTCGTATTGCGGATGACCGCGCCGAGCATTCGCGACGCGGCGCCGAACTCCTCGACCAGGCTCTCCGCGTTCTCAGGGGTCGCCTCGGTCCCAGCAAGCTCGGCCACCGCTGCGAGGAGCACCTCCATCGTCGGGGTCAGCCGTACCGGCCAGGTGTGCTGGCCGATCCGTGCGACGGCCGCAGCCAGATGGGTGACCGCGTTGTCCGGGTGCCGCATCGACCCGTGCCCGGCGTTGCCCCGGGCGGTCAGCCGCAGCCAGGCCATCCCCTTCTCGGCGGCTTCGATCAGGTAGACCCGGCGACCGCGGACCGTCGTACTGAAGCCGCCGACCTCACCGATGGCCACGGTGCAGTCGTCGAGCAGGTCACGATGTTCGGCCACCAGGTGGCCAGCGCCCTTGGCGCCCCCGGCCTCCTCGTCGGCGGTGAAGCAGAGCACCAGCGGTCGGTCCGGTACGACGCCGGCACGCGCGCGTGCCCGCACGCTGCTGAGCAGCATGGCGTCGAAGTCCTTCATGTCGACCGCCCCGCGGCCCCAGACCATGGCTCCCCCAGGACCGTCCCGCACGTCTCCCGAGAACGGGTGGACCGTCCAGTCGGCAGCGTTCGCCGGCACCACGTCGAGGTGCCCGTGCAGCAGCACCGGCTCCCCGGTCTCGCCGCCCCAGCGCCCGATCAGCGAGGTACGGCCGGGCTCGGACTCGACGACCTGCATGCTGATGCCGACCTCGTCGAGCAGCGCGGCGACGTGTTCGGCGGCCTTGCGCTCCCCCGGGCCGGGTTCGTCGCCGAAGTTCGTCGTGTCGATAGCGATCAGGTCGCTGCAGATCTCGACGACCTCGGCGGCCGGGTCGTAGGCAGGCTCGCTCATGGGTTCATCCTGCCCCACCGCGGTGCGGGTCAGTCGAAGGCCGGCCCGGCTGTTTCCGGCTGGCCGTTGTTCGCCAGCAGCACGAACCGGTGCCTGCCGGGTCGTCCGAGGGGCGGGCCGTACCAGCGGACCCGGTACTGGTGGCGTCCCCGCTCCGGTCCGTCGTAGCTGACACCGATCCGCCAGCCCTGGTCATCGACCGGTCTGGCGTCGTACACCGCAGGAGCCCAGTCGTGAGCACGCTCGACCTCGACGCGGACGAGCGGCTCGTGCCAGTGCAGGTCACCCGGCGAGACGTCGCTCCAGGACATCTCCCAGAACGCGTCCTCGGTGGGGGTGGCCTCGACGAAGCCGATCCGGCCGATCACCCGTGAGTCGGTTGATCCCGTCGGCACCGCGAGGTAGCGATGCACCCCGAACGTGAACGAGCGGCTCACCGCCTCGCTAGCAACCTCGTTCCGGAGGTCGTCGGCGAGCTGGCGGGCCATCCCCGCGACCCAGGTCTGCTGGCCTGGACCGAACAGGGTGGAGGCACCTTCGTAGTGCTGAGCCCGGTACTCCTCGGCGGTCGTCAGGTAGTCGCAGTGGTCGTTGACCAGGGAGGAGACGAACGCCTTGTCGACCTCGAGTCCGGAGGCCAGCACCGCAGCACCGATCCGGCGCCCGGACTCGACCGTCGTCTCGAACGGCAGGCCGACGACCGCCGCATCGCCCAACTGGAGCAGATGGATCGGCAGCACCTGCGGAAAGTCCTGGTCACGGCCCACGAACTTCGCATGGAACATGTTGGTCCCGACGATCCGCTTCTCGCCGTGCGGTCCGTGCGGTCGCCGCGGGGAGCCTGCCTTGAACGGCGGGATCCGGTGCAGCACAGCGGTCTCGTTCTCCTCCGCGCCAGCGGTCTTGGCCCACCCGATCCTGGGTGCGGCGAGCTGGACCCCGTCCACGACCGGGGCGTCGGCGAGCCGAACCTGGCGCAGCACGGACCTGACCGCGAACTGGTCGGAGAGCGACGACTCCAGGCGAGCGTGCAGGTCGGCAGCCGCCGTACCGATCCCGCGCCCGACCCGTTCAGCCTCAGGGAACACCAGCATTCCCGGGCGGACCGCCGGGGTCATGTCGCCGTGGGACGCCACGACCGCGCCGGTGACGGGGCGCCTGCCCGTCGCCACGGCCACCCGGTCGGCGAGCTCCCCGTTGAGGTAGGTCCACACGTCGGCGTTGTACGACGGGTCGTGGCTGCTGATCCCGGTGCCGTGGATCGAGAACCACGAGAACGCCGCCACCGGTCCGTCTGCGTCGTCGACGCGGAGAAGGTGCAGGCGCGGGTCGACCGCGGCGTACTTGCGGTGCACGTCGGTGCGCCGGTCGGCGATCGAGGCGTTGCGCACGTACGCCGGCAACGACCGGTTGCGGGTCAACCCCCAGACCTCGGTCACGCCGATGGCCGCACGCGCAGGCCGTCTGGATGCGACCGCTTCGCGAACCGCCGTCCGCAGCTGCGCCACCAGGAACTCTGCGTAGCCGGGGTCGAAACCCGGTCTGTTGGAGGCCCATACGTTGTAGAACTCGCTGCCGCTGTACTGACCGGGTCCGGCGTGGGTGTGGGTTGCCGCCAGGAAGATCCCCGAGAGCGGTACGTCGGTGTCGCTCACCTGGCGGGCCAGCTCGTGCTGGATGACCGCGGAGCCGGCAAGAAGGTCGAGGGCGATGAGCACCACCGAGGAACGCCCGGTCCGCAGATGGACAGCCCGTGCCTTGAGCCTGGTCCGGAACCCGCGCCCGTCCGTCGCGTTCTTCGAGTGCCCCGCTTTCGGCATTCCCGGGGGCGGGGTGAGGTCGACCTCGGCGGCACCTGCCAGCAGACCGTCGAGGATCGGTAGCACGGGTTCGACGGCGGGCTCCACGACCAGCCGGAAGCGAGCGTCGCTGACCTCGGCATCGGGCCAGATGGCAGCGTCACTCGAGGATCGATCCATGCCGTGCAGACTAGTGGGCGGCATCGGGCCGATTCGTGGGTCTCGGCTTGGTCTTGCTAAGGTAGCGCCCGCTCGTCCGAGTGGCGGAATGGCAGACGCGCTAGCTTGAGGTGCTAGTGCCCTTTAACGGGCGTGGGGGTTCAAGTCCCCCCTCGGACACCAGAAGATCCCCGGATTCCTGCAGGTCAGGAGTCCGGGGATCTTGGTGCTTTGCTGTCAGGCGCGGTGAGCCACTTGTCGGGGACGAGTCCTGCAGCGGTAGGAGCTTCGGGTGGTTCCGCCCCAGCGTAAGGCCGGGACGGAACCACCCTGGTGAGGCTCAGATCAGCTGAGCTTCTTGTTGGCGGCGATACCACCGGCGAGGATCTTGGCGGTGCCGGGCATGTGCATGGCAGCCGTCTCCAGGTCCGGGTAGACGGCGGGCTTGCCGGCGACCAGCGCGTCGATCGTGTCCAGCAGCGTCTGCACGTGCGGGATCAGTTCCTGGGCAACCGCGTCAGCGGGCAGCTCGGGGACGACCGAGTTGATCAGCTGGCCGAACGAGGTCCGGTAGCCGTTCAGGTCGGACTTCGCCTTGGCAGCCATCGCGGCGTTCTTCGTCGCCTTGCCGAGGGTGTAGTTGACGAAGAAGCCGATGTGCTGGCGCCAGGACTGCAGGAACGGTGTCGCGGCAGCCGGGTAGGCCGAGCCCACCGCCTGCGAGAGCGCCACCGAGTTCGCGTCGAGAGCGTTGACCGCGGCGACCACGGACGGGTCCTTGAGGTTGCCGCCCTTGATGACGGCCTGGGTCAGCGCGATGCCGGCCAGGTCGACGTGAGAGTCGAGCAGGTAGGTCAGGCCCGAACGCAGACCGGACGCCGCGTCGTCGGGGTCACCGGCGAGGCCCTTGTTCTTCGCGATGCCACCGGCGAGGATGTCGGCAGTCATCGGCATGTGGGCTGCCGCCTTGGAGAGCAACGCGAAGGCGTCACCCTTGCCGGAGACCAGCGAGTCGATCGTCGCGAGCAGTGTTGCCACGTGCGGGATCAGCTCCTGGGCCACCGCGTCGGCCGGAAGCTCCGGGACGACCGAGTGGATCAGCTGGCCGAACGAGGTCCGGTAGCCGTTCAGGTCGGACTTCGCCTTGGCAGCCATCGCGGCGTTCTTGGTCGCCTTGCCGAGGGTGTAGTTGACGAAGAACCCGATGTGCTGGCGCCAGGACTGCAGGAACGGCGCCTCCGCAGCGGGGTATGCCGAGCCGACAGCCTTCGAGAGCGCCACCGAGTTCGCGTCGAGCGTGGTCACGGCGGCGACGACCGACGGGTCCTTGAAGTTTCCGCCCTTGTCGACTGCGGTCTTCAGCGCGATACCGGCCAGGTAGACGTGCTGGGTCAGCAGGTCGGTCAGCGCCGCGCGCAGTTCTGCCGCCGGGGTCGTCGTCGCGGCCGTGCCGGTGACAGCAGTGGTCGACGGTGACGAGCCCGGGGTGTTCGAGGACGAGGACGACGGGGTGCTCGACGAGCCACAGGCAGCCAGCGACACGGTCATCAGGGTTGCTACGGCAGCGGCCGCGAGGCGGGTCTTGCCGGAGTTGGTCAGGTTCATCGGGATTCTCCTTGGAAGGTGGATCGTTGGGGACGTGCACAGACAGCTGGGGGTGCTACGGGGTGACGTCGATCTCCCCGTTCATGCCGTGGTGGATCGAGCAGTAGTAGACGTACTTGCCAGGCTTGGTGAACGTGTAGGACACGTCCTTGCCCATGCTCAGCGGCATGTTGACCAGGCCGTCGGGGTGCTGCGAGGAGCGCAGACCGTCTGATCCGAGGACGAAGGTTCCCGTCGTCACCGTGTGGGCGATCGAGTCGGAATCGGTCCAGGTGACCTTGGTGCCGGCCTTGACCGTCAACTTCATCGGGGTGAACGACAGCAACTTGGTGGTCACTGTCGTGCCGTTGGCATGGCTCGTGTTCGAGCCGGCGGGTGAGCTGGAGGACGATCCACAGGCCGACAGGACTGTGAGTGCGACCAAGGCGGCCCCGGCGGCGGCGATCTTGCGGCTTCTTCTGGTGTTCACACGGTTAGTTCGGAGCAACCTGTGAACCGGATTGGAACCGGGGCCAGCCCGGTCAGCCTGTCGTCACGTGCCGGCGCGGTAGGACCAGGAGATGCCGCCGTGCGAGTCGCGCGACACCGTGGCGATCACGGTCCCACCGGACGCGAGAGTGAGAGTGCAGGTGGTCGTCGCGCCGTCGGTCAGCGTGATCTGGGCAGGACAGTGGGTCGAAGCGACGGCATCGGCCTTGTTCTGAGCCGTGAAGTCACTCTGGATGGCCGCGGCGAGCATGTCACTGGCCGGCGTCGGCACCTCGGTGAGCTTCCAGCGCACGTGCCTCCGGGAGTCCTGCACGGTCACCGTCACGACCCCTGAGGATCCGGAAGGCGACAACACCGAACAGGTGAACGTGCGGCCGGCGACGGAGGCGACCCTGCCCGGGCAGGAGACGGAGCGCACCCTGGTCTGCGGATCGTGGTCGAGGGTGGACCTGATGTTCCGCTCGAGCGCGGCAGCGTCCACGTGCTCCGCCCCGCAGGACGTCAGGACGGCGCCGATGAGCACGACCGAGGCCACGACGCGGGCAGGACGGGACATGCGCGCAACGTAGTGGTTGGATTGAAGCCATGTCGAACCTCGCGGGCAAGGTCGTCCTGATCACCGGCGGTGCCCGAGGGATCGGTGCCGCAGCGGCGCGAGCGCTCGCACAGCAGGGCGCGCGCCTCGTCCTGACCGACGTCGACCGGGAGCCGCTCGACGCCATCGGTGCCGAGCTAGGGACAGGGGTCGCCCTCACCGTCCTCGCCGACGTGACCGACCTGACCGCGATGGAGGCCGCCGTCGCTGCGGCGGTCGAGAAGTTCGGCGGGATCGACGTCGTCCTGGCCAACGCGGGCATCGCCAGCTACGGCTCGGTCCTCGGGGTGGACCCGGCCACGTTCCGCCGGGTCATCGACGTCAACATCAACGGCGTCTTCCACACGGTCCGTGCGGCCCTGCCCTCGGTGATCGAACGGAAGGGCTACGTCCTGATCGTGTCCTCGCTCGCCGCCTTCGCGGCAGCACCGGGACTGGCGGCGTACAACGCCAGCAAAGCCGGGGTGGAGCACTTCGGGAACGCGCTGCGCCTCGAGGTCGCGCACCACGGCGTCGACGTCGGGACGGCGCACATGTCGTGGATCGACACTCCCCTGGTCCAGGATGCGAAGAACGACCTGTCCGCCTTCGCCGAGATGCTCACCCTTCTGCCCGGGCCGCTGAAGAAGACCACCTCGGTCGACGCGTGCGTGACCGCGTTCGTCGCCGGCATCGAGAAGCGCAAGCGTCGGGTCTACGTCCCGGGCTGGGTCGGCCTGATCCGAGCGCGCAGGAATCTCGTCTCGTCCAGGATCGGCGACCAGGGCATCCTGCGGCACGTGCCGCGGCTGTTGCCGAAGATGGACGAGCAGGTCCGGTCCCTCGGTCGTTCGACCAGCGCCCGGAACACGTAGCTGGAGAAAGCCGTGCGCGTCAGCTGGCCATGAACAGGATGGCCTCGCGGTCGTACTCACGACCCTCGTGCTCGGCCTTGAGGTGCGCCTGGACCAGCTCGACGAGGGTGTCCTCGTCAGCAGCCGTGATGTATTCGCCGCAAGGGCAGTTCAGACGGGTCTTCATGACCCGATCATAGGTTGAGGTGTCACCAGCCGGCAGGAAGCGGCCGCCCTTCGGCGTACCCAGCTGCCGACTGGATGCCGATCACTGCCCGGCCCGCGAACTCGGTCAGGTCATGGGCTCCGGCGTACGTCGCAGCAGACCGTACGCCGGAACAGATCTCGTCGACGAGGTCCTCCACACCGGGGCGCGTCGGGTCCAGGAACATCCGCGAGGACGAGATGCCCTCCTCGTACAGCGCCTTCCGGGCCCGCTCGAAGGCATCGTCGGACGCTGTCCGGCTGGCCACCGCTCGTGCCGATGCCATCCCGAAGCTCTCCTTGTAGGCGCGACCGTCCGCGCTGCGCTGGAGATCCCCGGGGGACTCGTAGGTGCCCGCGAACCAGGATCCGATCATCACCTGCGAGGCGCCCGCCGCGAGGGCGAGCGCGACGTCGCGCGGATGTCGTACTCCCCCGTCGGCCCAGACGTGCTTCCCGTGCTCACGTGCTGCGGTGACGCATTCAAGGACGGCACTGAACTGCGGTCGACCAACGCCGGTCATCATCCGGGTCGTGCACATCGCCCCCGGGCCGACGCCGACCTTGATGATGTCCGCCCCGGCGTCGACCAGGTCGTGCACGCCCTCGGCCGCGACGACGTTGCCGGCCACCACCGGCACGCCGGGCTCGATCGAGCGCACCGCCCGCAGCGCGTCGATCATCCGTTCCTGGTGACCGTGGGCGGTGTCGACCACCAGCGTGTCGACGCCGATGTCACGCAGCCGCTCGGCCTTCGCGGCAGGGTCGCCGTTGACCCCGATCGCCGCGGCGACGCGCAGACGGCCCCGGTCGTCGAGCGCCGGGCGGTAGATCGTCGAACGCAGCGCTCCGGTCCTGGTGAGCAGGCCGACCAGCTCCCCGGTGCCGTCGACGACCGGGGCGAGCCGGTGCCTCGTGGCGGCCAGGGTGTCGAACGCGTCACGCGGAGCGACGTCGTCGCGCAGCGTCACCATGTCCGTCGTCATCACCTGTCCGACCTGCGTGAACCGGTCGACGCCCTGGCAGTCGGCCTCGGTGATGATTCCGACCGGCTTGCCGGCTGCCACCACGATCGCGGCGCGGTGCGCGCGCTTGAACAGGAGCCCCAGCGCATCGCTCACCGTCTCGTGGGGTGCCAGCGTGATCGGGGTCTCGAAGACGGGGTGCCGCTGCTTGAGCCACGACACGACGTCGGCCACCACCTCGAGCGGGATGTCCTGGGGAAGCACCGCGAGCCCGCCGCGGCGCGCCATCGTCTCGGCCATCCGGCGTCCCGAGACCGCCGTCATGTTGGCCACTACGAGCGGAATCGTCGTCCCGGTTCCGTCGCCACTGGCCAGATCGACGTCGTAGCGCGAGGAGACCGCCGAGCGTCGCGGGACCATGAACACGTCGTCGTAGGTGAGGTCGTGGGGCGGTGTCGAGTCGTTGAGGAAGCGCACGGCGCGAATCTACCCGGGCCCGGTGCGACAGGATGGCGTCATGTCCTTCACCACCGTGACCGCTCGCGCTCCGGGCCGGGTGAACCTGATCGGGGAGCACCTCGACTACAACGGTGGCTGCTGCCTCCCGATCGCCGTCGATCTCGCGACGACCACCACCGTGTCCCGCTCCGCTGACGGTCACCCTCAGTACTCCAGCGATGCCGCAGCTCCCGGCTGGACGGCGTACGTGTCCGGGGTGCTGGCCGCACTGGGGGTCGAGGAACCGCTCGAGATCACCGTCACATCGGATCTTCCGACGGGTGCCGGACTGTCCAGCTCGGCCGCCCTGGAGTGCAGCATCGCGCTGGCTGTCGACAGCCTACTGGACCTGCGACTGAGCCGCGAGGACCTGATGGTGGCCTGCCTCCGTGCGGAGAACGACCATGTCGGTGTCCCGACCGGTGGCATGGACCAGGCCACCTCGCTGTTCGCCGAGCAGGGACACGCCCTGCGGCTCGACTTCGCTGACGGCTCACGCCACCTCGTGCCGTTCGACCCTGGCTCTGACCAGCTCACTGTCCTGGTCATCGACACCCGGGTCAGCCACGCCCTGGTCGACGGCGCGTACGCCGCCCGTCGGGCAGACTGCGAGGCTGCTGCCTCGGCGCTGGGAATCACCCATCTCGCGCAGGCGACCGCCGAGCAGATCGAGGGACTTCCGGGCGGCCGACTGGGCCGTCGAGCCCGGCACGTGGCACGTGAGCAGGAGCGTGTCACCGCGTTCGAGGGCGCTCTGGGAGCGCGTGACTGGACGGCGGCCGGCGCGCTGATGACGGCGTCGCACATCTCCCTGCGCGACGACTACGAGGTGTCCTGCCCCGAGCTCGACCTCGCCGTCGAGACCGCGACCTCGGTCGGTGCCCTGGGGGCGCGGATGACCGGCGGTGGTTTCGGCGGCTCGGCGATCGCCCTGGTGGCTGCCGAATCGCTCGAGAACGTCGAGGCTGCGATCCGCAGCGCGTTCACCGCGAACAGCCACGACGCCCCGACCCTGTACCGGGTCGAGGCGTCGCGCGGTGCGCAGGTGCTGAGCGCTACTTGAGCTCGGCCGACGTCAGCCCGAGGATCCGTCGCGCCACGATCAGCTGCTGGATCTGCTGGGTGCCCTCGAAGATGTCCAGGATCTTGGAGTCGCGACCCCACTTCTCCAGCAGGTCGGTCTCGGAGTAGCCGAGCGTGCCCGCGAGCTCGACGCAGCGCAGGGTGACATCGCTGCCCACCCGGCCGGCCTTCGCCTTGGCCATCGAGGCCTCCATCGAGTTCGGCTGACGGTTGTCCGCCATCCAGGCCGACTGCAGGGTCAGCAGGTACGCCGCCTCCCAGTCCGCCTCGAGCTGCAGGAAGGTCGCCGCCGCGGCCGACTGGCTGAAGGCCGGCCGGTCGTAGTCGATCTCGATGCCGGCGTCGCGCAGGATGTCGCGCGTCAGGTCGAGGGAGGCCCGGGCACAGCCGACAGCCATCGCGGCCACGAGCGGCCGGGTGTTGTCGAAGGTCGCCATCGCGCCGGCGAAGCCCATCTTGGTGTCGATCTCCGGGGAGCCCAGCAGGTTCGCGGCGGGCACGCGGCAGTCGGTGAACGAGATCACCGCGGTGTCGGAGGCGCGGATGCCGAGCTTGTGCTCGAGTCGCTCGACCTTCATGCCCGCAGTGCCCTTGGTGACGACGAACGACTTGATGGCCGCGCGTCCCAGGCTCTTGTCCAGGGTCGCCCAGACGACGACGCTGTCAGCGCGCTCGCCTGAGGTCACGAAGATCTTCTCGCCGTTGAGGACGTACTCGTCGCCGTCCTTGACCGCGGTGGTCGAGATCGCCGCCGAGTCCGACCCGAAGGACGGCTCGGTGATCGCCATCGCCGCCCAGGTCGGGCCGAACCGGGCGAGCTGCTCGTCGGTGGCCACGGAGGCGATCGCCGAGTTGCCGAGCCCCTGGCGCGGCATCGACAGCAGCAGGCCGACATCGCCCCAGCACATCTCGCCGACCGAGAGCACCGAAGCAAGGTTGGCGCCGTTCTTGTTGCCGGTCTTCTCCTCGGGCTTGTCGTCACGCCGTACGCCGGCAGCACCGGCGCCCTCGGAGGCACCTGAGTCGGCCAGACCGTCGATCATCGCCGCGAGCATGTCGAGTTCCTTGGGATACTCGTGCTCGGCAGCGTCGTACTTGCGGGAGATCGGCCGGAGCATGTTCATCGCGACCTGGTGGGCCTGGTCGATGAGCGGGCGGATCTTCTTCGGAGTCTCGAGATTGATGCTCATACCAGCACCGCCCCTTCCATCAGGCCGATCGCTCTCAGGTCGCGGTACCACCGCTCCACCGGGTGTTCCTTGACGAAGCCGTGGCCGCCGAGCAGCTGGACGCCGTCGTTGCCGATGCCCATGCCGCGCTCGGCACACAGCCTGCGCGCCAGCGCGATCTCGC
>NZ_JAOPXI010000106.1 GCF_025965215.1 Marmoricola sp.
AGGTCGCGCTTGGTCGCCCACAGCTCGGCGGCACCGATGCGGTCGACGACCGACCAGACCTCGTCCTCGTCGGAGTCGACGTCGGCACCGAGGCGGGCGGCGAGCTCGAAGACCTCGCGGGCGACCCAGGTCGGCGCGTGCACGCCGTTGGTGATCGAGGTGATCGGCACCTCGGCCTCATCGAAGGAGGACCACAGTCCGTTGAACATGCCGCGGCTCACGTGGCCGTGCAGCAGGGACACCCCGTTCGCACGCTGAGAGAGCCGGAAGCCCATCACGGCCATGTTGAAGACTCCGGGGTCGCCACCCTCGTAGTCCTCGGTGCCCAGGGCCAGCACGTCCGCTGCCTCGAGACCAGCGACCGGGCTCTGTGATCCGAAGTACTGGGCGATCAGCTCGCGCGGGAACCGGTCGATGCCCGCGGGCACCGGGGTGTGGGTGGTGAAGACCGTGCCAGCTCGCGAGACCTCCAGCGCGGTCGCGAAGTCGAGCTGCGGCCCGTCCGGCGCCACGCTGAGCTCGCGGATGCGTTCGAGTCCGAGGAAACCGGCATGCCCTTCGTTGGTGTGGAAGACCTCCGGGGCCGGCGCGCCGGTGAGCCGCGACCACGTCCGCAGTGCCCGGACGCCCCCGACCCCGAGCAGCAGCTCCTGGCGCAGCCGGTGCTCGGAGGTGCCGCCGTACAGGCGGTCGGTGACGTCGCGGAGAGCTTCGGGGTTGCCCTCCACGTCGGAGTCCAGCAGCAGCAGCGGCACCCGGCCGACCTGGGCAACCCAGATCCGGGCGAGCAGCTGGTGGTCCCCGGGGATGTCCAGGCAGACCTCCGCGTGGGAGCCGTCCTCCTCACGCAGCGGCGTGATCGGGAGACCATCCGGGTCGAGCACCGGGTAGGTCTCCTGCTGCCACCCTTCGCGGGAGAGCGACTGCCGGAAGTAGCCGTGCCGGTACAGCAGGCCGACACCTATCAACGGGACGCCGAGATCGCTGGCGGTCTTGAGGTGGTCGCCGGCAAGGATGCCGAGACCTCCGGAGTACTGCGGCAGCACCGAGGTGATCCCGTACTCGGGCGAGAAGTACGCGATCGCGCGCGGGGCCCTCAGGTCGGCAGGCCGTTTCTGGAACCAGCGCTCGCCGGTCAGGTACGTCGCCAGGTCTGCCCGCGCCTGCTCGAGACGGGCGCGGAAGCCCTCGTCGGCGGCGAGCGCGTCGAGGCGTTCGGGCGGCAGCGCACCAAGGAGCCTGACCGGGTCGTGGCCGACCTCGTCCCAGGCGTCCGGGTCCATCGCTGCGAAGACGTCCTGCGTCTCCGGGTGCCAGGACCAGCGCAGATTGGTGACCAGCTCTAGCAACGGAGCCAGAGCCGGCGGGAGGACGGGACGGACGGTGAATCGTCGGATCGCGCGCACGGAACGACGGTAGCCGAGGAGGACTTGATCGTTCCAATTCAGTCCGCGAGCTGGCGTCCGCGATCCAGCCTCACGACGGTGCCCGGGTTCTCGGCGAGCGCTCGGTGGGTGACCATGACGACCGCCCTGCGGCCATCGAGCAGGTTCCCGAGCACGCGGGTCTCGGTGGCCCGGTCCAGCGCGCTGGTGGCCTCGTCGAGGATCAGCACCTCGGGGTCCCGCACCAGCGCGCGGGCGATCGCCAGCCGCTGCTGCTCGCCCCCGGACAGCTCGGCGAGCTCGGCCAGCGGTGCCTCGAGGCCACCCGGGAGCGCCCGGACGACCTCGGCGAGGCAGGCGGTCTCGAGCGCCGCCCACGCACCTTCCTCGGTCAGCGCGGCGCCGGGCTGCAGCGACCACGCCAGGTTCTGCCAGACGGTGCCCGGGACCAGGACTGTCTGCTGCGGTACGTAGCCCAGCCGCGCACGCCAGGCTGCCAGGTCGGTGACCGGCTCACCCTCGACCAGCATCACGCCCCGATGTGGCACCAGCAGCCCCAGGATCACGTCGAGCAGGGTGCTCTTGCCGGCGCCGCTCGGACCGGTGATGGTGAGACGACCGTGGTGCGCGAGCTCGAGGTCGATGCCCTCCAGGGCCGGCTCGCTGCCCTCGTCGTAGGTGATCCCGACGCCGTGGAGCTCGAGCAACCCGGCGGCACGGTGGCCGCCGTCGCGCAGCGCGCGGACCCGCTGGCGCTCGTCGACGCTGAGCTGCTCGGCGACGCGTTCGGGGTGCTGGAGCACCTCGGCCCGGAAGTCGGAGAGCCGCTCGAGAGCCGGTACGTCGTTGGCGAACGCCTGCGCAGCCATCAGCAGCGACTGCGAGGAGGCCAGCAAGCGAGTCGCGACGATCAACAAGGTGGCCAGCTCGGCGAGCGACAACCCGGCCTGGCGACCGATCAGCACCAGCCCGAGAACGCCGGCCACCGCCACCACCGTCAGCACCGAGCCGACCAGGGTGGAGCGCGCCACGAAGTTGCGCCGAACCTCGCGAACCCGGGCAGCCTCTGCCCGGACCAGGTCGGACCACGCCTGCTGGGCGCCGTGCGCACGGGTCACCCGGGCCGAGGTCAGCGAGTCCGCGAGCGCCGCGCCGAACCCCGCCATCCGCTGGGTCATCACCTGGCCCAGCGCACTGGCGTTGCGGGTCGAACGCGCGGCAAGCACCACGATGACCGCGGCCGCGACGAGGGCGAGCGCGCCGGCCTTCGGCGCGACGAGCAACGCCACCGCCCCGGTGGCGAGCATGATGAAGCTGCCCACGAACAGCCGCAGCACCATCGCGACCGCGTTGTGGGCGCGCTCGACGTCGGTGGTGAGGTTCGCGATCACGTCGCTGCGCCGCTGGCCCGAGAGGTAGGTCCAGTCGGCGGTGTAGAGATCGTCGATCAGCGAGAGCCGCAGCCGGTCGATCGTCGCCAGCCGGATCTCGACGGCGAGCACGCTCGCCCGCCACTGGACCACGCCGCGCAGCACCACGACGATCAGGACCAGCGCGAACGAGCGCGCCAGGGTGAGGTGCAGGCTCAGGCCGGGAACCGAGAACCGGGAACCGCCCCCGAGAGCCTGGATCACCGGCACCAGCAAGACCAGGCTGGCGCCCTCGAAGATCGCGGTCAGCACCTGCAGGACCAGCAGCCACGCCACCTGGCCGCGGCCCACGGTCTGGCTCAACAGAGCGAGACTCGCGCGGACTCGACGAACCATCAGCGGGTCCGGACGATCGGCTCGACGACTCCAGCACCGGGCTCGCGACGCACCCAGGCCACGCCGCGTCGACGTACCCGGCGTACCCGGTGCCACAGGGTGAGCGGTACACCGGTCCAGGCCGTCCTGCTCTCGATCCCCACGACGGCCTTGACCGGCAGCGCCGTACTCACCGCCGAGTGCCTCAGGTCGCGCGGAGTGGAGCTCGCCGCCACCATGTAGCGGAACAACCGCAAGCTCTCCACACCGGGGAACGGGAACGTCGCGTAGACCGATCGCTCCTGGGCGCGCAGTGCCCGGTGGAGCAGGGACGCCGGCACCCGGTCCATCCGGGCCAGCACGTCGGCCGGCACGTCCGGCGGCAGACCGACCAGGAAGCGGGTGACCGCGAGGGTGTCCACCTCGAGGCGTCGCAGACAGGCACTGGCACCGGCGGCTTCCCAGGTCCGGGGATCTGCGGCCAGGCGGTGCACGTCGACCAGGCTGCGCATCCAGCGCCACGAGTCCTTGGCGGTGTGCAGACAGGTATGCGCGAACACGTCCCCCTGTCCCAGCGACGGCACCAGGATCCCGCCGAGGTCGACGATCTCGCGGCGCCCCCAGACCTCGTCGAAGCTCGGCAGGGCGTCGAGGGTCGGATCGAGTCGCCAGTGCAGGTCGACCGTGCTGCCGGGGCCGTCGTAGGTGAAGGCGTTGAACGAGCTGAGCACGTGCTTCCAGGCCCACGTCCCCGGGATGATCTCGGTGCCGGCACGCATGCTCCAGCCGTTCGTCGACAGCAGCCGGTGCGCCTCCTCGACACGGTCGGGCGAGATCAGCAGGTCGACATCACCGGCCCCGCGGGCGGTTGCGTCGCCGGCGCTCTGCACGGCCAGTGCGGGGCCCTTGATCACCAGGCAGTCCAGCCCCGCGGCGCGGAACAGGTGCTGGATCCGCTCGACCTCGAGGACCTGCACCATCAGGGCCCGCCGCCCGGCGGCGCGCAGGGTCGCGAGCTGCTCGGCCACCGGTGCCGGCACCGCCAGCTCCTCGGCGTGGGCACCGATGAGCTCGATGACACGGTGTCGGGAGACGGCGTCGACCAGGTCGGCATCGGGCTCGGTCGCGTGCTGCGGAGTCCAGGAGCCCCCGCGCTCCAGCGTCAGGGCGCCGCGCACCCAGGCGCGAACGCGCCCGACTGACGCTGCGGTGGGTTGCACCCGGCAAGGGTAGGAGTCGCGCTGCGGGAGCGCGAGGCTAACGATCAAGTTGGCCCGACATAGTCCGATCGGGCCATGTTTCGAAGAAAACCCCGCGACAGGCGTCACCTCGGGCGTCACGGATCGTTGCAGGTTGTTGAGAAGGCAATAACCGACAGGAGCTCCACCATGACCGGTTCCGAAAAGGCCTACAGCGCTCCGAAGCTGGAGTCGCTCAGCCTGCGGGCCACCAGCGACATCGACATCGGGGTCGGGATCCACATCCCTTTCCCGGCGCTCGGTAGCTGACGGCCCAAGCCCTATCAAATCGGGTGCCTCCGGGTACCCCCTAGAGGCCACCTGAATGAGACTTGCTCCCATGGGTGGTTTTGCCCGAACCGGGCTCAGGGACCAGGTTCGCCTCGCGGCGGCCTGGTCCCTGCTTGGTTTCTCGCGCCTTCTCATCGTGCTGACGCCGTTCACCGTGGTCCGACGCCTCCTCGGCGAGAACCGGTCCACGACCGAGACCCGTGACCCCGCCGAGCTCGACGAGACCCAGCGCCTGCGAGCAGCCCAGATCGGCCGGGTCGTCATGGTTGCCGCTGCGCACACGCCCTGGCGTGCGGACTGCTACCCCCAGGCGCTCACCGCGCGGACCTTCCTGGCTGCCCGGCGCATCCCGCACGTAGTCTCCTTCGGTGTACGCCGTGACGGCGATGCCCTGGTCGCTCACGCGTGGGTGCACGCCGGAGACGTCGAGGTCACCGGAGGCAGCGGGGCCGACTACACCGAGGTCGGCGCGTTCTCCTGGGCGCCCCGGAAGAAGGTATGAGCGCTCGATGATCACCTACTCCTGCTACGGGCTGGTGCTCAGCAGCGAGATCGAGCTGCCCGACCTCGGCGAACCTGTCACCGTAGGCGCCGAGCCCGACGTGGTCATCCGGTTCGGGCCCCTGTCGCCGCCACCACCCGGGACCGATCCTCTCCCCTACGGGCTGTGGCGGTCGGGGACCGCGTGCGGCGTCGAGGTGCCCGAGGTCGGGCGGTATGAGGCCCGTGAGGGGCGCGAGGTCACGATCGATCCCGTCGCCGACGCCGACCCGAGGGCACTGCGCCTCTTTCTGCTCGGCACGGTCATGGGCGCGGTGATGATGCAGCGCAACCACCTGGTGCTGCACGGCAACGCGGTGCGGATCGGTGACGCCTGTGCCGTGGTCCTCGGACACTCAGGCGCCGGCAAGTCGACCCTGGCCGCCGAGTTCGACCGGCGCGGCTACGACGTGTTCTCCGACGACGTCGTCCCGGTCGATGCGGCCGGGCGGGCAGTGCCGGGTTATCCCCGGATCAAGCTGTGGGACGACGCGCTGGAACGTCTCGGGGTCGCCACCGACGGGCTCGAACGGGTCAGCGACGACCACGAGAAGTTCCAGCTCCCGCTGACGCGCACCGACCTGACGCCGTTGCCGCTGCGTTGGATCTACGTCCTCGAACGGCATGCCGGGTCGGAGATGCTCACCGTTCCCGTCCACGGCGCCGCCACCTTCGGGCTGCTGCACGAGCACACGTACCGCAACGAGCTGGTGCACGGGCAGGACGCGGCCGCCCGGCACCTGCAGCAGTGCGCCGACCTGGTGGCCGCCGCTCGGGTCGTCCGGGTGTGTCGTCCGGTCGAAACGATGACGGTCACCGCGACCGCCGATACGATCCTCGCCGACGTCCACGACAATCTCCCGCAGGAGTGTGCATGACCAGCAGGAACCCCGAGGTCGCCTACGTGCGGCGACCCGAGCTCCACGCCGTCGAGATGGACGGCGAGCTGGTGATGATGGGCCAGGAGCAGGGCGAGTACTACGGCATGCGCGACGTGGCCGCCTCGATCTGGCACCACCTCGCCGAGCCGCGCACCCTCGACGAACTCGTGACGCTGGTCTGCGAGGAGTACACGGTGACCCCCGAGGACTGCCGCGACGACATCGTCGCGTTCCTCGACGACCTGCTCGGCCGCAAGCTCGTCAGCGCTGCGTGATCTCGCGACGGTCGCGGCACGACTCCGCCATCATCGTGCAGCGACCTCCGTCAGGACGTCCATCGCCTCGTGCAGGAGGGCGTCCGGCGCGACCAGGGGCGGCAGGAAACGCAGGACGTTGCCGTAGGTACCGCAGGTCAGGGTCAGGACGCCGGCCTGGTGGCAGCCCGCACTGAGCCGCGACGCCACCGCGGGGTCCGGTCGGCTCGTGCCGGGTTCGACGATCTCGATCGCGATCATCGCGCCGCGACCACGCACCTCACCGATGGCCGGGAACCGGGTCGCGAGCTCAACCAGCCGCGAGGTCAGGAGGGTCTCGATCTCGATGGCACGTCTGTTCAGGTCCTGCTCGCGCATCGTCGTGATCGCACCCAGTGCCGCAGCACAGGCGACCGGGTTCCCGCCGTACGTGCCTCCGAGCCCGCCCGGGTGCACGGCGTCCATCATCTCTGCGCGTCCGACGACCGCCGCGAGCGGCAGTCCCCCGGCCACGCCCTTCGCGACGGTGACCAGGTCCGGGACGACGTCCTCGTGCTCGCTCGCGAACCAGGCGCCGGTGCGGCACATGCCGGACTGGATCTCGTCGGCGACGAACACGATCCCGTTGGCCGAGGCGTACTCCGCGACAGCCCCGAGGTACCCGGGTGCCGGGACGATGAAGCCGCCTTCGCCGAGGATCGGCTCGATCACGATGCAGGCGACGTTCCCCGGCCCGACCTGCTTCTCGATGACGTCGATCGTGCGAGCGGCGGCCTCCTGCCCGTCCAGCCCGTCACGGAACGGGTAGGACACCGGGGCGCGGTAGACCTCGTTGGCGAACGGCCCGAAACCCTCCTTGTACGGCATGTTCTTGGCCGTCATCGCCATCGTCAGGTTCGTCCGACCGTGGTAGGCGTGGTCCACGACGACCACCGCGGTGCGTCCGGTGTGCACCCGGGCGATCTTCACCGCGTTCTCGACGGCTTCGGCGCCGGAGTTGAACAGGGCGGCCTTCTTGGCATGTGCTCCAGGCGTCAGTGCCGCGAGCTGTTCGCAGACCTCCACGTAACCGTCGTACGGGGCCACCATGAAGCACGTGTGCGTGAACGCGGCGACCTGCTCGGCCACCCTGGTCACGACGTGGGGGGCGGCGTTGCCGACCGAGGTCACCGCGATGCCTGATGCGAGATCGATCAGCGAGTTCCCGTCCACGTCGAGGATCACGCCGCCGCCGGCTGCGGCCACGTAGATCGGAAGCACGCTGCTGACCCCGGAGGCGACCGCGGCGTTGCGTCGCTCCTGCAGCTCGCGCGACCTCGGTCCGGGGATCTCGGTGACGAGCCGACGTTCCTGGGGCAGGTCAGGGCCCCCGACCGGTCCGGTCATGCTGTCAGCTCCTTGTGTCCCCAGGGCGATCCGTACGCGGTCAACAGGTCCAGGAAGGGGACCGCGTCGAACGCCTCCGGACCGAGCACCCCGGCACCCGACCAGACCCCGGTCGCGAGCAGCTCGAGGGCCACGACCGGATTGATCGCGGTCTGCCAGACCACGCACTGATGGCCGTACTCCGCCATCACCTCCTCGTTGTCGACCACGTGGTACAGGTACGTCGACCGCTGCGCTCCATCCTTACCCTTGCCCGTCACCCACAGCCCGGCACAGGTCTTGCCCTTCATCCGCGGACCCACGGTCGCCGGATCGGGGAGCACCGCCGCGACCACGTCGCGCGGGCTCACCTCGACGCCCTTCACCCTGATCTTCTCGGTCTTGTCCAGGCCCAGGGTGTTGAGCACCTTGAGGACGTTGATGAACTCGTCGCCGAGGCCGTACTTGAAGGTCGCGCGCTTGCAGTCGATCCAGCGCGGCATCAGCAGCACCTCCTCGTGCTCGACGTTGACGCACTCGACCGGGCCGATGCCTTCGGGGAAGTCGAAGACCTCGGGCTCGCTGAACGGCGCCGTGGTGAACCAGTCCCCCTTCCCGGACCCGTCACCGGCCCAGACCACCGGCGGGTTGAGGCACTCCTCGATCGTGGTCCACATCGAGAACGACGGTGCGAAGATCTCGTTGCCGTCCTCGTCGGTGACCACCAGGTTGGCGCCGTCACGGGTACCGAGCTCGTCGATCTCGGAGAACAGGTGGTCCGCGGCGTACCGGGCGAAGACGTCGGAGAGCCCGGGCTCGACGCCGATACCGACCAGGGCGAGGCGTCCGGCCGTCTCCCAGTCGCCGGCAACGGCGAACTGCTCGTCCCCGAGCTTCACGCCGACCTTCTCGTACGGCGCGCTCGGGTGCGGCGTGGAGAGCGACATCGCCATGTCCAGGTAGTCGGCACCGGCAGCGAACGCACCTTCGAAGATCGGCATGTTGAAGATCGGGTCGACCGCGTTCATCACGTGGGTGATGCCGTGCTCGCGGCACAGCGCGGTCACCGACTCACTGTCCGACGCGTCGATGCTGGCCGCCACGTAGCGCGGGTCGATCGCCGCCGCCTTCTCGGCGCGGACGAGGTCGTAGTCGGCGACCACGATCTGGTCGAAGAAGTCACGACGCGCGGCGATCGCGGTGAATGCGCCGCCGACACCACCGGCACCGACGAGGAGGATCTTCATCGCACTCACTCTCCGTGGTACGACATGACGTGCTTGATGCGGGTGTAGTCCTCGAGCCCGTACATGGAGAGGTCCTTGCCGTAGCCGGAGTGCTTGAAGCCGCCGTGCGGCATCTCGGAGACGAACGGGATGTGGGTGTTGATCCAGACAACCCCGAAGTCGAGGTGCTTCGACATTCGCAACGCCCGCGCATGGTCCCTGGTCCACACGCTCGAGGAGAGGCCGTACTCGACGCCGTTGGCCCAGCGCAGCGCCTCACCCTCGTCGGAGAACTTCTGGACGGTCATCACCGGCCCGAAGATCTCGGTCTGGATCTGCTCGTCGTCCTGGCGCAGCCCCGACAGCACGGTGGGCTCGTAGAAGTAGCCCTTGTCCCCCTGACGGGTTCCGCCGGTCACCAGGCTGGCGTGGTCCGGCAACCGGTCGACCATGCCGGAGACCCGGTCGAGCTGACCCTGGTTGTTCAGCGGGCCGTAGTAGGTGCTCTCGTCGTCGGGCATCCCGGTGGGCATGCCCTGGGCCGCCTCGGCGAGGGCGGCGACGAAGTCGTCGTGGATGCCGGCGCCGACGAGCACCCGGGTCGCGGCCGTGCAGTCCTGGCCCGCGTTGAACAGACCCGCGCCGGCGATACCCTCCGCAGCCTTGGCGACGTCGGCGTCGTCGAAGACGATCACCGCCGCCTTGCCGCCGAGCTCGAGGTGCACCCGCTTGAGGTCGGTGGCAGCGGACGCGGCCACATCCATGCCGGCCCGGACCGAACCGGTGATCGCCACCATCTGCGGGGTCCGGTGCTCGACCAGGGCGCGTCCGGTGTCACGATCACCGCAGACCACGTTGAGCACGCCCGGCGGCAGGAATTCCTGGCACAGCTCGGCAAGCAGGGTCGAACTCGCCGGAGTGGTGTCACTCGGCTTCAGCACGACGGTGTTGCCGCCGGCCAGCGCAGGCGCGATCTTCCAGATCATCATCAGCAACGGGTAGTTCCACGGTGTCACCTGCCCCACGACCCCGATGGGCTCGCGACGGATCCACGAGGTGTGGTCGGCCATGTATTCGCCGGCCGACCTGCCTTCGAGGACCCGGGCAGCACCGGCGAAGAACCGGAAGTGGTCCGAGGCGTACGGCATCTCCTCGTCCTTGGTGATCCGGTTCGGCTTTCCGGTGTCGCGGCACTCGACGGCATTGATCTCGTCGACCCGCGACTCGATGGCGTCGGCGATCCTCAACAGTGCCGAGGCGCGTTCGGCCGGTGTGGTGTTGCCCCAGGACTCGAACGCGGCAGCCGCGGCGCCGTACGCACGGTCGACGTCGGTCGCCGAGGACATCGGCGCGTGGCCGTAGACCTCACCCGTGGTGGGGTCGATGACCTCGTACGTCGACCCGTCTGCGGCGGGCACCGACTCTGCGTTGATGACGTTCTTGAAGACCTGCTCAGACACGTGTCACTCCCTTTGTCTCGACCGGTCCCAGTCAATCCATCGTGGGCGGCCTCGTCAAGCGTGAACAACGAAATCCGTCGCTCAGATTCGATTGTTAACACGAAAGCAACGTTGAAAACCACTCTTCAGTGCGGATTCACTTGCCGAGACCACATCTGCTTGGCAGACTGCCCGTATGAGCGATGGAGCAGCAGAGGACCGCCAGCAGGCCGCACGGGATCACCTGTGGATGCACTTCACCCGGCATTCGTCGTACGAGACCGCAGAGATCCCGGT
>NZ_JAOPXI010000095.1 GCF_025965215.1 Marmoricola sp.
GCCTCCGCTGCCGTCGTCCCCCGCAACTAAGGCATACTGACGCGCGGGTCGGCCGGAAGTCAGGGGCGAACTGCACAGCGGTGTTTCCGAAGTCCAATTCGACGTGATTGCCGACCCCGGCCCCTGTAGCTCAGCTGGATAGAGCAAGAGCCTTCTAATCTCTAGGTCGCACGTTCGAATCGTGCCGGGGGCACCGAGCGCGGTGTACTACTCCGCCTGATTGGTGACAGTCGGGCTTCGGTTGATGGGTAACACTCCCGGTTGGTGCACGCCAATATCCACGAACGCCGAGACGACCTGGGACGCGGTCAGGGGACCTCACCATGGTCGCGCACCGCTGCGCCGAAAACGACCACCGAACGACCAGTCTTGTCGGGACCTTTCGCCCCTCAGTTCGATTCCTCCGTCACCGATTGAGCAGATGTCGCATGGATGGCGACGCTCGTCGGATCATCCGATGGGTCAAATCAAGGAGGATTTCTCATGTCATTTCCCACTCGCGCCCCACGGCGCACTCGAGTCGGGCGCCTCGCGGTGGCCGCAGGAATCGCAGTCGCCGCGACGTCCGGAACCCTGCTCCTGGCTGGTACCGCCGGCGCAACCGTGAGCACCATCGACACGATCACCGCCGTCGGCCCGCACCTCGTCGCGGCTACGACGGTGAACCAGCTCATCACGGTCACCGGTACCGGCTTCGACGAGTCGACCATTGCCAGCGTTGCCGTTCAGGGCTGCACGGCGCCCACCTACATCGTCGCCAGCCCGACGTCGCTGCTGGTCAAGACCGACGCGACCTGCGTCGCCGGCGCCAACAAGACCGTCACCATCACCGACACCGCCGGTGGCGTCGCGGTCAGCAACCCCGCCGCTACCGGTGGTGCCCAGGCCCTCACGTTCGTCGCCCCGCCGACCATCGCCGTGGCCAGCGCCACCGTTCGCCCGGTCATGACCGACAACACCGCCGGCCTGTCGTACGCCGCACAGACCGCTGTCGGCACCTCGGCGTCGACCAAGGGGGGTGCTGTCATCCGGGTCATCTCGGGCGCGACCGGATTCTCGAACAGCGCCGCGACACCGCTCTCGGCCACGCTCGACGGTGTTGCGCTGAGCAAGGTGACCCTCGTCGGTACCAATGGCACGGCAGGCAACTACTTCACCGGTGTCCTCGGTGCCCACGCAGCCGATGCCGCCCCGGTGCTGAAGATCACCAACAACGGTGTCAGCAAGTCCTTCGCGTACGGCGCTCCAGCCACAGCCGGCACGTTCGACTTCCAGATCGGTGGGTCGACCATCGCGGTGGCACCGGCCTTCGGCGCCTCGGAGGGTGGCAACAAGATCACCGTCACCGGTACCGGGTTCTCCACCACGGCCGCGAACGACACCGTGACCGTGGGAGGTGTCGCCTGCCCGGTCTCCGGTGTCCCGACCGCCACATCGATCGTCTGCACCGTCCCGGCGGCCGCGAGCCCGTACGTCGGACCGCAGACCGTCAAGGTCGTCGTCACCGGTGGTCTGACCAGCGCGGTGACGTCGGGCAGCACGTACACCTACGTCGCCCAGTAGGCCCCAGTAGGCGCAGCGACGCCTCCACGATCTGGGCGGTGGAACATTCCTTGTTCCGCCGCCCAGATCGCTGTGCGCCGGAACGGCCCTCCCCGGCAGCACGCCGACATGTTTCGCACCTCCCGGTCAGGGGTAGAAGGGCGACACCCGGACCGGGCGACGCATTCACGCGGACGCCCGGCGAAGCCCGTCTCGTCGTCCCGCACGCGACAAGGCGGGCTTCGCTCCGTCCGGGCAGGCGTGTTTTCGCCGAATTCACCCGCTGCACGGTGATTCGCCCCACCCAGTACGCGTGTCGAAGCCAATCTGGCCGGTGGCACTGACGTAGAAATGTGGAGGGCCAGCGGAGTATGAGACCGCTGGCCCTTACACATTCCCGACGTAGGCGTCGATCTCCGCACAGAGCCCGTCCTTGAACGCCTCGTCGGCGAACGAGACCCGGACGGCGGTCTTCGCCAGCTCCCCGATGCCGGCGCGGTCGAGGCCGAGCAACTCGGCGGCGATCTCGTACTCGTGGTTCAGCGTGGTGCCGAACATCGGCGGGTCGTCGCTGTTGACGGTCACCGTCACCCCGGCGTCGCGAAACACCCTGATCGGGTGGTCCTCGAGGCGCTCGACGGCGCGCGTCGCGATGTTGCTCGACGGGCAGACCTCCAGCGCGATCCCGCTGTGCGCCAGGTGTGCGAGCAGGGCAGGATCCTGGGCGGCCGACGTGCCGTGGCCGATCCGCTCGGCACCGAGCACGGTCAGGGCGTCCCAGATCGTCTGGGGCCCGGTGGTCTCGCCGGCGTGCGGGACGCTGTGCAGTCCCGCGGCCCTGGCGGCGGCGAAGTGCGCTGCGAACTGCGGCCTCGGTACGCCGACCTCAGGCCCGCCGAGACCGAAGGCCACGAGCCCGTCGGTGGGGTGGTTGAGCACGTAGTCCAGGGTCGCGTCGGCAGCCGGGATTCCGCTCTCGCCCGGGATGTCGTAGATCCACTGCAACCGCAGCCCGAAGTCGCGCAGCGCAGCGGCGCGCGCGTCCTCGATCGCTTCGCTGTAGGCCTCGATCGGGATCCCCCGGATCACCGACGTGTACGGCGTGCAGGTGAGCTCGGCGTAGCGCAACGACTGGCCCTGGGCCATCTCGCGTGCCACCTCGTAGGTGAGCAACCGGATGTCCTCCGGCGTGCGGATCAGGTCGACCACAGCTAGGTAGACCTCGATGAAGTGCGCGAAATCGCTGAACTCGAAGAAGTCGCGCAGAGCGGCGGGGTCGCGCGGCACGACCCCAGGGTGCCGCTCGGCGAGCTCGGCCACGATCCGGGGCGAGGCCGAGCCGACGTGGTGGACGTGCAGCTCGGCCTTGGGCATGCCCGCGATGAACCCGACGCTCGCGCCGGAGTCGGACTGGACGGCGTCTCTCATGGCCTCACCGCACGAGGAGCCAGCCGACGGTGGCCGGGACGACTCCCAGTAGCAGCCATACCGACAGCGGCTGCTTCTCGTGGATGACCCTGGTCGCCGCGACGGCGGCCACGCCGACGACACCGGCGATGATCAGCAGACCCGGCTTGGCTCCGGCCCGGTCGGAATGGCCCGCCAGCAGGGCGAGGCCGGTCGCGAAGATGACCGCCGTGGTCGCCATCAGCGCGGACATGACCGTCTTCTGGACCCGCTCGACCTTCATGATCCGATTGTGCCCGACCCGCCGGCCCCGTCGTTCAGGAGGCCGCGTCCACGGCGTTCTCGATCTCGGTGACCAGGTCCGCGACGGGTGCCGCCGCGAGTTCCTTGCCGTTGAGGTAGATCGTCGGCGTGCCGGTGACCTTCGCCGTCACGACCGCCTGCTGGGCGGCGGTGAGGAAACCGGTGTCGGTGGTCGAGAGCGCCACGGTGACCGCGCTGCCGGTCGCCCCGGACCGAGTGACGAGCTTGGCGATGTCCGCGTTCGTGGTGCTGTCGGCATCCGTCGCGTACGGCTGGTTCTCGAAGAAGAGGTCGTGCAGCGTCAGGGCCTGCCGCGGGGTGCCGTTCTTGAGCACCGCGGCCCATGCGTTCAGCGCGCGGGCCGAGTAGGTGGTCGCCGTCAGCAGGTTGATCGGGTGATAGGTGACCTGGACCGTGCCGCTGGCAGCGTTCTCGCGCAGGTAGTCGCGGGTCGAGTCCTCCAGCTGCTTGCAGGAGGGGCACAGGAAGTCCTCGTAGATGGTGACCTTCACCGGAGCCGAGGCCTTGCCGACCACCACCGTCCCGTCACCGGCCGCTACGGTGAGGTGGATCGGAGTCGGAGAGGTGCCGGAGCCCGAGCCGTACCACGCTCCAGCGGCGACCACTGCGCTGATCAGGACCACCGCCATCGCGATCAGGCCGATGTTGCGGTTGCGTTCCTGACGCGCCTGCTCGGCACTGACCGCCTCCGTCTGCTCGGGCAAGCGCTGCATGCGGTCAATCTAGAGGGCGCCCCTGAGTCGACCCTGAGCAGGCCGCCGACAGAACCTGAACGAGCCGGTCGCGGAAACTTGAGTAGGCTCACGCCTCGTGAGCGACCAACTGGTGTGGATCGACTGTGAGATGACCGGACTGGACCTGGGTGCCGACGCCTTGATCGAGGTGGCGGCCCTGGTGACCGACTTCGACCTGAACGTGCTCGGAGACGGCATCGACGTGGTCATCAAGCCGCCCGCTGAGGCGCTGGAGCAGATGGTGCCCTTCGTCCGCGACATGCACGTCAAGTCCGGGCTGCTCGACGAGCTCGACGCCGGGATGACCATGGCCGAGGCCGAGGCCCAGGTGCTGGCCTACATCAAGGAGTACTGCCCCGACGGCAGCCGACCGCCGCTCGCAGGCAACACCGTGGCCACCGACCGGTCGTTCCTCAGCCGCGACATGCCCGCTCTCGAGGCCTTCCTGCACTACCGGATCGTCGACGTGTCCTCGATCAAGGAGCTGTCGCGGCGCTGGTACCCGCGCACCTACTTCAATGCGCCGGCGAAGTCCGGGGGTCACCGCGCCCTGGCCGACATCCAGGAGAGCATCGAGGAGCTTCGCTTCTACCGTGAAGCAGTTTTCGTGCCGTCGCCGGGCATCGACACCGACGAGGCCCGGCGGATCGCGGCGCTCCACCAGGGCGCCCTCACTGGTTCCACCACCGAGTCCGTCCAACCCGGTCCAGAGCATCCCTGAACCTTCGGTACACTTCTTCCTGCTCGCGCCGAAGGCATGAGCGATGGTGGGTATAGCTCAGCTGGTAGAGCGCCGCCTTGTGGTGGCGGATGTCGCGGGTTCAAGTCCCGTTACTCACCCCAATGAAGGCCCCTTCGATACGGAGGGGCCTTCGTCATTTCCGGAACGTCCGACGACAGGTCGGTCTCGGAAGTGATCCAGATCACGACACATCCGTCGTCAGAGGTCGTCACCGGCGAGGTCACTGTCACGACAGTCCCCTCCCTTCCCTGGAGACCGCGTGCCTACGAACGAGGACGACCACCCTGAGCCGCGCCACCGCAAGCCGGGTCGCGCACGCCGGCGGCGTACGGCCACCACCGGCAGGCACCTCAGCCTCGTCGAATCACCGGCGGCCTCGGCCTGCGAGTGCCCACCCGGGTTTCACGAGTACGGCGCACACGCCCCTGGTCACTGGCCGGACGACCGTGCACCCGTTCGGCCGGGCGCCTACCCGGTCGAGGACCTGGCCCGGATGAGCCCGGGTACGGCGAGCCTGTTGTTGCGACGCGCGACGCTCGAGGCCGAGGCAGACGCGGCGGCGTGCCCGCACATCGTGATCACCCGGGACTCGACTACGGGGTTCGTGACCTACACCGGGCCGTTCGCCACCGGGCTGGAGGCACTGACCAGCGCGCACCTGGTGCTGGCGGAGCATCGTGAGGCGCTCCACCACGTGGACGACGGCCGCACCACGTGGCCCTTCACGCTCACGGTTGCGCCGTTGTTCCCGCGCTGAGCGCGGGTCAGCCCTCCTGGAGGGTGGTCGGGGCGCCGTGGACGCTCGGGATCGTGCCGAGCTTGCCCTTCTGGAAGTCCTCGAACGCCTGCATGACCTCGGCGCGGGTGTTCATCACGAACGGCCCGGCCATCGCCACCGGCTCGCGGATCGGCTGGCCGCCGAGCACGATCACGTCGAACGTCGGCGTACGGCTGTCCTGCGTCTTCGCTCCCTCGATCGTGACGAAGTCTCCTGCGCCGAGCACCGCCAGGTTGCCCATCCGCAACGGCAGCTGGTCGACCCCGACGCTGCCGTGTCCGGACAGCACGTAGACCAGTGCGTTGTACTCCGGGTTCCAGGGCAGGTCCAGCCGGGCACCGGCGGCCACGGTGGCGTGCACCATCGTCATCGGCGTGTACGTCGATCCGGGACCCTGGGTGTCGCCGACCTCCCCGGCGATCACCCGCACCAGCGCGCCGGCGTCGGCCGAGGTGGCCAGCCCCACCTGGCCCGAGCGGATGTCCTGGTAGTGAGGAGCGTTCCACTTGGCATCGCGCGGCAGGTTCACCCAGAGCTGGATGCCGTGGAACAGGCCTCCCGAGGTCACCACCCACTCCGGGGGCGCCTCGATGTGCAGCAGGCCCGAGCCGGCGGTCATCCACTGGGTGTCCCCGTTGGTGATCGTGCCGCCGCCGCCGTGGCTGTCGTGGTGGTCGAAGACGCCGTCGATGATGTAGGTGACGGTCTCGAAGCCACGGTGCGGGTGCCACGGGGTGCCCTTGGGCTCACCGGGCGCGTACTCGACCTCGCCCATCTGGTCCATGTGGATGAAGGGATCGAGGTCGCGGAGGTCGACGCCGGCGAAGGCCCGGCGTACCGGGAAGCCCTCACCCTCGAACCCGGAGGGGGCATCGATGATCTGCTTGACAGGGCGGACGGTGTCACCGAGCCCGGGAACGGGCAGGCGGTGCAGCACGGTCAGGTCGTCTACGGTCACGGCTGGCATGCTCGGAACAGTAGTTCAAGATTAAACTAAAATCAAGACTGTTTCAGGGACAGACGCCGAGCACCCAGACGTCGTTCGATTCCGAGGTGTCGTGGTTCAGCGCCCAGGCTGTGTCGAACGCGATCCGGTCGGTGCTGTCGTCGCCGAAGCGGTGCGCGATCACGGCCGCGGCCGGTCTGCCCGCGGGCCACTGGGCCGACGGCACGCAGCCAGGATGGGCTGCCTGGATCGCTGCGGTCCACACCGGCGCCACGGAGGGCAGGGAGTCGATCGGCGCCGAGGACGGGGTCACCGCCATGGCCTGGCCGACGAGCAGTGCGGAAGAGATCGCCGCGAATCCGACCACCCGAGGGATCAGCGTGCGCAGCACGAGGGACCCGAACGTCCTCTGCTTCCCCCGCGGCAGCTTCATGACCCGGACAACGAGCCAACCGGGGTGCACGTTATGTCCGAGTGACCGGAACCACGTCCGGCAAGCTGCCTCGCAAAGGGTTCAAACCGGACTACGGTTCATCCATGAGTCCACGGGGGTCCACCTACGACGTCGTCATCGTCGGGGCCGGGCACAACGGATTGACCGCCGCGGCGTACCTGGCCAGAGCAGGCCTGTCGGTGCTCGCGCTCGAACGCCTCGACCACGTGGGGGGCGCGGCTGTGAGCACCGAGGCATTCGAGGGAACCGGCGCCCGACTCTCCCGCTACTCCTACCTGGTCTCCCTCCTGCCCGAGAGCCTGGCTCGCGACCTCGATCTCGACATCGAGCTGCGGTCGCGCCGCGTGGCGTCGTACTCCCCCACGCTGCGTGACGGGCGCAACGTCGGGCTGCTCGTCGAGCACGACGAGGGTCAGGCGACCAGGCAGTCGTTCCGCGATCTGACCGGCGGCGACGCCGAGTACGGCGCCTGGCGGGACTTCTACTCCGAGGTCGCCAAGGTCGCCTCGCGAATCGCGCCGAGCCTGACAGAGCCGCTGGTGACCGCGCGCGAGATGGCCTCAGGCCTCGATCCCGAGCTGTGGTCGGCCCTCGTCAACCGGCCACTCGGCGAGCTGATCGAAGCCCGGTTCTCCGACGACCTCGTGCGCGGCGTCGTCGCCACGGATGCCCTGATCGGCACGTTCGCGAGCATGCACGATCCGTCACTGGTTCAGAACCGGTGCTTCCTCTACCACCTGATCGGCAACGGCACCGGGGAGTGGCGCGTCCCGGTGCGCGGCATGGGCGTCGTCACCGACGCTCTGGCCAGGGCCGCCTCGGCGGCAGGAGCCGAGACCGTGACCGGAGCCGGGGTGAGTGCGATCGCTGCCGACGGCGACGGGGCCGAGGTGCGCTGGCACGACGGCAGCCGCGAGCACGGCGTCCGGGCTCGTCATGTGCTCTCGAACGTGGCGCCGTGGGTGCTACGCATCCTGCTCGGCGGTGCCGCGGAAGCCGAGACGAAGCCCGAGGGCGCCCAGCTCAAGATCAACTTCCTGCTCTCACGGCTACCGCGTCTGAAGTCCGGCCTCGATCCGCACACCGCCTTCGCCGGCACGTTCCACGTCGGCGAGGAGTACGGCGCGCTGGAGTCGGCGTACTCCCAGGCCGCCAGGGGGACGGTGCCGAGTGCACCACCAGGCGAGCTGTACTGCCACTCCCTGACCGATCCCTCGATCCTCGGCGAGCTCGCCGACTTCGGAGCCCACACGCTGACCTACTTCGGCCTGCACATGCCGGAGTCGCTGTTCGCGACAGATCTCGCGGACCGCAAGCTCGAGGCCGTACGCCGCGCGATCGACACGATCGACCTCCACCTGACCGAGCCGCTCCTCTCCTGCGTGATGACCGGAGCCGACGGTCGACTCTGCGTCGAGGCCAAGATCCCGCAGGACATCGAGGCCGATCTCGCCATGCCGGGCGGCCACATCTTCCACGGCGACCTGGCGTGGCCGTGGGCCTCGAACCGGGAAGCGCTCACGACGCCGGCGCAGCAGTGGGGCGTGGCCACCGACCTCGAAACTGTCCTGCTGTGCGGCTCCGGCGCCCGGCGCGGCGGGGCAGTCAGCGGCCTCGGAGGACACAACGCGGCCCAAGCGGTACTCGCCCTGCGGGGGTGACTCGCCGAGGAGCCCCCGATTTCAGATCCGCCGATCCCGCTGCTAAAGTTCGGGACGCTTCACGCGCCAATAGCTCAATTGGCAGAGCAGCTGACTCTTAATCAGCGGGTTCGGGGTTCAAGTCCCTGTTGGCGCACGTTTGACGAGTCGCCCCCATCCGGATCACCCGGGTGTGGGGCGATTCCTGTTTCCAGCCAAGCGCGATCGACACCAGTCGCAAGCGCCCAGGCGTTCAACACGATGCGACGCGGGCTCACTACGCCGCGCTCGTTGTTGCTGATACTGCCGCGACTCACGCCTATGCGGTCAGCCAGCTCGCCCTGGTCCAGGCCCGCGTGCTCGCGTGCCTTTCGCAGTCGGTCCGAGACGGTCCAGTCGGGGACACGCCCCTCGTTTGCGTTTGTGCTCATGTGTCCAACGTATGACACAACCGATCCAATGACAATGGCCCGACACGCTGCAATTCTTCGATCGTTGCGTGTTGCGGGTTGGTGCCTTACGTTGTGCAAATGTCGAATCTCGAAATCATCACAACCGCCGAAGCAGCCGAGATCCTGCGTGTGAGCGTCAAGACGGTGCACCGATGGGCCGGCGAGGGACGCCTGGCCGTCGTCACCAAGGCGCCCGGCCTTCGCGGTGCGCGGTTCTTTCTGCGCTCCCAGGTCGAGCAGCTCGGCGACGAGTTGGCGACCACGCCGGGCGCTCACCGCGAGTCAGCCGCCGCGTCGTGACCAACCCCGAGGGGGTGGGGCGATCTAGGCGGCGGCCGTGAAGCCGGCGAGCGTCACCCAGATTCACGGACCTCGCAGAGCGACTCGACTTGGTCCCAAAGAGGCCCGGACCTACGTCCAGCGAGCCCGCGCCGCCGGCCTGATCACCGCGCCAGCTGCTCGGGCGTTGTTCGAGCACCTGCTCCGAGTGTGCGATCCCCGGCGCGGGTTCGTCCAGGACCTGCCCCAAGGCGACCAGCTCGACCGCGGCACCGGCGCCGTGACGATGACCGGCCTGACCTCGCAGCTCGGGGTCTCAGCTGAGACCCTGCGCCGCGCCAATCGGGCATTGGAGGCCTCGGGACTCGTTCGGGTTAAGAGCGGCTTCGGCCGGAGCTGGAGTCGATACACCCTCGACGCCCGGGAGATCACCGGGGTCCTGGGTGAACTACCCCGTTCTCCCTGGGGCAACTACCCCGTTAACCCGGGTGAAGACCCGACTCCGGAGACCCCACATTTCGTGGGGTCTGACCCCACAAATCAAGGGGTCAGACCCCACGAAACGCCCGGTCAGACCCCACAAAATGAGCCCCCCTATGCGCGTGCGCGCGTACACGCGCGCGAGTCAGACCGAAGTAAGAACAATTCCCCCCACCCCCGCGACGAGGCTCACGACCCGTCGCAGGATGACTCTCCCCCGGCCTCCGGCCAGGGCCCCCTCTCTGATTTCGAGAAGTGCGAACACGGACGGACGCCAGCCCAGGGCGGGTGTCGTACGTGCGGCACGACCAGGCGCCAGCTCGCCCAGCGTCGAGCCGACCAGGACCGCGACGAGCAGCACCGCGCCAAGGTCGCCGAACAGCTCGCCGAACGCGAACGCCGGCAGGCCGAACGCGCCGCCGCCCGCGGCCCTGATCCCGAGCTGATCGCCGCAGCTCGCGCCGGCGCCCTGGCCGGCAAGCACCACCCACCCACCCCACCGAAGGAGCCCCAATGATCCGCCGCTACCTGCTCACCGCCACCGCTGCGCTCGCGTCCGCACGCGCGCTCGTCCTGCTCGCCTACCTGCTCGACTGGATCGCCCTCCAGCGCTACATGAAGGCCTGGGACCAGGCGTTCGGCGGCGACACCGCCGAGATGTTCGGCGGTGTCCGATGACCGCCCAGCCGACACGCAACCGCTACGACGACGACGACGACGCGATGTTCGATGCGCCGACCAACCCCGGCACCCGACGAGCGAAGCCGAAGCACTGGTGGACCGGCCGGGACGCCACCGAGACCCGCAAGACGGTCCTGTGCCCGGGTCACCAGCACGACGCCGGCCTTGTGACCGTCCAGGGCGAGGACGGCCTGGTGCACCTGGGCTTCCGCCTGCACCAGATCGTCACCGCGGCCGGCTGGCGAATCCCGTGCGGAATGTCGCTGAAGTTCGCCTGCCAGGTCGTGATCCCCAACCGGCTCGACGTCGTGTGCCCCCACGTGATCGCGGAACGCCGCGCGGTCGCATCCTGGAACGCAGAGGCGGCGAGCTCGTGAGGACCCCAGCAGCTGAGGACCGATTCCAGCGCCGCCGTCTCGAGGCAACCAACCGGATGCTCGACCTCGATCCCGAGGTGCGCGTACAGCTGGCGGTCTTGGTCTTGATGATCCTGGCCACTGAGATGCCCGCGATCGCGATGTTCGTGCTCGACAAAGCTGAAGCGGGGCAGCAATGAAGGTCCGGACATACAGGCCGAGCCGGGCACCCCGCTACAAGCTCGCGCACTGGCCCTGGTGGCGGGCGTTCATCGCCAACAGCATCACCGGCACCCGCCGCGCCAAAGCCCGCGGATGCAAGCGGATCGACAACGACCACGAACGTACCCGCGACTGGACGATCGTCCGCAGCCACGGCGCACCAAGCACGTTCTGGCTCCCCAAGGGCGACCGGATCAAGCACCACGCCTGGGCCGAGCTCGCCCAGCTCCGACGTGAGTTCAAGGGCGACGTGTATTGGCTAACCCAGGCTGACGTCGGGTTCATCCAGAACAGCCGCGCCGGGCTCGGCGAAGAAGCCGAGATCAAGGACTGGCTCCCCGCTCGCCAGGAGGACCTCGAGGACGTGTTCCTCGACTGGATGACCGCGGCCCGTCAGGCGTGGGGGCCAACCTGGCAGCACCAGCTGACGATCAAGGTCCTGACCAACCTACCCGGCGGCCTGGACTACGCGCTGATGGTGTGCCGGGCCGCGCACAGTGTGGGCATACCGACGATGCTGCTCGTCCGCGGCCGGGACCGGTTCCGGACGTTCGAGGGCTTCCCCGAAGTCACCTACGTGCGTGGATCGTTGGTGCTCCGATGAAGCGGAAGCAATACGAGGTCTATGCGGTCGCGTGGCACGACACGATCACGGGCCCGGGGCGATCCAGCGGAATCGGTCACGAGCTAGTCGACCTGGTCACGAACAACGGCATAGATCTCCACCTCGCGATCGAGCACGTCGAGCGGCAGGCCCAGCTGGAATGGCTCAGCGAGCAACCACGGCGTATCACTCTCGAAATCAAGGTCACCGAGGTCGAGCTATGAGCGCCCAGGAGGTGGTCCCGGACTTGCTCCCACGGATCCGGGCCGCGGCCACCGACGTACGCGACGCCACCGACGCCGCACAGCTCGCACAGCGGCTCCGGGACCAACTGATCGTCCAGGCCGTCGACGCCGGGATCTCACACCGGCACATCGCGACCGCGGCCGGGATCTCCAAGTCGAGGATCGTCGCGATCCTCGGCAACCAGTACACCGAGCACCTGCTTTGACGTGCGACTGGTGCCACGGTCCGATCCCGGAGGGCGCCCGCCGGGATTCGATCTGTTGCTCGAAGCGGTGCCGGCAGGCCCGGCATCGGTTTCGGACGGCGGTCGGGACCTCGGTCGCGCCCGGCCGCCCGCGACGTCTCGCCTACGCCGATCCGCCCTACCCGGGCAAGGCGTGGCTCTACCGAGATCACCCTGACTTCGCCGGCGAGGTTGACCACCGCGAGCTCGTGGCGTCGCTCTCAACTGAGTACGACGCCTGGGCTTTGTCGACCTCGGCGATCGCGTTGCCGGCGGTGCTCGCGTTGTGCCCGCCCGGTGTTCGGGTCGCAGCTTGGGTCCGTGGCGAGCGACCCAACAAGCAGGCGATCTGGCCGCAGAACGCCTGGGAGCCCGTGATCTATGCCGGCGACGTGAGACGTGTCGCGGAGGACCTCTACGACGCGTCGTCGGACGTCGACGGGCGACGCGTTGACGCGTTGGTGCACCACTCCCGGCCGCGGATCACCGACCCGAAGCGGGTCATCGGCGCCAAGCCCGCAACGTTCGCTCGGTGGATCTTCGATCTGCTCGGCGCAACGCCGGCAGACGAGCTGGTCGACGTGTTCCCGGGCTCCGGCGGGATAGCTCGCGCCTGGGAGTTCTTCCGCGCGAGCTGAGCCGGATCCGAACGCGACGCGTCGCCGAGTACTCGAGCGACGGCTCAAGTGGTCACTTCCGTGACCGGGGGGTGTCCGGCCTAGGGTCCGCTCGTGGCGACGGTGAAGGGGCAGATCCCGGTCCGGGGGACGTGCGCTGATGGGCATGTGACCGAGGCGACCTCGGACCGGGGTCGGGTGACTTGGGAGGGTGAGTGCGCTCACGACGGGTGCACTCGCAAGGTCAAGGCCCGTCGGATTCCTGGCACCGCGCCCGGCTCGACTGAACCGGCCCAGCAGGCGCCGGCCCAACCTGCCGGCGGGGATGATCCTCACCGGGTGATCGAAGTGGAGTACGACGGTGACGACCCAGACGCAGGCCCCCGGGCCGGAGGGCCAGACGAAGGCGGAGATCCCAGTCAGTCCGGAACTGGCGGCGGTGATCACCAAGGCGAAGGTGCGCCGGCCGGGGTTCCTCAAGGAGGAGCCCCAGCTGAGCCCGTCCGACCCCAACCCCGAGCTGGGAACGGACGACTCAAGCGACGGCGCCGGCGACTTTCCCCGGCCGAGCGAGCAGATGCCCGACGAGTCGTCGAGCAAGAGTGGGTCATCCCGAACATCGTCCCGCGCTGAGCGCAAGGCACTCCAGCAGGCGATCAGCGTCGGGTTCGCCGGCGCCACCACCGGCGCGCACGAGTTCCTGGTGCGTGACCCGCACTCGAAGTACGTCGGGCTCCTGCTGGCCGACGAGCAGGACACCGAAGCGATCGGCGAGCCGGCCGCAAACCTGCTCTCTCGGCGCATGGGTGACGTGCCGCTCGGTGGGGACCTGGGCGACGTGGTGGCGCTCCTGGTGGCCGTCGTCGGCTACGGCCTCAAGCAACTCGGCAAGCTACGCCTGGCGCGCCACCTGCGCGACGGTGGCGCTGCTCTCGACGGCCTCCAGCCGAACCTCGGCGAGCAGCTGCCGCCTGAGGCCCCGGCGCCGTACGACATTCCGCTGGCGGGCGAGTGATGCGCAACATCGTCAGGCGGCTCGTCGTCGCCTCGTGCTACTTCTCGGTCGTGGTGGTCGCGGCGAGCACCTTCATCGCTATCGAGGCAATTCAGGGCGACGAGGCCGAAGCCGTGGACACGCCGGCGCCGTTGACCGATGGGTGAGCCGCTCCCCGAAGCGACACGCGCGCATCCGGTCGAGCTCGACCCGCGCAAGAACTTCATCATCTCCGCGTTCGGTCGCAAGGGCGCCGGCAAGACGACGTTCAACCGGATGATCTACCGCGACTACCCGCTCTCCAAGCTCTGCATCGACGTCAACGGCGAGGCCGAGCCGGGCGAGGAGGCCCAGAAGATCCACGCACCAGAGCGCGGCCTCCCGCGGGTCACCAACGAGACGCCGCCGGCGAACCTGCACTACGTGGCCGACCCGGGCTCAGACACCTACCGTGACGACCTGGACCGAGCTGTGGGCATGGCGATGTATCCCTCCGACCAGCACTCGCTCATCTGGGGCGGTGAGGTCGGCGAGCTGTGCACCGGCAACATGTCCGGCCCGCACCTGCGCCGGCTGCTGATGCAGTCTCGGCACTACAAGACCTCGGCCCTGTTCGACGGGCCCAGGCCGATGAACATCGACCCGCTCGTGATCGGCCAGAGCGACTACGTGGTGATCTATGACCTGCCGAACCCGGCGGACCGGAAACGGGTCGCGGAGAACATCGCCTACCCGCCAGCCCGGTTCGACCAAGAGTGCGAGGACACGTTCCGGCGCGGGCCGTTCTGGCACCTGCTCTGGTCCACCAAGGCGAAACAGCTCTACCGATGCCCGCCGTTGCCGCCCTCATGAAGCTCGTAGCGACCTGTCGCAGCTGCCCCGAGCAGTATGAGCTGCGCGACGACCAGGGCACCGTCTTCGCCTACTTCCGACTTCGAGGTGGGCGCTACTCCGTGACGGTCCCGGACGTCGGCGGCGAGGTCGTCTACGAAGCCGATTGGCACGACGACGACCCGTACAAAGGTGGGTTCGACAGCCAGCCGGAGGCGGTGCAGCAGCTGAGCCTCGGGCTCTTCCACGTCTTCAACGCCTACTACCTCGGGTGGGTCGAAGATCGGACGCTCGATTGGGACCAGCTGGATCACGTGCTCGAACAGATGCGCGCCGACCAGGCGGCGCTCTGGAGCGCTGGAAGCCCTGCTGACGGTTCACCCGGGTGAACCGTAGGGAAACTATTGCGGCGGGTGTGGCCAGAGTTCACGGTGTGTCTCGTGAGCAAGTGACCTGACCACCGAGGAGAACCCCATGAGCGGCAAGAACGCTGCCTTCACCGCCGTGATCGCCCTGATCGTCGTGATCGCCTACGAGCGGTACCAGACCAAGGCCGGCTGATCCGATGCGGTTCTCTCGCCTCGCGGCCTTCTGGGGCGCCGTTGCCGGCGTCTCGATCGTGGCCCCGGTGATGTTCAACCTCGCCGCTGACCGGCTCGGCACCTCGCTGCCGGCACTGAAGTCCCTCAACGACTACGCCACCCGGCGTAACGGCTGACGCCGACGGATCGAAGGAAGAGAACATGTCTACTGCCACCGCGGCCCCGGCCAACGCAGCGACCCACTACATGCAGGGCATCGCCGTGCCGGCATCCAGCGTCCAGCCGACGGAGTTCCATGCCCGAACCCGGCGTCATACGCTGCTGGAGAGCGCGAAGGCGGTCAGCCAGTCGGTCACCGGCGGCGGCAACCTCCAGGACGTCTACGAGCTGCGGAAGTCCGACATCCTCTCCTCGGTGCTGCTGAAGTTCTCCGGGCAGATCGTCGTCACCGGCGGCACGACCAACGTCTCGGCCCGTTGGCCCTACGACATGATCAACGCGAAGTTCACCGCCAACGGCGCGTCGAACGTGATCAACGTCAGCGGCCTGAAGCTGAAGGCCCGCGAGATCATGAAGCGCGGCGACCTGAACGACCGCGGCGTCGCCCAGTCGATCCAGGGCAACGCGATCACCCAGGGGTCCCTCGCGACCGCCTCGGAGAAGTGGGGCGTCGGCTCCGGTGCGACCGCGGTCGCTGCCGGCACCTACCAGGTCGAGCTCGAGTGGCTCGTCCCGGTCGCTGAGGACGAGGTGGACCTGGCCGGCGCGGTGTTCCTCGCCACCAGCACCGCCGACCTGACCCTGACGCTGGACTACCTGCCGATCTCGCAGCTGTTCTTCGGTGGCACCGCCACCAACGTCGCCCTGACCGGCACCATGTCGGCGATCTCGAAGAAGTTCTCGATCCCGATCGGCGCTGATGGGCAGATCGTGGTCCCGGACCTCTCGATGTTCCACTCGATGATCCAGTCGAACACCTCGGCCCTGCAGAACGGGGACAACCCGATCCGGCTGATCGGTCAGGGTGGCGGCAAGTCGCTGCTGCGGTCGTTCTTCCAGGTCTGGAACGGCGCCGGCACCGCCGCGGCCCCGCTCCCGATGGGCGCCACGAACTTCGGGCCCCAGTCCTGGACCTACGGCAACAACGAGACCCCGGACACCTACCAGGACGGGCAGGTGCTGCGCTACTTCAACGAGCGGCAGTTCTGCTCGGACATCGGCGGTCAGTGGGGCTTCGGCTGCCACGACTTCGCCGCCGAGCTGGAGTTCCGTGACGTCGTGGACATGGGCACCACCTCGGACCTGCGCCTCAACGTCAACATCCCGGTCGGTGTCTCGCTCACCACGCCGAAGATCGAGTACGTGACCGAGGTCGTTTACCGCGCAGGTCAGGCGGCCTGATCGTGAACGGCGCCCTCGCCACAACCCAGGCCGGTTTCGGCCCCGGCCGGTTCGGGGTCCCCCTCGTCGGTCCGGCCTCGCCGGCAACCACCGAGATGCACTCGGTGGCCAGCCCAGGGCCGGCCGACCACAACGGCAACCAGCTGCACGCGCACAACCCGCTCCTCGCGTTCGGTGTGATCGCGGCCGTCATGGTCGGCCTGATGGCTTTCTCAACCTCTGTCCGGGTCGGCAAGACCAAGGGCACCATCTCGATCGGAGAAACGAAATGAGCACGGACCCCAGCACCGCCCCGGACGCAGCTGCGCCGGCCACCACGGACCCGGCGCTGTCCAGCCCGGTGCCCGCCCCCGAGCAGACGCCCGCGCCGGCACTGGGCGACGCGTCGCCCACAGCTCCGGCCGACGCGTCGCCCTCGCCGGCAACCGCGACGGATCCGAACGCGACGGCTGCGCCGGCAGCACCCGCCGACCCGCAGGCCGGCGATGTCAAGACGCTGACCACCGAGGACTCGGACGGGTTCGTGATCGAGACGCCGTGCCTGGTGCTCGACACGTTCGAGCACGACGACGCGGAGGGCAACACCGCGTCGTTCGCGCACGTGGTCGTGCTCCCGCCGGCCAGTGTCATCAAGACCGCCCGGCTGAGCTGATCTCCCGAAGTACACCTGCGATGAAAGGAGCCGCGCGTGTCTACGACCTCCCAGAGCACGCGCGGCTCCCTCGTGGGTGCCCGGTCCCAAGATGACGCCGACGAGTACGCGGCGTATTGGCACTGGGAAGGCCTGAGCAGCAAGCGGATCCGCGCCCGCCTGCGCAACCTCGGGTTCTCCGACGAGCAGATCGACGCCGCCGTGAAGGCCCAGGGCGACGAGCCCACCGGGGCCGAGAGCGCCGCAGCTGGCGAATCCAAGGCTGCCCCCGCGAAGCCGGCGAGCCTGCCGAAGCGGGCCAAGTTCGCCGGGTTCCGTGACGATGCTCCCGAGCCTGCCCACTCCGAGGGCAGCGGGCCGACCCTGGTCCCCGGCACCCCGGCCGGCATGATCCTCGCGGTCATCGCCTACCCGGCGGTGCTGGCGTTCCTGTTCCACGGCAACGCAGGGCTCAAGGCCTGGTTCCTGGCGAAGTTCTTCAACAAGACACCCACCGACCTCGGCGGCACCCAGACATCGGCGTTCACTCCGCTGTTCAACGTGCCGGCCACGACGGGCGCGCAGGCCACCGCTACCGCGTTCCACTCGCCGTCGGCGCCAGCTGCGAAGGCGCCGAGCATCCCGGCGGGCGGCAAGGGCGCCGCAGCTGCGACCTGGGCGCTCTCGCAGCTCGGGAAGCCCTACCAGTGGGGCGGGGTCGGGCCGGCCAAGTTCGACTGCTCCGGGCTGACCATGCAGGCCTGGGCGTCGGTCGGGGTGAAGATCCCGCGGACGACCTGGACCCAGATCACCACGGGGACCAGGGTCGCGAAGGCGAACCTGCAGCCCGGGGACCTGGTGTTTCCGTTCAAGGGCCATGTGCAGATGTTCATCGGCAACGGGCAGATCGTGGAGGCCGCGCACCCTGGCACCAACGTGCGAACCGCGAAGCTCGGCACCGTCCTGACCGCACGCCGGCCCGGGTAGGAGGCCCTGATGAACGCCAACGGCCTCGTGGTCGCGATCGCCGGGATCTGGGTGTTGTGCCAGCTCTTCGGTGGCGACGCGCTCGGACGGCTCGGGATCATCTCCGAGCCGGCGACCAACCCACTCAACCTCGGCGGCTCGTCCTCGAATGCACCGTCGGGATCAGGGCTCGGTGGCTTCGCAGGCGGAGCCGGCGGCGGAGCGGGCGGGGGTGGGTCCTTTTGAGCGCGCTCGGCGGGTTCGTCACCGGGGTGGTCGCCCTGTCACTGCTCGACGCGGTGGTGTCCTCCGACACCGCGGTCAACAACGCGACGGGGATCTTCGGGACCGCCGCCAACCTGGTCAACCGGCTCGCCGACCCGTTCGTGCCGGCGATCCCGGACCGGCGCTCGAGTTCGGCCAGCACGACGGCGGCTCCCACGGCTCCCGCAGCGCCAGCAGTCACGGCCGGCTACACCCAGCCGGCCAGCCGGCTCCCGGTCTCAACCTGAGTTTTCACAAGAAGGAGAACGACAATGAAACGCACCCTCGGATACGCGGGCGGGCTGATCGCGCTCTACATCGTGGCCGCGCACGGATCGGCCTTCGGCAAGCTGTTCACCAGTGGCGCGTCCGGCAGCTCGCAGCTCGTCAAGACGCTGCAGGGCCGCTGATGCTGGGCCGCAGCCGACGGCGCGGCGCCACGATCAACCAGGCCGTCGCCCCGGTGACCCACTTCGGTTCCGATCCACGCGGAACCGCGATGTTCGCTGCGCTCGCGGGGGTGGCGCAGCTGGGGATCAGCGGACACGACGGCCTGGTGTACACCGGCGACCAGGGCGCCCCTGAGCGGTCCTGGAACGGTGACCTGGGGCGCGACCTGCAGCGGTTCACCGGCGCCGCAGCTCTGGCGATGTACGGGGCCGCGGCGCCGATCTCGCCGACCTCTGCGACGTTCGAGACGGCGCGAGCTGCTGACGCGCTGACCGATGCCCCGCTGCGTATCTTCGCCGCACGGGCAGCGCGGGGACGGAGCTGAGGATGCCTGGACTCGCTAACCTGCGCGGCGCCCTGGCGGGCCACCGCAAGCAGATCCTGCTCGGTGGCGCCGCGGTCGCCGCGGCCCTCGGAGTCGCGCACGCCCACAAGATGAACAGCACGGCCGCCGGCGCCTCGACGGCCGCCGCCGGGACCGTGGACCCGACCACCGGCGCGAGCATCGCCGGCTACGCGCCAGCCTCGGACACCACGGGGACCGACGTCTACAACGCTCTCCAGCCGCAGCTGGAGCAGAACCAGAACATGCTCGAAACGTTGCTGACCGCGATCAGCAAGATCCCCAAGTCGATCCCGCTCGTAGCACCCAAGCCGGCCGCCAAGCCCAAGCCGAAGCCGAAGCCCAAGCCGAAGAAGCACCACAAGAAGGCCCCGGTCAAGAAGGCGGCACCGGCGCGCCGGGTCGCGGCACCGGCGCCCCACAAGGCCGCCCGGGACACCACCTACGTCGCCCGGAAGTCCGACACGGTGAGCTCGGTCGCTGCGCGCACCAACACCAACGTCGCGGCCCTGGCAGGGGTCAACCGGGGCATCACCGCGCGCCCGCTCGCGGCGGGCACCGTGGTGACCATCCCGAACCCGACCATCCGGCGAGCGTGACCCGATGACCACCGCTCAGGATGCCTACGCCGCGCTGATCAGGGCCGGCGCGAGCCGTGCGAACGCGACGCTGCTGACCGCGATCGGTGGCGCCGAGTCCGGGTGGAACCTCAACGCGGTCGGAGACATCGGGCTGGAGAACGCCACCTGGGGGCCGTCGTACGGAATCTGGCAGATCCGAACACTGGTCGCCGAGACGGGCAAGGGCACCACCCGCGACATCAACAAGCTGAAGACCGGGATCGACGCCCAGGCCGCCGGCGCAGTGGCGATCCTGCACACCTCCGGGGTGCACGCCTGGTCGACCTACAGCTCCGGCTCCTACACCGGGTTCATCCCGCAGGCGCAGAAGGCCGCCGCGAGCGCGCCCACCGCCGGGAGCGGGAGCGCCGCTACCGGCACCGCGGGCGTGCAGAACGCGTCCGTGCTCGGCGGCCTCGGCAACCTCATCACCGACCCGCTCGGTGTGTTCGGGAATGCCGCGAAATCAGTGTCTGGAGAGGTCGCAACGGGCCTCTGGAGCCTGATCGCGCCGTTCGCGCTCAAAGCGTTGTTCGCTGTCGGCGGGATCGCCCTGGTCGTGGTTGGTCTCTCGATCACCGCCAAGCCGGTCACCCAACCGATCGTGGAGAAGGTCGAGGACACCGCGCAGAAAGCGCAAAAGGGAGCAGAGATGGCGGCGATCGCAGGATGAGCACCAAGGCACCGACAGCGGCAGAGCAGACGTTTATCGACACGATGAACGCGCTCACGCAACGCTGGGAAGAGGTCGAGGTCCGGCTGCAGCGCACCCTCGGCGCGGTCAAGCTGCGCGGCGCCCAGGCCGTCCCGGTCGGCGCGAGCTCACAGGGCACCGTGCGGCCGGCGACCAGCAACGGCGCACTGGTCGGCTACTCGCTACGCGAGACGACCGGCGGTGCGGCGGCCAAGATCGAGATCCGCAACCACGACGCCTTCGGTGACCTGATCACCGTGGTGAACCTCGCCGCCGGCGCCACCGCCAACCAGTGGTTCGGCAACGACGGGATCTCCTACGCCGACGGCCTCTCGGTCGTCGTGATCAACGGTGCAGCCGACGGCGCGGTGTTCCTGCGCGCAGGCGAGTCCTGAGCGGCCTCGTGACATGAGCGCGATCTTCTTTGCGGCGGTTGGGTCGATCCTGCTCACCCTCGTTACCCTGACCGCGATCACGATCCGCTATGGCCTGGTCCCGTTCATGCGGACCCAGCTGATCGACCCGATTCTGGTGCAACTCGCTTCGGTGCTCCAGCTCGCCAACGAGGCCGTCAACCAGGTGCACGTCATCGCCGCCGCTTGGGACGGGCACCTCGAATGGTCTCAACGCGAGGTCGACCGCCTGTGGGAGCAAATGCTGATCCACGAACGGATCTTGAACCGACAACGCCTCCAGGAGCTCGGCGACGTGCCGCGCCAGTCAGGCAAGAGTGAAAGAGGCGACAATGGCCAAACTCGTAGTTCGTGACCGCCAGACGGCACTGTGGGGCGGTGTCGCCGCGATCGTGCTCGGCTCCTGGCTGCTGCACCAGGCCTACGAAGCCCGCGGCCGGCAGCGGCCGTTCGTGGCCAAGTTCCTCCCGGGAGCGTGACCTGATGACCACTCTCCCCGTTCCCAGCAGCCCGAGCGACCAGTGGGTCCTCAACGACTACAAGCAGGTCGTCGGGACCAGCCCAGCCGCGCCGGCCAGCGGGATCACCCAACTGACCTTCGGTCCGGTGCCCGATAACCAGATGTGGCTCCTGGACCGGATCACCGTCAGCTGCAACTCCGCAGCCGTGACGACCTGCACGCTGTATCTCGACATCGCCAGCGACCCGCTGCACGCCCTGGACTACACACCCTCGGGCAACTACGACGTCGCCGATGAGGCTGCCGCGATCCAAATCCCCACGAACAGCTCACTGATCGTGCAGTGGACCGGTGCCACTCCTGGCGCGGTCGGAAACGCCCGCGCCCAGCTGCGCGTCCTGCTCAGGAACAGCTGATGGGGTTCCGCAACCGGATCGTCCGGGTCTCCCAGCTCGTCGCGGACTCGCTCACCGGAGCGACCATCTCAACAGCCGCGAGCGGCACGCGGTGGGTAATCGGCGGCGCCGGAGTTCTCGCCCAGACCATTCGCGGATACACCGGCATCGCGGGAGAAACACAGCCCGCCGAGCTCGCTTTCATCGCCGCCCCCGGAAATATGGCTCTCGCTCTCATTTCCCCGATCGGCCCGTCAGGCGCATCGTCGGCTATCGAGCTGTGGAGCGATAACCCGACCGATCCCGGCAAGATCGACCTGTTCGCCGGCGGCCACGACGTCACCGTCGACACCAGCGGATTGCGAGTGGACGGCGAAAACGTCTCACTTCGGCTAGCCGGCAGTAGCATCTCCACGGACAACGGCATCGGAATTTCGACCGAGACGCTGCGGTTGGTGACACCCGCGATCGCCGCCGTCAACGGAGTCCGTTACCGCATCGTCGGCAAGTGCAACCCCGGCTCCAACGTGGCGGGCGACTTCACCCAGATGAAGCTCAAGTTCGACACGGTAGCCGCCGGCATCACGGGAACGATCATCGACAACGCGATCAAGGATCACCGTATCGCTAACCGACCGGAAACGCTGATGTCGTTCGGCGAGTTCACCTATGGCGGCGTCACCGGAACCAACATCTTCGCCAAGATGACGCTCTTCAATGGCGGCACCGGGACGGGAACGGATTACGCAGGAACCTACCCGGTGTCGTCGCTCTACATCGAAGCCTGCTGAGAGAGAGATCCTGATGACCAAGCAACTCTGGATCCCCGACGTGATCGTGAAGGAGCTACCTCGAGGCAACGACCCTGACATCGTGCCTGTGGGCGCGATCTTCCACGTCGCGGTGTCCGAGGCCTCCTCGCTCTACGGGGATTACCTGCACCGCACCGACGGGGTTGAGTCGACCGGCTACATCCGCCGCGACGGCACGATCGAGCAGTACCGGCCCGTGACGATCCGCTGCGACGCGCAGTACGACGGCAACTCATTCGGCTGGCCGACCCGGCACGGGTTCACCAGCTGGGAAACCCAGGGTGAGGCCGCCGGCGAGTGGACCTCCGAGCAGCTCGCCGCGATCAAGCGGATCATCATCTGGCATCACACCGAGTGGGCTGTGCCGTTGCGCCAGGCGCCGGCCTGGAACGAGGCCGGGTTCGGGTATCACGCCCTGTTCGAGCGCTGGAACAAGTCCAACCACTCGTGCCCCGGCCCGGACCGGATCAAGCAGTGGCACCAGCTGATCGTGCCCGAGCTCGCGACGCTGCCGCTAACGGTGCAGCACACCGGCTCGACACGGGTCACCGAGGCCCGCGCATACCTGGCCCAAGCCGACCGGCTGCTGACCGCTGCGATCGCGGACGGCCGCACCGGCGCCGTCAAGGACGCCCGCAACGCCGTACGCGCCGCGCTGGCCGCTCACCCGCTCCCGAGCCGATGAAGATCCGGGGGTACGTGCTCGCCGACGTCCGCAAGGCGCTCGCCGGAGGCGTCGTGCCTGCAGCGGCGCTGCTCAAGCTCGACCTGGCCGACGGTGTGCTCTCCCAGGCCGAGATCGGCGGCCTGGTGGCCGCGTTCCTCTCCGGCGCCGTCCTGGTGTTCTACGTACCCAACCGTCGCGTCACGCCGGCGCAGCCTGACGCGTCGAGCTCGCCGGCGGGCACGACGCGTCTCGCGTCGACCAGCAGCGACGGATCGACGGGTCTCAGCGATCGCGACACGACACGTCGCGTGGATCCGCGCGACGTGTCGCCTCGAGCTGGGTTCGACGCGTCGCCGGTGGCCACGCCGGACGCATCTGTCTCGGCCGAACCGGACGCGTCGCGTTCACCTGGTGAGCACGACACGTCGGGTCACGCGGCCGCGCAGAGCGACGCGTCGCGTTCGGATCCGGGCCACTACTGACTCAGGCCGCCGACGCTGCCCGGACCGCCGCACGCACGGCGTCAACGGGCACCTGGGTGTACCGGGCGGTCGTCTCGGGCTTGGCGTGCCCGAGCAGCTCTTGGACCGCGCGCAGGTCCCGCTCGACCGCGTAGGCGACGGTGGCGCAGCGGTGCCGCAGGGTGTGCATGGTCCAGCCGTCGGCGAGTAGCCGGCTCACGATGACGCCGACGTGCGCCGGGGTCAGGTGCCCGCCGGCCGGGCTGGGGAACAGGTAGCCGGCCGGGCAGGCGAGCAGGTCGCGGGCCAGCTGGTCGGGCAGCGGGACGTTGCGGACGTGTCCGCCCTTGCCGATCACCCGCAGCGAGTGGCCGAAGAGGTCCGGCACGACGTCTTCGCGACGCAGCCGGGCCACCTCACCGCGGCGCAGGCCGCACTGGGCAGCCAGGGAGATCATCAGCCGTCCGCGGCCGTCAGCGGCCAGCCAGGCGGCCCGGTAGACCTGCTCGGGCGTCGGGCGTGGCAGTGAGCGCGGGACCCGGATCGGGGGGAGCAGGTGTGCCGGTGAGTCCAGGCGCCGCCCGCACGCCTGGGCCCAGCTGTAGAACGCGCGCAGGCTGGCACGGTAGGCCCGGCGGGTCTCCGGCGCCCACCGCTGCTCGGCGAGGTAGGTCACCAGCTGCTCGACGTCGAGCGTCCAGGGGTCCGTTCCTAGGTCGGTGAGCACTCTCTTCACGTGATACACCCGCAGGCCGATCGTCGTTTCTGGTCGACCCGCTGCGCGCATCCAGGCCGTCCACTTCCCGAGTTCCTCGTTGGTGATCATGTGAGCACGCTGTCGGTTCGCTGTGCTCAGTGCCAACACGCGGCGTCCAACCTTGGGCACTAGGACGCCGTTCGCTCGGTGTCCGAAACCATTAACCAGCGGGTTCGGGGTTCAAGTCCCTGTTGGCGCACAAAAACGGCCTCTGATCTGCGGAAACGCGGATCGGAGGCCGTTTCCATTCCGATCCGATTATGGTTCGCTGAGTCCCCTCCCTGATCGTCCGGCTGACCCGGTCCTCGGCTGCCGGAAAGGATTCCGATGCGCCGCGCTGCCCTCGCCGTTCTCACGCTCGCCCTGCTCGGACTGCTCGTCCCGTCCGCCGCCCCCGCAGGCGCGATCCCGATCCCGTCCGATCCGCGCGACCTGCTGCTCAAGCCGTTCACCGGTGCAGCGGTGACAGCACACCCGTTGCCCCGCCAGCACATCCCGCGGAATCCGTTCATGGCGGCCAACGGCCGCAGCAACATCCACGACGACGCCTACCAGTCCGACGCCTACAACCGGGCCGGACCGCTCGGGCGTGGCCTGTCGGTCACGAGCACCCTGTTCCTCGAGGACTGCGGGTCGGTCACCTTCGACCGGGCCGGCCGGATCGTCACGGTGTGCGTCGGGATCACCGGAGCGACGCTGCGGCTGATGGACCCGCGGTCGCTGGCCACCATCGCCTCCTACGACCTGCCCTCGCGCCCGGACGTGACCGGATTCTCGTTCCAGAACTTCTCCGGCGGTGGCTATTTCTACCTCGACAACCACGACGACGCCGTCGTCCCCACCTTCACCGGCCACCTTGTGACGATCAGGGACACCGGGACGAGCCTGGTCAAGGTCCGCGATGTCGATGTCAGCAAGGTCGCGCGCGGATCAGGGATCCAGTCAGCCCTGCCGGACTGGTCGGGCCGGCTCTGGTTCGTCACCGTCTCCGGCAAGGTCGGATTCGTCACACGCCGCGGTGCCGTGCGGGGCGTGAGCCTGCCCGCCGGCGAGACCATCGCCAACAGCTTCGCGATGGACGAGTCCGGGGGCGTCTTCATCGTCTCGACCCACGCGCTCTACCGCTTCGACGCGGTCGCGGGGCGACCGCACCAGACCTGGCGCAGGCACTACGACTTCGGCTCACGGATCAAGCCCGGCCAGGTCAGCCAGGGCAGCGGCACCACTCCGACCCTGATCGGCCCAGCCGCCTCCCGCGGGGGCGGTTCGATCGCGATCACCGACAACGCGGACCCGCGGATGCACGTCCTGGTCTTCCGTCGCGGAAAGGCCGGTCCCGGGCGGGCTCTGTGCCGGCAGCCGGTCTTCGCCGCGGGCCTTGGGTCGGACGAGAACAGCCTGGTCTCGGTCCCGGGCGGCCTGATCGCCGAGGACAACTACGGCTACGCCGGCCCGATCCCGAAGGACGTCACGACCCGCTCCCCCGACACCCAACCCGGAGTGGTGAAGGTGGCGGTCAACTACCGGACCGGCGGGTGCCACATCGCCTGGCAGAACAGGACGGTGCGGTTTCCCTCGGTCGTTGCGAAGGCGAGCCTCGGCTCCGGACTGCTGTACGGGTACGCCCACCCGAGCGCGTCCGAACTTCCCTGGAGGCTCGCGCCCGCGCCCGGTGTCCTGGCACCGGAGTCGTGGTTCTTCACCGCGCTCGACCTGCGCACCGGAAGGCAGGTCTGGTCCAGGCTCGCCGGCACCAACCTCGGGTACAACAACAACTACGCGCCGGTGAGTATCGGACCGGGCAGAGTCGCCTACGTCGGCACCCTGGGCGGACTGGTCCGGATCGCCGACACCGGCTGAGGGCTGCCCCAAGTCACGGTCGGGACCTGCGGATCGGCACTACTGTGTGGGCCCTGATGACACGTCGGCACAGGGGGTCGAAAGGGAGGGAGCCTGTTGAGCGGGAATCTGGGTCTCCGCCTTGCCGGGCTGCTGACCCTGATGACCTGCTTCGGGCTCGCCGCCGTCACGACCTCTGCCGCAGGCACGCACACCGGTTTCATGTGGCCGGTCGGTCTCGCGGCCGGCACCCTCGTGGTCGCGTCCCGCCGGCAGGCGCCGTACCTGGTGTGGGTGATCGCAGCGCTCGCGGTAGCCACCTTCGCCCTCGGGGGGTACCCGGCCTGGGTCTCGATCGGCTACGGCCTCGGTGTCGCCGTCGAGGCGTTCGTGGCCGAGCGCGTCCTGACGGCGGGTACCGCGCGGCGGTTGCTGCTGCTCGACATCAACGACCTCGGCCGTTACGTGCTCGCGTGCGTGGCGGGCGCACTGACGGGCGCACTGATCTTCACCGGGGTCTCGGCCCTCACCGGCTTCGGCGTCCCGTGGCGGGTCGGTGTGGCGGTCCTGGTCATTCACGTCGCCGGGCAGGGCGTCGTGCTCGGGCTGTTCAAGGACAACACCAGCATCGGCGAGGCCTGGGGCCAGGGCGAGCGGATGATCGCGTGGGCCCTGACAGCCTGGGTCACCGTCGGCGCGTTCGTGCCGACCGATCTGCCCAGTCTCGCGTTCCTGATCATTCCCCTGCTCGGTTGGGTCGCGTTCCGGGCACCAATGCTCGAGGCGATGTTCCAGCTGGTCTTCGTCGCGGTCGTCTCCAGCACGCTGAGCAACCGCGGCTACGGGCCGTTCTCCGACCCCTCGCTGATGGGCCGCCTGAATCCTGAGTTCCAGCAGCTCCCGCAGCAGGCGTTCCTGCTGGCCTGCGCGATGGTCTCGATCCCGTTCTCGATGTCGGTCACGATGCAGCGCCGCAGTGCCAACCTGGTGTTGCGCGAACGCGCTCGTAGTGAGCGCCTGGTGCAGAGCGCCCGCGGGATCGCGATCATCGGGACCGACGAGATCGGCCGCATCAACCTGTTCAGCCCCGGCGCCGAGACGATCCTCGGGTACACCCCGGAGGAGGTCTACGGACACTCGACCCGGATGTTCCACACCGAGGCTGAGGTCGCCCGGCACGCAGCCGAGCTCGGCGTCGACCCGACCTACGTCTCGGTCGTGCGTGCGACCGGCGATCTGGCTCCAGGCACGGCGAGAGTGTGGCAGTTCGTCCGCAAGGACGGCATCCCGCGGACGCTGTCGACCATCCTCAGCCCGGTCACCGACGACAGCGGCGCGTTCGTCGGGTACGTCGCCACCGCCGACGACATCACCGACCGGATCCATGCGCAGGAAACCCTGGAGAAGGCGCTGGCCACCGAGCGACGTGCGGTGCGCCGACTGACCGAGATCGACCACGTGAAGGATGCCTTCGTCTCGTCGGTCAGCCACGAGCTGCGGACCCCCATCACCAACATCGTCGGCTACCTCGAGCTGTTGATGGACGGCATCTACGGCGACCCGAGCCACGAGCAGTCCGATGCGATGGGCCGGATCGACCTCAACAGCCGCCGGCTGCTGACCCTGATCGACGACCTGTTGACGCTCTCGAGCATGGAAGGCATCGACCAGCGTCGGCGACGGGGACAGGTCGATCTGATCAGCGTGGTCAGGCGGGCCGAGGAGATCGTGCTGCCAAGTCTTGTGAGCCGCGAGCTCCGCTTCGAGCTCGAGCTGCCCGGCGAGCCGGCCTTGATCACCGGCGACGCCGGGGAGCTCGAGCGCCTGGTCATCAACCTGGCCACCAACGCGGTGAAGTTCACCCCCGACGGCGGCACCGTGGTGATCCGCCTGCACGCAGCCCAAGGGCCAGCTGGACCAGTGCTCGAGGTCACCGACACCGGTGTCGGGATCAGCGAGCAGGACCGTGAGCTGCTGTTCACCCGCTTCTTCCGGACCACCGACGCCCACGAGCAAGGGGTGCCCGGCAGCGGCTTGGGCCTGTCGATCGCGAAGGCGATCACCGAGGTGCACGGCGGCACGATCGAGGCGACCTCTGAACCAGGTCAGGGCTCGACGTTCCGAGTGTCGTTCCCGGGGCCGGGCGATGACCAGTGATCAAGTACCTCGGCTCAAAGCGACTCCTCGTCGGCGTGCTCGGCGACATTGCCGAGACCGTCGGCGCCCGCACGGCCGTGGATCTGTTCACCGGAACGACCCGAGTCGCCCAGGAGCTCAAGGGTCGTGGCATCCACGTCACCGCCGCCGACATCGCGTCGTACTCGGCTGTGTTCAGCGACTGCTACATCGCGACCGACGCGCGCACCGTCGACGCAGGAGCCCTCGACGAGGCCCTGGCCGAGCTGAGCGGGCTGCAGGGGGTGCGTGGCTACGTCACCGAAACGTTCTGCGAGCAGTCACGGTTCTTCCAGCCGCACAACGGCCTCCGCATCGACGCGATCCGAGATGCGATCGAGACCGGGTTCGCCAGCAGCCCGCTGCGCCCGATCCTGCTGACCTCGCTGATCGATGCGGCTGATCGCGTCGACTCGACCACCGGCCTCCAGATGGCGTACCTGAAGGAATGGGCACCACGCTCCTACGACACCCTCCAGCTCCGGCGCCCGGTCCTGCTCGACGGGCCCGGGCGAACGGTGTCCGGCGATGCCCAGGTGATCGCGAGCGAGCTGCCGCGGGCCGATCTGGCCTACCTCGACCCGCCGTACAACCAGCACCGGTACTTCACGAACTACCACGTCTGGGAGACGCTGGTGCGCTGGGACGCTCCGGAGCACTACGGGGTCGCCTGCAAGCGCCTCGACGCTCGCGCCGAGGAGACCAAGAGCGTCTTCAACCGCAAGCGCGAGATGCCGATCGCACTGGCCCAACTGATCGGTGCGGTCAACGCCGAGGTCGTGGTGGTCTCCTACAACGACGAGTCGTGGGTGCCGGCCGAGGACATGACGACCTGGCTCCTCGACGCCGGCCACGAGGAGGTCGGCGTCCTTGCCTTCGAAGGACGCCGTTACATCGGTGCGCAGATCGGCATCTTCAACGGGGCCGGCAAGAAGGTCGGCAAGGTCGGCAAGCTGCGCAACAAGGAGCTGGTCTTCGTCGCCGGGCCGCGCGACAAGGTCGCCGCCGCGCTCAGCCTGAGCCCGCAGGGATCCGTCTCCATCCCACGCCGGTGAGGAAGGTCTTCTGCTCGGCCGGGGTGAGGTTGCGATCCGAATCGGGACCGAGCACACCACCGCAGTAGCTGAACAGGCGCCACCGGCCGGACTCCCACACGACGTCGTAGCGGTCGCGGTACCACGACCGGGCCCGAAGTGGTCGGGAGACCGAGTTGGCAGCAACTTCGACGTTGACCCGGTCCGGGGCTGACGACTCCCCGATCACCTCTGACCGGATCCACATCTCCAGCCCGGTGTCGACGTGCCGTTCGGTCCTGAGCTGTCGCTGGCGCCGGGCGTCGGAGATCAGGAAGTCCCGTACCGACGCGGATATGTGGCGGGAGAAGACTGCAGCCAGCGCAGCGGATCCGGGGTCGGCACGCCGCGCGTCGCTGTAGAGCTGGGCAATGCGCAGCGCGAACGCCTCCCCAGCGGCACGGGTGTGTGCGGACCGCGCGACCACGTCGACCTGGAACGGGTCCGGTTTGTCGACCAGGGCGGCGGGAGCAGGATCCGAGCTCGGCTGCCCATGGACCGGCACCCAGGGCGGATCGTCGGGGACGCTCGACGGAGCCGAAAACCCGGGAGCCGCTTCCCGACGCGGACCGACCTGCTCGACGACGGCGACGACGGCGACCACGAGGAGCAGACCGATCGACGCGCCGACCAGGTGACGGGCCTTCACGCGGACCGCTCCAGGAGCGTCTGGTTGAACGCATCGACGTACGCAGCCTGTCCGTCGTCCTTGGGATGGAAGGTCTTCGGGCTGATCAGACCGTGGATCCCGCCGATCTTCAGGGCACCCGCATGGATCCACTCGCCAGTCCGGGCGCAGGCGCTGTGTCCCAGGAACGCTTGCCGAACCGCGAGGCCGACCGACCAGATCCCGGCAGCCCCCGCGGCCCTGGCAATCGTCAGGTCGAGCTGGGTCGAGAGCCGGTTGAGCATGTCGCGCTCGGGACCGTTGATGCCCCGGCACAGGAGGTTGGACGAGGAACCGCGTGGTTCGACCACCTGGGGATACCCGCCGGCGAGGATGTCAGCGAACGGCTGAGCAGCGTGGATCTCTCGGTAGAAGGCCGCCAGCCTCGGCCCGGTTGCCGCGATCCTGCGGCTCAACCCCTGCTCCGAGGCCGTGCACGAGTGCAGCGTGCAGTTCTGGAGCACGCTCGCGAAGCCGACGTCGTTGCCGCCGACGGTCACGGTGATCAGCTGGGCAGCGCCCGGGTCCTGGGCGAAGAACGCACGCATGGGCCTGAGCTGGGCCTCGACCCCGGACATCGTGGCGCCCGCGCAGGCCAGCAGCTTGGTCTTGCTCTGATGTTGCCTCTGGAGCGCGTAGGCCCAGGCGCGCGAGTTCCGATGACAATCGCCCCCCGACTCGCGCCCGTCTGCTCCCAGGCCCGAGGAGTAGGAGTCCCCGAGGGCGGCGTACAGACGATGTGCTGGGAGTCCGCGCATCCGGATCGGCGTACTCACCGCGGCCGGCCCCGGGACAGAGCCCTTGAACGGCCTCACCCGGAACTGGTACCGACGGCCGAGCAGGAGCGGCTGGAGGGTCCAGCTGCGCCGGGTGACCTTGTAGGGCAACAGGTTCCACGGACTGCCGGCATCGGTCAGGAGCCGGCTCGAGAGCTGGTACGCCGTAGCGCCCGGCGACCGCGACCAGGTCAGCGTCGCCTGCTTGCCCCCGAAGATCGAGTAGCCGCCGGGCGCGACCCGCAGCGTGGCGACGCGACCGGGACCGTGGGGATGTCCGGCACTCGGTGGACGGCTGGTGGGTGCACCGCCGGGGAGCGGCGGCCGCGCCGCTTCAGCGACGGAGCTGCCGAGCGAGAGGCAGCCCGTCGCGAGGGAGCCGACGAGCAGGAGCTTGATGAATCTGTGGGACACGAGACTGGCCTCCTAGGGTTGCCCAACGACCCGGACCGCTGTCCGAGTGGTGGGGCATGGCTACCAGTCATCGAGACGCACCCGACAGCATCAAAGCTGTGGGCTGTGGACAATCCCGCGGTCGTGGCCGCGGTGCAGCGTCACGCCCGAAGGCACCTCAGAGGTAGAGGCCCGTCGGACTGTCGCCCAGGCGGTCGGCGGCAACCGCGTGCAGGTCCCGCTCACGCACCACGACGTACATCTCGCCGTGGACCTCGACCTCGGCCTTGTCCTCGGGGTCGAACAGCACCCGATCGTCGACCTCGACGGAGCGGACCAGTGATCCGACGCCGACGACCCGGCACCACGCCAGCCGTTTGCCGCCCATGGCGGCGGTGGCCGGGATCAGGATCCCGCCGCTCGACTTGCGTTCGCCGGCTTCGGCGTCGAGCGCGACGAGCACCCGGTCGTGCAGCATCCGGATCGGAACCTTCTCGGGATCCGGGGTGACGGCGCGCTTGGTGCTGCTGCTCACTTCACGATCTTGCGGATGAGCGCGAAGACCACCACGACTCCGGCGACACCGCCGGCGACCTTGAGGATGTTGCCGGTCCGCGGGCTCCCGTGGGCGTCGACGAAGTACGCCTTGACCTGGCTGACCTCGCGCCGTGCGATCGTCTTCGGGCTGGTCCGGTAGGCGAGCTGATCGATGGTCGAGGCCAGGCGCTCGCGCGTCAGCTCGATGTCGCTCTCGATCGAGCTCAGGTTCCTGTCTCCCACGACCACTCCTTCGTCCGGCGTCCCGCGCAGTGATGCCCTGCGGGGGAACGTTACCGTGTCGTCCATGAGCGAACGACTCTCCCCCGGCGACACCGCACCAGACTTCGACCTGCCTACCGACGACGGCGGCACCGTTCGTCTCGCCGACCTCCGCGGCGGCAAGGTCATCGTGT
>NZ_JAOPXI010000138.1 GCF_025965215.1 Marmoricola sp.
CGATCCTGCAGGCGGCCGACATCCTGCTCTACCGGCCGCAGTACGTCCCGGTGGGGGAGGACCAGCGTCAGCACCTGGAGCTGACCCGCGATCTCGCGCAGCGCTTCAACCACCGCTACAAGAAGACCTTCCGCCTTCCCGAGCCGTACATCCTCAAGTCGACCGCGAAGATCCTGGACCTGCAGCAGCCGTCGAACAAGATGTCGAAGTCCGGGTCGTCACCCAGCGGCATCATCGACCTGCTCGATGATCCCGCGGTCTCGGCGAAGAAGATCCGTTCGGCCGTCACCGACTCGGACTCGGTCGTCCGCTTCGACGAGGCCGAGAAGCCGGGCGTCTCCAACCTGCTGACCATCTACTCGGCCCTCACCGGGCGCACGATCGAGGAGCTGGTCACCTCCTACGACGGCCGAGGGTACGGCGACTTCAAGGCTGACCTGGCCGAGGTCGTGGTCGAGTTCGTGACGCCGTTCCGCGACCGGACCCGCGAGCTGCTCGACGACCGGGCGGAGCTGGACGCCGTACTGAAGGGCGGCGCCGAACGTGCGCGCGAGGTCGCCTCCCGCACCTTGGCTGATGTCTACGAACGCGTCGGATTCCTCCGGGCCAAGGCCTGAGCCGTGCCCATCATCGGTGTCTCCATCGCGGTCCCGGATCCTGCCGGGGAGTGGCTCCAGGACTTCCGGGTCGACCTCGGTGACGAGACCGCCCGACTGATCCCGACGCACATCACCCTCGTACCGCCGACCGAGGTCGGCGCTGACGCCCTGGACTCGATCACCGACCACCTGGCGGCGGCCGCAGCCTCCCAGGAGCCGTTCGAGGTGCGCCTGCATGGGACCGGGACCTTCCGGCCCACCTCGCCGGTCGTGTTCATCGGAGTCATCGCCGGGATCGCCGGCTGCATGGAGCTGGCCACGGCGACCCGCAGCGGCCCGCTCGCGGTCGACGTGGAGTTCCCGTACCACCCGCACGTCACGGTCGCGCACCACCTCGCGGAGGAGGCGCTTGACCGGGCGTTCACCGAGCTGGCCGGTTACGAGGCCACCTTCGACGTCACCGAGTTCTGGCTCTACGTCCACAACGAGGACCACGGCTGGCGGCCGACCAGGTCGTTCTCGCTGGGTGCTGGACCTGCCATCTCCTGACGGAAGGTGCGAGTTGGGGGGCGGGCACGAGGGAGGAGCCCACCCCCCAACCTCTACTGGCTGGGAGTGAACAGCCGAACTGTGTAGGTGTGCGACAGGTTCCTGCGGATCCCGGCACGCCTGATGTGGGTGACGACCACCTTGTACGCGTGGGTCAGGGAGATCCCGGCCGGCATCTGCCAGACCAGCGTCGGCTGGGCGTAGCCGTTCTCGACGGCGAACTTGTGCACGGGGATCAGACGGGTGCCGTCGTACACGGCGATCCGGGCCCGCGCGAAGCTGACGCTGTTCAGACCGGCACTCAACGACCAGCGGCCGTGCGGCTCGAGGGCGTTCGGGAAGTAGCCAGGCGTCGGCCAGGACACGTACCGCGGGTTGGGCCGGCTCGCGCTGGTGGGCCCGACGACCGTCAGGGCGTTCGCCTTGTCGGTGCTTCCGCTGCCCATGACCGTGGAGAACGGGTTGAGGATCCAGCGTCGGTGACCCACGGCGACGTTGCTGCTGCCGTCGTCGCTCATGTACAGGTCGATGATCTGTCCCGAACCCAGGGACGGGTAGGCCAGGGCCAGGTTCGAGCGGCTGGCGGCCGTTGCGCCGGCGGCACTCCAGCAACGCCAGTTGCTGCTCGGGTGGTGGTCAAGGGTGTTGTTCGCGTCCATCATCAACGCGGCCTTCTGAGCCGACCAGTTGAGCGCCGCGGAGAAGCTCACCGGGGCCAGACCGGCCAGCGACCGCACGTAGTTCAGCGAGGTCAGCGTGGCGTTGTCCGACTGCGCCGGGGTCAGCCCGGCCAGGCAGCCGAGCAGGCTGCCGCCGAGCCAGCCGATAGGCTGCCAGAGTTTGGACGCGTACTGGGACCAGTACGCCGTGTTGACCGCAGACTTGCTGTAGGTGTTGATGGACCCGGCCCAGCGGGCCGTAGTCGTGGTCCCGGCGGGCCGTTGCTCGCGGGCGTCCGCGGGGTTCGCCATGACGACGAGTCCCAGGACTGCAGTAGTGATCACGGCCATGCGCAGCACAGCCACGATCCGTCGTGTGTAGTTCTCCCTCATGAGGAGAACTCTATGCCCTAAATGTCCGTTTTGGGTAGTTTGTTATGAAAGAGGGCGATATTTAGTACTTAAGACCTAGTGGCCGTGCTTGATCGCCGTGCGCAGATCCCGGTTGAGCTGGGAGATCACGTCGAGCGGGATCTCCTTGGGGCACGCTGCGGTGCACTCGCCGATGTTCGTGCAGCCGCCGAAGCCCTCGTGGTCGTGCTGGGCGACCATGTTGACCACACGGGAGTCGCGCTCGGCCTGGCCCTGCGGTAGCTCTCCGAGGTGGGTGATCTTCGCGCCCATGAACAGGGACGCCGAGCCGTTCGGGCACGCCGCCACGCAAGCGCCGCAGCCGATGCAGGTGGCCACGTCGAACGCGCGGTCGGCAGCCTCTTTCGGGACCTGTACCGAGTGGGCCTCCGGAGCCGAGCCGGTGTTGACCGAGATGTAGCCGCCCTGCTGGATGATCCGGTCGAACGCCCCGCGGTCCACGACGAGGTCCTTGACGACCGGGAACGCGGTCGAGCGCCACGGCTCGATGGTGATGGTCTCGCCGTCGGAGAACGAGCGCATGTGGAGCTGGCACGTGGTGGTGGTCACCGGGCCGTGCGCCTCGCCGTTGATCATCAACCCGCACATGCCGCAGATGCCCTCGCGACAGTCGGAGTCGAAGGCGATCGGCTCCTCGCCCTTCGCGTTGAGCTGCTCGTTGAGGACGTCGAGCATCTCCAGGAACGACATGTCCCCGGACACGTCGTCGACGTCGTAGCTGTGCATGGAGCCGGCCGTCGCCGCATCGGGCTGGCGCCAGATCTTCAGAGTCAGTTTCATTCGTGGCTCACTTGTAGCTCCGTTGCTTCATCTCGATGGCCGTGTAGACCAGGTCTTCCTTGTGCAGGATCGGCTTCCCCATGCTTCCATCTGGTTCACCACCGAACTCCCACGCCGCGACATACGCGTACTGGTCGTCGTGGCGCAGCGCCTCGCCGTCGTCGGTCTGCGACTCGGCGCGGAAGTGGCCGCCGCAGGACTCGCGACGGTTGAGCGCGTCGATGCACATCAGCTCGCCGAGCTCGAAGAAGTCTGCGACCCGGCCGGCCTTCTCCAGGCTCTGGTTCAGGCTGTCGGCGGAGCCCAGCACCTTGAGGTTGCGGTTGAACTCGTCCTTGAGCGACCGGATCAGGTCGATCGCCTTCTTCAAGCCGTCCTCGGTGCGCTCCATCCCGCAGTACTCCCACATGATGTGGCCGAGCTCGCGGTGGTAGGAGTCGACGCTGCGGGTGCCCCCGACGGTGAGGAAGTGCTCGATCCGCTTCTCCACCGACTCGCGCGCGGCGACGACGGCGGGATGGGTCTCCTCGACCTTCTCGAACGGTCCGTCGGCGAGGTAGTCGCGGATGGTGTGCGGGAGGACGAAGTACCCGTCGGCCAGGCCCTGCATCAGGGCGGAGGCGCCGAGGCGGTTGGCGCCGTGGTCGGAGAAGTTCGCCTCGCCGGTCACGAAGAGACCGGGGATGCTGGACTGCAGGTCGTAGTCCACCCACAGGCCGCCCATCACGTAGTGCACGGCGGGGTAGATGCGCATCGGCACCTGGTACGGGTTCTCGCCGGTGATCCGGGCGTACATGTCGAAGAGGTTGCCGTACTTCTCCTCGACGGCCTCCTGCCCCAGCCGACCGATCGCGTCGGCGAAGTCGAGGTAGACGCCGCGACGGACGCCGTCGACCTCGGGGCCCACGCCGCGACCGTCGTCGCACTGGTACTTCGCGGCGCGCGAGGCGATGTCCCGGGGGACCAGGTTGCCGAAGCTGGGGTAGATCCGCTCCAGGTAGTAGTCCCGGTCGGCCTCGGGAATCTCGCGGGGGTCCTTGGCGCAGTCGGCCTTGTTCTTCGGGACCCAGATCCGGCCGTCGTTGCGCA
>NZ_JAOPXI010000201.1 GCF_025965215.1 Marmoricola sp.
TTCGCGACGTCGTTGCGCCAGGAGGGCATGCTCGCGCTGGCCCGTCTGCAACGCAAGATGCGACTGGTCGAATCGCCTTACCGCACACCGCAAACGCTGGTCGGCGGACCCCGCAGCGATGCTGCGCTGGCCGCCTCGTCCGGTCGCACAGCGACCACGAAGTCGATGGGCGAGGGATCCACGCAGCATCAGCACCTGGTGCAGACCGAGGTGCCGAAGAAGCTGCTCGAGGAGTGGCTGGCGTTGTGGGGCGACCACTACAAGATCGGCGAGACGCTGACTGTTCGGCTGCGCCCCCGGCGCGCCGGCTCTGATGTGCTCGACCTCGGCATCTACGGCGACGACCCCGACGAACCGGTCGCCAATGTGGTCGTCGACCCGATCAAGGATCGTCACGGACGCAACATCCTCACGGTGCGCGACCAGAACACGTTTGCCGAGAAGATGCGTCAGAAGCGGCTGATGGACGTCATTCACCTGTGGCTGATCCACCGCTTCAAGCCCGAGATCGTGTACTACGTGACGCCGACCGAAGACAACATCTATCAGACCGAGAAGATGAAGTCGCACGGCATCTTCAGCAATGTGTATCAGGAGGTCGGCGAGATCATCGTCGCGGATGTGAACCAGCCGCGCATCGACGAGCTGCTGGCTTCCGATCGCGAGGCGCTGAAAAGACTGATCGCCAAGCAGGACTAGGTCAGTCCGCGCGCGGTGGCGGTTTCACCTCGACGCCGGTCGAATCGTGCTCGGGTCCGGCCGCGGGGTGTTCGGCCGGGACGCGATCGCGGAATTTAGTCGCCTCACTGGACTCGTGGCGAGCGGTGCTACGCGCTTCGGCGTGGTAAGGACCTGGCTTGGGCCGCGGTTTTCCGCCGGGGAATGCCAGTCGGAAGATGGTGCGGTGCACCATGAACCACTGCTTCGAGAACCGCCCGGTGTTGTAGGGCAGCTCATAACGCTCGCAGATGTCCTTGATTTTGGGCGCGATCTCGGAGTACCGGCTGGCCGGCATATCGGGAAACAGGTGGTGCTCCACTTGGTAGCCGAGGTTGCCGCTGATGACGTGAAACAGCGGGCTGCCGTCGATGTTGGCCGCGCCGACCAACTGGCGCAGGTACCACTCCGCGCGCGTTTCGTCCTCGACCTCTTCCTGGCTGAAGGTGTAGGTCTGGTCAGGGAAATGTCCGCAGAAGATGATGGCGTGCGCCCAGACGTTGCGGATGACATTCGCTAAGGCGTCGGCGGTCAAAGTGCGCAAATAAGTGCTTTCCACCCCGGGCGCAACTTTATCCAAAAGATTCGCCGACGCACCGACGCGGCCTCCGCTCGATATCTTGCGTAGTCGGCGGGCCAGTCGCGATTTCGCCGGCTGTTCGAGCCGTCCACCCGATGCCAGTTGGACCAGGGCGAATGCGCCGGCGCTGATCACCGGCCAGCCGATGTAGTCCTTCAGGATCTGGGAGCGCGCCTTGACGCCGATGCCTTTGAGGTCCTTGCGCACCTCGGACCACGGCTTCTCACCGGCACGGATGGCCTCGATATCCATGTCGTGAACCGCCACGCCCCACTCGAACAGCACCGTAAGCAACGCGTTGTAGAAGAATTGCCCCAGGTAGGCGGGTTTCCATGGCTGATGGGGATCGATGCGCATGATCTCGTAGCCGAGATCTTTGTCTTTACCCCGAATGTTTGTGTAGGTGTGGTGAATGAAGTTGTGCGAGTGCCGCCACGATTCCGCAGTCGACGCGGTGTCCCAGTCCCACACCGAGGAGTGAATGTCGGGATCGTTCATCCAATCCCACTGGCCGTGCATGACGTTGTGGCCGATCTCCATGTTTTCCAGGATCTTGGCCATTCCCAAACATGCGGTGCCCAGGACCCACGCGGTTTTAGATCGGGAACCCAGCAGCAGGACACGACCGGCGACAATGATCTGGCGTTGTACCGAGATGACCTTCTTGATGTAGGCGCGGTCCCGGTCGCCGAGGTCGGCGAACACTTCGTCGTGAATCGCGTCTAATTCTTTGCCCAGCTTTTCCCGCTCTTGTTCGCCCAGGTGAGCGAACGGGCTCTGGGGCCGTTGCAGCGTAGATGTCATAGTCCATCCTTTCGATCAGAGTTCAAGTTCGACGTTTCCTTCGGCGGCGTTGATGCAGATCCGCACTTCCTGCTCGGTGGGCTCACTGATGTCACCAGAGCGCAGATCGCGCAGCTTGCCCGATTTGACCGTTCCTACGCAGGTGTGACAGATCCCGATTCTGCAGCCGAACGCGAGCTCCAGGCCCGCCTTCTCGCCGGCTTCCAAAATCGATGTACCGCCATCACATTCGACCTTCTTGTCGCTCTTGAGGAAGCAAACTTCGCCGCCCTCGCCGGCGCCGGCGGTGCCACCGATCTTCGGCTGAAAGCGTTCGAAGTGCAGCCGATCCGGATCACCGTTGTTTTCCCAGTGCTCGACAAGCGCATCGAGCATTTCTTCGGGCCCCGAACAGAAGGCCTCGCGTTCGCGCCAGTCGGGACACTCCTCGTCCAGGTCACTGGGTTCGAGTCGACCCCGGTCCCCGGTAAGACGGATATCCAGCCGCATCTTGTCGTGCCGACTGGCTATGTCTTCCAGGACGGGCAAAAACATCACCTGGTCGCGGGTGCGCGCGGAGTGAATGTGCACCACGTCGCCCAGTTCGCCACGGTGGTCGAGACTGCGCAGCATGCTCATGATCGGGGTGATGCCGCTGCCGGCGCTGATGAACAACATTTTGGCCGGCAGCGGATCGGGGAGCGTAAAAACGCCCTCGATCTCGCCGAGCCGCACTATTTCGCCGGG
>NZ_JAOPXI010000108.1 GCF_025965215.1 Marmoricola sp.
GATGCACCGGTCTTGGCGGCCAGCTGCGAGATCGCCCGGTTGTGGTCCAGCCGCGTCAGTGCGGAGAAGCGCTCGGCCGGGATGTCGGGGGCGTTCGTCATCGCGATCAGCGCGTTCGTGTTCGCCGGGTTGCCGGTCACGCCGATGCGGATGTCAGACGCCGCGACCTTGTTCAGTGCCTTGCCCTGGGCGGTGAAGATCGCACCGTTGGCCGAGAGCAGGTCACCGCGCTCCATGCCGGGGCCGCGCGGGCGTGCGCCGACCAGCAGGGCGAGGTTGACGCCGTCGAAGATCTCCTCGGCGTCGGCGCCGATCTGGACGCCGGCCAGGGTCGGGAACGCGCAGTCGTCGAGCTCCATGACGACGCCCTCGAGGGCCTTGAGGGCAGGCTCGATCTCCAGCAGGCGGAGCTCGATCGGGCGGTCGGCCCCGAGCAGCGAACCGCTCGCGAGGCGGAAGAGCAGGCTGTAGCCGATCTGGCCGGCAGCACCGGTCACGGCCACCTTGAGGGGTGCGGTCACGTCAACTCCAGGAGTGGGGGGTCGGATACGACAAACCGACGCTAGCAGCGGGCTGCCAGCGTCGGTTCGGTCGGGTCGGGCTTGAGACGGTAGAGCGTGGGCCTCAGAGGTCGAACCTGTCGGCCTCCATGACCGTCACCCAGGCGGCCACGAAGTCAGCCACGAACTTCTCGGCCGCGTCGTCGGCGGCGTAGACCTCGGCCAGGGCGCGCAGCACCGAGTTCGAGCCGAAGATCAGGTCGACCGCGGTCGCGGTGCGGCCGTCGGTGTGCTCGTAGACGTGCTCGGTGGCCGAGGTCTTCCAGCCTCCGACCCCGTCGAGCAGGCTGGTGAAGAAGTCGTTCGTGAGCGCGCCGGGGCGACGGGTGAAGACGCCGTGCGTGCCCTGGCTGACACCCAGCGCCCGCAGGCCGCCGACCAGGACGGTCAGCTCCGGCGCGCTCAGGCCGAGCAAGTAGGCACGCTCGACCAGGAGCCTCTCCGGCTGGAGCTTCTCGCCGGCGCGCAGGTAGTTGCGGAACCCGTCCGCGCGCGGCTCGAGGACGGCGAACGAGTCGACGTCGGTGTCCTCCTGGGTTGCGTCCGTCCGTCCGCCGTGGAACGGCACGGTCACCGGGACGCCGGCGTCACCGGCCGCCTTCTCGACCGCCGCCGAGCCGGCGAGCACGATCAGGTCGGCCAGGGAGACATGTCCGCCGCCGGCGTTGAACGACGCCTGGATCTGCTCGAGCGTGGCGAGCACCGGAGCGGTGCCGGCGTTCACGGCCCAGTCCTTCTGGGGGGCCAGGCGCAGCCGGGCGCCGTTCGCGCCACCGCGCTTGTCGGTACGACGGAACGTCGACGCCGAGGCCCAGGCCGTCGTCACCAGGTCCGTCACCGACAGGCCCGAGGCGAGCACGCTGCTCTTCAGCGTCGCGATGTCTTCAGTGCTCAACGCCGACGTCGCCGCCGGGACCGGGTCCTGCCACAGCTGCGGCTCGGCGACCCACGGGCCGAGGTACCGCGAGAGCGGGCCCATGTCGCGGTGCAGGAGCTTGTACCAGGCCTTGGCGAACGCCAGCGCGAACTCGTCCGGGTTCTCCAGGAACCGGCGCGAGATCTTCTCGTACGCCGGGTCCATCCGGAGCGCCAGGTCGCTGGTGAGCATCATCGGCAGCTTGTTCGGGCCGCCGTGCGCGTCCGGAATGATCGCCTCGGCGTCCTTGGCCACCCACTGGTGGGCGCCGGCCGGGCTCGCGGAGAGCTCCCACTCGTAGCCGAACAGGATCTCCAGGAAGCGGTTGCTCCACCGGGTCGGCTGGTCGGTCCAGGTGACCTCGAGGCCGCTGGTGATCGCGTCGCCGCCCTTGCCGCTCCCGAAGGAGCTCTTCCACCCCAAGCCCTGCTGCTCGATCGGTGCACCCTCCGGCTCGACCCCGACGAGGTCGGCGTCACCGGCGCCGTGGGTCTTGCCGAAGGTGTGGCCACCGGCGATCAGGGCGACGGTCTCCTCGTCGTTCATCGCCATCCGGGCGAAGGTCTCGCGGATGTCGCGGGCCGAGGCCAGCGGGTCCGGGACGCCGTTCGGGCCCTCCGGGTTCACATAGATCAGGCCCATCTGGACAGCCCCGAGCGAGCCGGCGAGCTCACGGTCCCCCGAGTAGCGCTCGTCCCCGAGCCACTCGGACTCGCCACCGAAGTCGACCTCCTCTGGCTCCCAGACGTCCTCGCGCCCGAAGCCGAAGCCGAAGGTCTTGAACCCCATCGACTCCAGGGCGACGTTGCCGGCCAGCACGAGCAGGTCGGCCCAGGAGACCGCTTGGCCATACTTCTTCTTGACCGGCCACAGCAGCCGGCGGGCCTTGTCCAGGTTGCCGTTGTCCGGCCAGCTGTTCAGCGGGGCGAAGCGCTGGTTGCCGTCCCCGGCTCCGCCGCGGCCGTCCACGATCCGGTAGGTGCCGGCCGCGTGCCAGCTGAGCCGGATCATCAGACCGCCGTAGTGGCCGAAGTCGGCCGGCCACCAGTCCTGGGAGGTGGTGAGCACGCCTTCGATGTCGGCCTTCAGTGCGTCCACGTCCACGCCGGCGAACGCACTCGCGTAGTCGAAGTCCGGGGCCAGCGGGTTGCCGGCGGGGGAGTGCGGGTGCAGCACGGTGAGGTCGAGGGCGTTCGGCCACCAGTCCCTGTTGGTCCGTGGCGCGGCCGTCTGGGGAGTGGGGGCGTCGAGTGCCGGGTTCTCGCTGTCGGACATGGAGCAACCTTTCGGTGGGGACTGTGGTCAGGGTGACGTGTCAGGACAGGTGGTTGGAACAGGTGGGGCAGGTGCCCCAGTAGATGACCTCGGCCTCGTCGATCGTGAAGCCGTGATCATCCATCGCGGTCAGGCAGGGCGTTTCGCCGACGGCGCAGTCGACGTCGGCGATCGATCCGCAGTGGCGGCAGATCACGTGGTGGTGGTTGTCGCCGGTGCGCGACTCATAGCGGGCCACCGAGCCGGACGGCTGGATCCGTCGGATCAGCCCCGCGGCGGTCAGCGTGTGCAACGAGTCGTAGACGGCCTGGTGTGAGACGTCCGGAAGCTCGGTCCGAACGGCCTCCAGGAGGACGTCGGTGCTCGCGTGCGGTAGCTCGTACACAGCGCTCAAGACGGCGACCCGGGGACGGGTCACGCGCAGGTCGGACCCGCGAAGAAATTCGCTGAGCTCGTCGGCATCTGGCACGTTCCGGAGTCTCGTCCCTTTTCTGGAACGAGTCAAGAAAATGATTCCGAGCGGGTCATTCCTTCTCGCCGACCATCAGCGCGTGGCTGATCCCCGCGATCGCGGCGCCGACGATCGGCGCGACGATGAAGACCCAGACCTGTCCGAGCGCGTGACCCCCGCCGAACCACGCCACGCCCAGCGAGCGCGCCGGGTTCACCGACGTACCGTCGATCGGGATCGAGATCAGATGGATCAGGGTGAGCGCCAGGCCGATGGTCAGGCCGGCGAACGCGGGCGTGGCTCGCTTCGAGGTGACTCCGAGGATCACATAGAGGAACATCGCGGTCAGCACGATCTCGGCGACGATCACCGACCACAGCGCGTATCCGCCATCGCCGTAGCTGTTGGTGGCCATGCCGCCGTCGGCGTGGAACCCGGGCTTGCCGTGGGCGATCAGGAGCAGCGCACCACCGGCGATCGTGGCGCCGATGGTCTGGGCTACGACGTACCCGGGAACGTCGGCCCAGTCGAACCGCTTCGCCGTAGCCAGGCCGATGGTCACCGCGGGGTTGAAATGCGCCCCGGAGATGTGGCCGAGCGAATACGCACCGGTCAGGACCGTGAGGCCGAACGCCAGGGAGACTGCCAGTCTGTCGAAGTCGAAGCCGCCGGCGTGCGCGGCGAAGATCACCGTGCCGCACCCGCCGAAGACCAGCCAGAACGTGCCCAGGGCTTCCGCGGCCAGGCGCGAGGTGCCCGTGGCGGGCAACGTGTCAGCAGGGGGTTGAGCGAGCTCGGACATGGTGTCCTCCTGGTGAGGTGGGATCCGGCATTCCTGGTTCGAGGGTAGGCCCGGCGCGCTCGTAGTTGTGTCATCTCGGCCGTGGCTGCAAGGGTGATGTCGAGCGCCCTCCATACCTGAGATATCTTGATGTCGAGATAGTCCTGCGAAAAGGGAGTCCTGGAATGTCCAGCATCATCTACACCCATACCGACGAGGCGCCCCTCCTGGCGACGTACTCGTTCCTGCCCTTCATCGCCGCCTACGCCGGCACCGCCGGTGTGGCGGTCGAGACGCGGGACATCTCCGTGGCCGCGCGGATCCTCGCCCAGTTCGGGCTCGCCGACGACGCCCTGGCCGAGCTCGGCGCGCTGGCGAAGACGCCCCAGGCCAACATCATCAAGCTGCCCAACATCTCCGCCTCGATCCCGCAGCTTCAGGCTGCGATCACCGAGCTGCAGAGCCAGGGTTTTGCGATCCCGGACTACCCCGAGAACCCGCAGACCGACGAGGAGCGCGAGGTTCGCTCGAAGTACGACAAGGTCAAGGGCAGCGCCGTGAACCCGGTCCTGCGCGAAGGCAACTCGGACCGCCGTGCGCCGGCCAGCGTGAAGAACTACGCGAGGACGCACCCGCACTCGATGGGCGCCTGGAGCACCGGGTCGAAGACCAACGTCGCGACGATGGGCCAGCACGACTTCCGGTCCAACGAGAAGTCCGTCGTGCTGCCGGCCGACGACGTCCTGCGGATCGAGTTCGAAGCTGCGGACGGGACCGTGCAGGTTCTCAAGGAGTCGCTGCCCGTGCTCGCCGGCGAGGTCGTCGACGCCACCGTCATGGAGGTCGCGCACCTGCGTGCCTTCCTGCGCAACGCGGTCGCCCAGGCCAAGGCCGAGGGTGTGCTGTTCTCGGTGCACCTCAAGGCCACGATGATGAAAGTCTCCGACCCGATCATCTTCGGCCACGCTGTCGAGGCCTTCTTCCCCGCTGTCTTCTCCGAGTACGGCGACGTCCTCGCGGCTGCGGGCATCTCGTCGCGCGACGGGCTCAACAGCCTGCTCGAGAAGATCAAGGGACTGCCCGAGCAGGCGGCGATCGAGGCCGCCATCGCGCAGGCGTACGTCGACGGTGCGGCCATCGCGATGGTCGACTCCGACAAGGGCATCACCAACCTGCACGTGCCCTCCGACGTGATCGTCGATGCGAGCATGCCCGCGATGATCCGGACCTCCGGGCACATGTGGGGTGCCGACGGCCAGGAGGCCGACACGCTTGCCGTGATCCCGGACTCGTCCTATGCCGGCGTCTACCAGGCCGTGATCGACGACTGCCGCAAGCACGGGGCCTACGACCCGGCGACGATGGGCTCGGTGCCCAACGTCGGGCTGATGGCCCAGGCCGCCGAGGAGTACGGCTCTCACGACAAGACCTTCGAGCTGCCGCGCGCCGGCACTGTGCGCGTCCTCAATGCAGCCGGTGACGTGCTGCTCTCCCACGACGTCGAGGCCGGCGACATCTGGCGCGCCTGCCAGACCAAGGACGCCCCGATCCGCGACTGGGTCAAGCTTGCCGTGACCCGCGCCCGCGCCTCCGGCTCGCCGGCGATCTTCTGGCTCGACGAGAGTCGGGCGCACGATGCGGCGCTGATCGCCAAGGTGAACGCGTACCTGCCCGACCACGACACCGCTGGGCTGGACATCAAGATCCTCACCCCCGAGCTGGCGACCGCGTTCTCGATCGAGCGGATCCGTCGGGGCGAGGACACCATCTCGGTGACCGGCAACGTGCTGCGCGACTACAACACCGACCTCTTCCCCATCCTCGAGCTCGGGACGTCGGCCAAGATGCTCTCGGTGGTCCCGCTGATGAACGGCGGCGGCCTGTTCGAGACGGGGGCCGGCGGTTCTGCCCCCAAGCACGTGCAGCAGCTGGTGAAGGAGAATTATCTGCGCTGGGACAGCCTGGGTGAGTTCTTCGCGCTCGCCGCGAGCCTCGAGCACCTCGCGAGTTCGACCGGGAACGCCCGCGCCCAGATCCTCGCCGACACCCTGGACCGCGCCACCGGCACCTTCCTGGCCGAGGACCGCTCGCCGGGTCGTCGCCTGGGCACCATCGACAACCGCGGCAGCCACTTCTACCTCGGCCTGTACTGGGCCCAAGAGCTCGCCAAGCAGACCGAGGACGCCGAGCTGGCCGCAGCGTTCGACGCCTTCGCGACCCGGCTGGCCGAGAACGAGAAGACCATCGTCGAGGAGCTCCTCGCCGTCCAGGGCTCGCCGGCCGACATCGGCGGCTACTACCACCCCGACGATGCCAAGGCGGAGGCCGTCATGCGCCCGTCGGTCACGCTGAACGAGGCCCTCGCGAGCCTCTGACCCGCCGATTGGTCAGTTGTCTGCCTTCGAGTGGTCAGTCGTCGCATGACAACTGACCACTCGGCTGACGACAACTGACTATTCGCGGGGGTCGGTGGGGAGCAGGTCGTAGATCATCGCGTCGTGGCGCCCGTCACGGCAGATCGTCGCGCCGCGTTCGGTGCCGATCTCGCGGAAGCCGTTGGCCTCGGCTACCCGCCGTGAGGCGGCGTTGTCGATCGCCGAGACCAGCCGCACCTTGTCGAGCCCGAGGCCACCGTCCTCGGCGTCGATGAAACAGTGCCGTACGACGAGACGGACGGCCTCGCTCATCACGCCGCGGCCACGCGCGTCCGGGTGCGCCCAGTAGCCGATCTCGGGACCGGCGTGGCTGCCGATGTCCATCACCGAGACGACGCCGAGCAGGTCGTCGCTGTCCGGGTCGGCGATCACCCAGTGCACCCCGGTCGCGCGCGCCATCGAGTCGCTGCGGGTCCGGAGGAAGCTCTGCGCATCGGCAAGCGTGTAGGGGTGGGGCAGCAGGCCCAGCCAGTACACGCTGCGCTCGTCGGTGCAGGCCTCCTGGACCCGCGGTGCGTCGCTGTCCCGGTGCTGCCGCAGCACGAGCCCGTTCCCGACGATCCGCGGGACGTCGAACCACGCGTTGCGCGGTTCCCGTACGTCGTCGCGAAGCAGGGACCCGACCCAGGCGTCGACCAGCCCGTCACGATGGTCCATCCAGCGCCGTACGGTGCCGTCGCACGGGAAGCCGAGCCGCCAGGCAAGTTTGCGCGAGGCCCAGTTGCCCTCCTCGGCCCACCAGATCACGGCGTCGAGATGCAGCTCGGTGAAGCCCCACTCGAGCAGCAGCCGCAACGCGCGCTCGAGGATCCCGCGCCCGCGCGCCCACGGGTGTGACCCGTAGGCGATCTCGGCGCGGCCGCTGCCCTCGTTGCGCAGGCTGACCGTGCCGGCGTACCGGGCGACGCCGTCGTGGTCGCGCGCCTCGACGGCGAAGCCCCATTCCTGGTCGGTCGCCCACCCGCCCGGCATCGCGTGCCGGACGAAGCGCCGGGCGTCCTCGAGCGTGTACGGGTCCGGGACCCGGGTCCAGCGTCGGCTGAGCGGGTCGACCGACTGCTCCAGGCACCCGGGGATGTCGTCGTCGAGGTGGGCGCGGAGTGTGACGACGCCGTCGCTGAGCGTGGGAACGACCTGCATGTGCCGAACCCTGCCAATCGCCAGCACCCGGAGCAACCGGGTTGCCTGCTCAACTGGAACAATGGCCCCCATGTCTTCGGCACCCACCCCGCTCCCGCGGGTCCTCTCCGGCATCCAGCCGACCGCGGACTCGTTCCACTTCGGCAACTACCTGGGTGCGCTGCGGCAGTGGGTCTCGTTCCAGGACGAGTTCGAGCCGTTCTTCTTCATCGCCGACCTGCACGCGATCAGCGTCTCGCACGATCCCAAGAGGCTCGCCGACCGGACCCTTGTCTCGGCGGCCCAGCTGATCGCGATGGGAGTCGACCCCGAGCGATCGGCGATCTTCGCCCAGTCCCACCTACCCGAGCACGCCGAGCTGGCCTGGGTGCTGAACTCCCTGACCAGCTTCGGCGAGGCGCGGCGGATGACCCAGTTCAAGGACAAGTCCGCGAAGGACGGCGAGGGCTCCGCCTCGATCGGCCTGCTGACCTATCCGATCCTGCAGGCGGCCGACATCCTGCTCTACCGGCCGCAGTACGTCCCGGTGGGGGAGGACCAGCGTCAGCACCTGGAGCTGACCCGCGATCTCGCGCAGCGCTTCAACCACCGCTACAAGAAGAC
>NZ_JAOPXI010000193.1 GCF_025965215.1 Marmoricola sp.
CACACCGTGCTCGAGCGGCTGCAGCGCCCGGAACTCGCGGCCGTCTCGCTGTTCAACTACGTCGATTCCCGGGATGCCGCAGACTTCGTGCTCGCCTGGCTCGCGCATGCGGGCGCGGGCGCGGCCCCGAACGGCGCAGTGATTCCGAACGGCTCGGTGTTCTTCGTCGGAGCCGCCGACGCGCTCGCGACTCTTCCGCTCGCAGAACTCGTGCCGCGGTATCTGCCCGGCTCGTCGGAGCTCGCGGCTTCGCTGACCGGCGACCTCCCCGCTTTCTCTTCCGCGAAGGCCGAACGACTCCTCGGCTGGCGCGCATCCCGCAGTTGGCGGAACGAACTCCCCGATGCGTCCGAACGGGGCGCATCCAACCTGGTTAGGACACCGTGAGCATCTCGAACGCCCCGCTGAGGGGCATACTCTTCTTCCCCGTCACCCCGTTCGACGCGGCCGGCGCGGTCGACACCGGCCTGCTCGCCGAGCACGTCGAATCGCGGATGCCGTACTCGCCCGGCGCCGTCTTCGCCGCCTGTGGAACGGGAGAGTTCCACGCGCTGAGCGCCGCCGAGGCCGCCTCCGTCACCCGCGCAACCGTCAAGGCCGTGAACGGACGGGTGCCCGTGATCGCCGGCACCGGTGGTCCGCTCGGACACGCCATCGAGATCGCGAAGGCCGCCGCGGATGACGGGGCCGACGCGCTGCTCATCCTTCCGCCATACCTGGTGACCGGAAACTCCGCGGGCACCGCCGCGTACGTCGAGGCGATCCTCGAGGCGAGCGGACTCGAGGCGATCCTGTACCACCGGGCGTCGGGAGCCCTCGTTCCGGCGACGCTCGAACGACTGCTGAAGCATCCACTCGTCGTCGGATTCAAGGATGGCGTCGGCGATGTCGGACTCGCACAGGAGCTGGTCCTGACCGCGCGGGCCAGCGGGCGCGACGACCTCCAGCTGTTCAATGGACTGCTCACCGCGGAGTGGACGCAGGGTGCGTATCGCGCGCTCGGCATCCCGCTGTATTCGTCCGCGGCGTTCGCGATGGCACCGGCCGTCGCGACCGCGTATTACGACGCGTACACGAGAGGCGACGAGGAGCGACGACTCGAGATCCTCGAGCGGTTCTACCTGCCGCTGGTCAAGCTTCGGGATGAGGTGCCCGGCTTCGGCGTCGCACTGATCAAGGCCGGACTTCGCCTTGGCGGGATGGATGTCGGCGGCGTCCGGCCGCCCCTCACTGACCCCGATCAACGACAAACCGACCAACTCGAGCGAATTCTCGCCATCGGACAGGAGCTCGCCGCATGAGTGCCCCAACAATCACCGCTCTCCGCACCTCCCTGCTGAGCCCGCAACTCTCGCGGCCGTGGGGGCCGGATGTGCGCCAGAACCACATCATCGTCGTGCGCATCGAGACCTCCGACGGCGTCGGCGGAACCGGATTCTCCTGGACGCCGAGCATCGGCGCCGAGGCGATCCAGGCGCTGCTCGACAACGACATCCGACGCTTCGCGCTCGGTCGACCCGCGAATGCGTACGCCCTCTGGCAACCGCTCTGGAAGAACCTGCACGAGGCCGGATCCGGCGGGCTGACCACGATCGCGATGGCCGGCCTCGACCTCGCGCTGTGGGACTACGACTGCCGCGCGAAGGAGATTCCGCTGGTCGATCGGCTCGAACGACAGCACGATCGCGCGCAGGTCTACGGCAGCGGCGTGAACCTGGATTACAGCCTCGACGAGTTGCTCGAACAGGTCGATCGCTGGATCGCCGCCGACCTCACCGCGGTGAAGGTCAAGGTCGGCAAGACCGATATCTTCGAGGACCTCGACCGGATCGCCGCCGTCCGCGAACGCATCGGTCCCGACCGCACGCTCATGCTCGACGCGAACCAGCGGTGGGATTTCGAGACCGCCGTCATCGCGACCGACGCGCTGGCCGAATACCAGCCGGACTGGATCGAGGAACCGCTGCGCGCCGACGACACCGCCGGATACGCGGAGCTGCGCAAGAGGGTCAGCGTGCCGGTGGCGCTCGGGGAAAACGCGCACACCATCCAGCGCTTCCGCGATCTCATCGATGCCGGTTGCTGCGACATTGTGCAGCCGAATGTCGTCCGCGTCGGCGGGATCACCCCGTTCCTCGCCATCGCCGAGCTGGCGCGCGACCGCGGGGTGCGGCTGGCTCCGCACCTGCTGCCGGAGCTGTCCGGCCAGCTGGCGCTGACCCTGCCCGAGCCGACCCTGGTCGAGGATGTCGAGGATGCGACGTTCGAGAAGCTGGGCGTCCTGGCGCGGCCGACCGGAACATCCATCGAGGATGGCTGGTTCACGGCGAACACCGAGCCCGGCATTGGTTTTGATTTTGCGGAAACGATCGAGGAGTCGGCATGAGGAATAGCACGAGCACGGAGGTCGTAACCGCCACCACCGAGGCTGCGACCGCCGCAATAGCCACGGCCGCAACGACCGAGGCCGAGCGCGCCGGCTGGCTGCGCGCTCTCGCCGACGTGCTCGATGCGAACGCCGCCGAGCTGATCGAGATCGCCGATCGGGAGTCACACCTCGGGGTCCCGCGACTCACCGGCGAGGTCGCTCGCACCTCGGGCCAGCTGCGACTCTTCGCGGACGTGATCCTCGAGGGCTCCTACCTCGAGGCGATCATCGACCACGCCGAACCGGATGCCGCTCCCCCGCGACCGGACCTCCGACGGATGCTGCGCGCGATCGGCCCGGTCGCCGTCTTCGCCGCATCCAATTTCCCGTTCGCGTTCTCGGTGCTCGGCGGCGACACCGCATCGGCGCTCGCCACCGGGAGCCCGGTGATCGTGAAGGCGCACCCCGGCCACGAAGACCTGTCGGCGCGCACCGCGGAGCTCGCG
>NZ_JAOPXI010000136.1 GCF_025965215.1 Marmoricola sp.
TCCTCGCCGTCGATCACGAGGTTCGTCCGCTGGGCGGTGAACAGCCCGCCGTCTTCTCCCGAGAGCCCGACAGCGAGCGGGCCGTGCTGGTTGATCAGTCCGACCAGCTCACGCTGGACCTGACCGACCAGGACCATCCGGACGACGTCCATGGCCTCGTCGGTGGTGACCCGCAGTCCGCCCTTGAACTCGCTCTTGATGCCCAGGCGGTCGAGCATCTCGGAGATCTGAGGGCCGCCGCCGTGCACGACCACCGGCTTGAAGCCGGCCATCCGCAGGAACACGACGTCCTCGGCAAACGCCTTCTTGAGCTCGTCGTCGACCATCGCGTTGCCGCCGTACTTCACCACGACGACCTTGCCGTGGTACGCCTTGAGCCACGGAAGCGCCGCAGCCAGGGTGGCCGCTTTCGCAGGCTCGACGGCAGGCCGCAGCTCGTCAGGCGTCTCCTCGGTCGCACTCATGAGCTGTAGGCGCTGTTCTCGTGCACGTACGCGTGGGTCAGGTCGTTGGTCCAGACGGTCGCCCGCTCGGAGCCTGCCTTGAGGTCGATGGTCACCGTGACCTCCCGTGCTCGCAGGTCGATGCTCGCCGGGTCCTCGGCAGGCGTCGAGGACCTGCACACCCAGACCCCGTTCATCGCGACGTCGAGATCAGCGGGGTCGAAGGCCGCCGAGGTCGTCCCGACGCTGGCAAGGACGCGACCCCAGTTCGGGTCACGGCCGAAGACGGCCGCCTTGAACAGGTTGCTCCGGGCGACGCTGCGGCCCACCTCGACGGCGTCGGTCTCGGACGCTGCATTGAGCACCGTGATCGTGATCTCGTGATCGGCTCCTTCGGCGTCCTTGAGCAACTGCATCGCCAAGTCACTGCAGGCCTGCGTCAGCGCGTGGGTGAAGTCCGCCTGCGTCGGCGTGATGCCGCTGGCTCCACTGGCCATGACGGTCACCGTGTCGTTGGTCGACATGCAGCCATCGGAGTCCAGCCGGTCGAAGGTGACCGATGTGGCGGCGCGCAGGGCCGCGTCCAGCTCGGCGGCCGGGACGACGGCATCGGTGGTGATCACGACCAGCATCGTGGCGAGCTGCGGGGCGAGCATGCCCGCCCCCTTGGCCATCCCGCCGATGCTCCAGCCGGCACCCTCGACCACGACCTGCTTCGGCACCGTGTCGGTCGTCATGATCGCCCGGGCGGCGTCCTCGCCGTTCGGACCGAGCGCAGCGATCGCGGCGTCGACACCGTCGAGCAGGTTCTGGCGCGGGTTCACCAGTCCGATCAACCCCGTCGAGCAGACGACGACGTCGATCGCGCCGACGCCCAGACCCGCAGCCACCTGCTCCGCCACCGCGTGCGTGGTCTGGAACCCCTCCGGTCCGGTGTAGCAGTTGGCGCCCCCGGAGTTCAGCACGACGGCTCGGACGAGACCGTCCTTGACCACTTCCTGGCTCCACAGCACCGGGTTGGCCTTGCAGCGGTTCGAGGTGAACACGGTGGCCGAGTCGGCGTTGGGACCCTGGTTGACGACGAGGGCGAGGTCGTCGGCGCCGGAGGACTTCAGACCGGCGCGGACGCCCGAGGCCGCGAAGCCGGCCGGGTGGGTGACACTCATCAGATCAGTTCTCTCAGGTCAGTTCTTGGAATCACTTCTTGCGATCATGGACAGGGGCCAGGTCAACGGTGTGACCTCGTCGTCGCCACTCCTCGGCTGCAGCCTCGGCCTTGCCGGTCGGCACCAGGATCCAGTCGGTCGGGTAGGTCGAGACCGTGAAGACGCTGATCCCCGCCTCGGCCAGCGGACCGAGAAGGCCGTGCAGGACGCCGGTGAGGGCGAAGTCCAGCGGACCCTTGACCGCGAACGCCGTGAACGGGCCTTCGTGGCGGACCTTCTTCGGGACCGAGCGGCCGGCGCAGATCACGGTGGTCTCCGCTGCGGTGGCGATGATCGCGAACAGGGACGCCGACTCGGCCCAGGCCGGGATGTCCGCGCCCGCCGGAAGCAACGCCACCACGAGCTTCTCGGGGTACTGGTGCAGCGTGAAGACGGGTTCGCTCACGGTGCCACCCCGATGCTCGACAGGCCGATCGTCTCGGGCAGCCCGAGAGCCAGGTTCATGCACTGGACCGCGGCGCCGCCGGTGCCCTTGGCCAGGTTGTCGACGGCACCGACGACCACGACGCGACGGGCGTCGGGATCCAGGGCAAGCTGAAGGTGCACGCTGTTGGATCCGTGCACGGCCTTGGTGGTCGGCCACTGGCCTTCGGGAAGCAGGTGCACGAACGGCTCGTCCGCGTACGCCTTGACGTACGTCGCCCGAAGATCCTCGATCGTGACGCCGTCGGCGACGCCCGCGGTGCAGGTGGCCAGGATGCCCCGCGTCATCGGCACGAGCAGCGGGGTGAAGCTGACCCGGACCTGCCGGTCGGTCAGCGCACCGAGGTTCTGCAGGATCTCGGGGGTGTGGCGGTGCACGCCACCGACCCCGTACGCCGAGACGCTCCCCATCACCTCGCTCCCGAGCAGATGCGCCTTGACGGCCTTGCCGGCGCCGCTCGTCCCGGAGGCGGCCACGATCACCAGGTCACCGGGGTCGACCAGGCCGGCCGCGATCGCCGGGGCCAGAGCCAGGGTCGAGACGGTCGGGTAGCACCCCGGGACTGCGATCCGCCTCGCGCCGACCAGGACGTCGCGCTGCCCGGGCAGCTCCGGCAGGCCGTAGGGCCACGAGCCGGCGTGCGCAGAGGCGTAGAACTTCTCCCAGACCTCCGCGTCGATCAGCCGGTGGTCGGCACCGCAGTCGATCACCACGACGTCATTGCCCAGCTCGGCGGCGTACTGGGCCGACTGGCCGTGCGGCAGCGCGAGGAAGACCACGTCGTGTCCGGCAAGCGCCTCGATCGAGGTCTCCTCCAGTACCCGGTCGGCGAGCGGAACCAGGTGCGGCTGAAGGGCGCCGAGGCTCTCCCCCGCGTTCGCGCCGCCGGTCAGCGCCCCGATCTCGACACCAGGATGTCCCAGCAGCAGGCGCAGCACCTCGCCGCCCGCGTACCCGCTGGCTCCGGCAACTGCGACCTTGATCGGGCTCATGTGCATGACTATACATATCTATGCATGTTTTCGCGAGGCGCGTCGCAGCGACTCGCGGGCTCACCCCGACACTAAACTCCGCAGAACCCGACCCGACCACCCCAGGACCCCACCGTTGGCAGGCAGTCACCGCGCCGAGCGCCCCGCGACACGGTCGCGAAAACTGTCCCGGGCCGTGTGGATCGCCGTGATCGTGGCGCTGATCGCGGCGACGTACATCGGGGCACACCACATCTTCTCCTCGGCTCCGTCAACGGACGCTCCGAAGCACTCGGTCTCGACCCGACTCGCGAGCCCGACTGCATCGCCCTCGACCCCCGCAGCAACGCCGACCCCCTCCCCCACGACATCAGCCAAGCCTGCGGCGACCAAGCTGCTTCCTCGGGTGAAACCGACCGTCGCGCGCCGGCTCACGGTCGCGGGCGTCCTGGGTGCCACGCTCGACAACTCGATCGAGCCGAAGGCCGGTCAGTTCACCCCGGCGTCGACCGTCGGGGTCGCGCGCTGGGGGTCACGGGGTCTGCCGAGCAGTCCGGGGTCCGACACGGTCTACATCGTCGGCAAGGTGGACGGCCCGACCAGTGCGTTCCGGCGCCTCGGCGCGTTGCACGCGGGCAGCAAGGTCGTGCTGCGCACCGACACCGGCCTGCTCACCTACACGGTCCGGTCGGTCGGAACGCACCGCGCGAACGGGCTCCTCACGGGCCCGGCCTTCCGCGCGCACGTTCCGGGACGGCTGATCCTGATCGGCATCGAGTACTCGGGTGCCAACCGCACCGGGTCGGTGCTGGTCGTCACCGCTCAGCTCAGCGCAGCCAAGCGAACCTGAGAACGCGCTACACCCGTTGCACTGCCCCGTGGCGCTCGCTCGCCAACGCGACCGCAGCGTTACGTGCCCCGGCCGTGTCGGCTTCGGTCAGGGTCCGGTCAGGAGCCCGGAAACGCAGGGCGAAGGCCAGCGAGCGGTGACCGGGGGCGACCTGCTCGCCGGTGTAGACGTCGAAGAGACGAACCGATTCGCAGAGCGCACCGGCACCTTCGCGCAGCGTCACCGCCACCGCAGCAGCCGGCACGTC
>NZ_JAOPXI010000155.1 GCF_025965215.1 Marmoricola sp.
TGGAGTCGTGGCAGTTGCTGGGCAGCTGGAAGGTGCTGGCGGAGTCGTCGTAGTTGTCGGTGAACGACGTCGAACCTGGTCCGGTGCCGCCGTTGTGGACCACCACGTCATAGATGACTTGGCCGCCCGCGGCCGCGGTGGTGCTGCGCGGGGTCTTGGTGACGCTGAACGAGGGTGCAGCAGTGACGCAGACGGTCGCAGTGACCGAACCAGTGGTTCCGGCCGTCACGTTGGTGCCGCTGGCGAGCGTCGCGGTGTTCTGCACCGTGAAGGCGCCGCCGGTACACGTGCCGGTGCCGGTGAAGGTACTGGGCAGGTTCGCGGTGTAGGTGAACGTTCGCGACGCACCTGCCGCCAACGCAGTAGCCGTGCACGTCATCGAACCGGTGCCTTGCGCGCAGCCGGCCGGCGTCGTCACGTTGGTGAGGTTGTTGTCGTAGTCGTCGGTGAAGGTGACGTCTCCGGCGACTCCACCGGTGTTGGTCACCGTGACGGTGTAGCTGACCGGGCCACCCGGTGCGGCGCCGGTGGTCGGCGACACGGTCTTGGCGATCGTGAACGCGGCTGCCGGGAGCGGCGCGATCGCGTTGGTCTGGATTCCGTTGTTGCGGCTGGAGCCGGTCTGCCGGATCGAGAGCGACCCGCCGGGGTAGCTGGAAGCGCCGTTGCCATTGCCCCACGAGCGCAGTGCGGTCGAGGGGGTGCCGACGGCCAGGTGGCCGCCGAAGAGCAGGACCACGGTGGTGACGCCCGGGTTCGCGTGGAACGTCACGGTGGTCGTCGCCTGGTTGCCTGAGTGGGTCGGCGCAGTCGTCGAGACCAGCGTGCCGCCGTACAGGGTCCACTGGCGGTTCGCCTGGGGGAGCTCGTGCGAGGAGATCGCAGAGCCTCCCTGGACGGTCGGGTCGGACGCCATGTTGAGGGTCGACGGCGTGCCGCTGCACAGGCTGGCAGTGAGCGGCGCCTGGCAGGGGGAGGCGCCGGTGATCGAGTAGTTGTACGTGGCCAGGAAGTCGTAGCCGTGCTTGGTGCCGTTGATGTTGTCGTAGGTGACGCTGAACGTGTAGTCGGTTCCCGGGGTGGTGGCGAACGAGGCGCGTTGCGGGACGACCATGTCCTCGGCGTAGTGGTTGCTGTTGTTGATGCCGCCGTTGGTCCAACCGCTACATGTGGTGTAGGGCGCCGGGGCCTGGTTCTGACACTGGTCGAAGGTGGTGAGCGCCGCCGGCACGGCCGCGCCGGCGGGGGCGGCGGTGAAGGCCGCGATGCCGGTCGCTGTCAGGGCGGCGACGAGAAGGAGACGAAGAGCGCGCATCGGATACCCCCGGGCAGGTGTGCAGTGAGCCGCCCCCCGGGTTTAGTCGCGCTCTGGGACCTGGGAGGGGTGAGGGCGAGACGGGTGCTTCTCGATTAGATGAAGTCGCGGGCCGGCTGTCAACGGGGTGTCTAGATCAGCTCGATCATCTGTTGACGCGCAAAAGCGGCACGGCGGCGCAAACCATCTCGGAGTGCCGGGAAAACCTTCCTTTCGATAGCCCGCTAGCCTCACGGAGTGCCCGATTCCGCAAGGTCGAACGTCGACGCGTGGTTCGTCGCGAACACCTGTTCCTGGTCCGACCACAGTCTTTCCGACCTGGTGGCTGCCAAGGCGGCGAGCGGCCTGACGACGAGCCTGGTCGTCCCGGCACGCAACGAGGCTGCCACGGTCGGCGACGTCGTCACCCGGGTGCGCGAGGCGCTGGTCGAGACAACGGATCTGCTCGACGAGATCGTGGTGATCGACTCCGATTCCACCGACGACACCTTCGACGTCGCCCAGGACGCCGGTGCCGTCGTGCACCGGGCCGCCGAGATCCGTCCGGGCCTCGGCGTGGCCGGCGGGAAGGGTGAGGCGATGTGGAAGTCGCTGTTCGTCACCCGTGGCGACCTGCTGGTCTTCATGGATGCCGATCTGCTGGACTGGGACACCCATTTCGTCCCTGGCCTGCTCGGGCCTTTGCTGACCCGCCCCGACATCGGCCTCGTCAAGGGCTACTACGAACGACCGCTCGTCGGCTCCGACCTCGACGACGACAGTGCGGCGTACGAGGGTGGTCGGGTGACCGAGCTTGTCGCCCGACCCCTGCTCAACCTGTTGTTCCCTGAGCTCTCGGGCCTGGTGCAGCCTCTTGCCGGCGAATGGGCGGTCCGTCGCGATCTGTTCGCCTCCCTGGCGGTCCCGACCGGGTACGCCGTGGAGACGACGGCCCTGATCGACACCCTGCGCAGCAGGGGCCTCGCCGCGATCGCCCAGGTCGACCTGGGGCGACGGGCGCACCGGCACCAGGCGCTGCGGGACCTCGGCGCGATGGCCACCCAGATCATCGCGGCGGTCCAGCAGCGCTCGACTGGTGCGGCCCCCGAGGGTCCGGTGACGCTGCGCCAGTACCACCCGGTCGCCGGGTCGATCGCGCCGTTGACCCGGATCGTCGAGGTCACCGAGAGGCCGCCGGCGAACACTGTCACGGGGGATCAGCGATGACGCTCAAGCTCGGCCGCCGCTCGTTCGCCGACGACGCCACGCTGATGATGGCGATCGTGAACCGGACGCCCGACTCCTTCTACGACAAGGGCGCCACCTGGGCCGAGGACAAGGCCTTCGACCGGGTCGCGCAGGTCGTGGCCGAAGGGGCCGAGATCGTCGACATCGGCGGCATCAAGGCCGCGCCGGGAGCCTTCATCGACGAGGACGAGGAGAAGGACCGGGTCGTCGGCTTCGTCGCCCGGGTCCGGGCCGCGCACCCGGACCTGGTCATCTCGGTCGACACCTGGCGGGCTCCCGTCGCCCGGGCGGCGTGCGAGGCCGGGGCCGACATCCTGAACGATGCCTGGGGCGGGGCCGACCCGGAACTCGTCGACGTCGCGGCCGAGTACGACGCCGCGATCATCTGCACGCACACCGGCGGCGTGACGCCGCGGACCAGGCCGTTCCGGATCGAGTACGACGACGTGGTCGCCAGCGCCGTCGCCGACACCACGGCCTACGCGCGCCGGGCGATCGCAGCCGGGGTCGACCCGTCGAGCGTCGTCATCGACCCGGCCCACGACTTCGGCAAGAACACCTTCCATTCCCTCGAGCTGACCCGTCGGCTCGACGAGCTGGTCGCTACCGGCTTCCCGGTACTGGTCTCGCTCTCGAACAAGGACTTCGTCGGCGAGACCCTCGACCTGCCGGTCGGCGAACGCCTGATCGGGACCCTCGCGGCGACCGCGATCAGCGCCCTCGCCGGTGCCCGGATCTACCGGGTGCACGAGGTGGTCGAGACCCGGCAGGTCGTCGACATGGTCAACACGATCGCGGGCCGTCGGCGCCCGCAGCGAGCGATCCGGGGGTTGGCATGAGGGTCGCCATCGTCCCGGGCGTGCCGGCGCTGCGGCCGGAGTACGCGTCGATCGAGGATCCGGTCCCCGAGCTTCGCGCGGCGGTGGCCGAGGCGACGCGATGGCTGGGCTCTGGCCGGCTGGTCGTCGCGAACGGGTCGGCCAAGCGGACCGAGAAGGCACCGGGCTACTTCGACGACCGGGCGGCGGCGTTCGACGAGGCCCTCGGCGCCGCGTTGCGCGCGGGTGACCTGGCTGGCCTCGATCTGTCGCTGGCGGGCGAGCTGTGGGCCGACGTTGCCGGGCTCACCGCGCTGGCGGGCGTGCGGGCCACCGAGGTCCAGGTCGACTACGACGATGCGCCGTACGGGGTCCAGTACTGGGTGGTGAGGTGGCAGTGCACGCCGTGAAGATGAATGTCCTGATCGATGCGCTCGGAGCGCTCAGCGAGGAGATCGCCGACCTCTATCGGCCACCCCGGCTGCCCTGGCTGCGGGTCAACATGGTGAGCACCGTCGATGGTGCCGCCACCGGCGACTCGGGCAAGAGCGGTTCGATCAACAACGAGGCCGACCAGCAGGTGTTCGGTGCGTTGCGGGCCCAGTGCGACGCGATCGTCGTCGGTGCCGGCACGGCGCGGACCGAGGGCTACCGCGTCGCGGATGTCCCGCTGGTGATCGTCTCCGGTCGCGGAATCGTCCCCGAGCAGCTGCGCGGCGCCGAGCCGGGCAAGGTCGTGCTCGCCACCTGTGCGGAGGCCAACGGCCTCGCCGAGGCACGCGAGCTGCTCGGCGAGGAGCACGTGATCGTCGCCGGCGCCGGACAGGTCGACCTGGTCGGCGTGAAGGCGGCCCTGGTCGACCGCGGCCTGACCAACCTGCTCAGCGAAGGCGGCCCGAGTCTGCTGCGCGACCTGATCGCGTCCGGAGCCGCCGACGAGCTCACCGTGACCCTGGTCCCGAGAGCAGTCGGCGGCGTCCACCCCCGGATCGTGATGGGCGAGTCGATCGACGCCCACCTCGACCTGGCCCTGCTGCTGGAGCACGAGGGCACCCTGCTGGCCCGCTATTTGATCCGGGGGCGATAGTCCGGAGCGTTTGGCACGTTCTGCAGGGTGCCGAGCCGTGCCAACTGCTCCGGACTATCGCAGCTCTATGCCCAGGGGTCTTCCCGGTTCCAGACCGTCGGGAAGGAAAGCGCGACGCCGTCGCGTTCGGCGAGCCGGGACAGGGTCGTCATGGTCGCGTCCAGGTCGTCGCCGGCGTAGGGAAGCGCGCGCAACCCGCGATCGGCTGGGCCCATCGGCAGCGGGCGGAAGAAGTCGTCCCAGTGGGTCAGCACCGCACGGCGAGCGCCGACCCGTCGCACGGTCTCGTCCCAGTACGTCGTCACGTAGGCCCGGTCCTGGAGGCCGAGCTGGCCGATCCCGAGGTAGGCCACCTCGGCGTGGTGGCCGGCCAGGGAGCCGATGACGTACCCGGCACTGCCCTGGACGAGGGCCGAGCGGCCGTCACGGTGGTGCACCAGGATCGACCATGCCTCGCCGCAGCGATACGCGCCGACCCTGGCCGGTGGCGTGACCGGCTCGGTGATGGTGCCCGGGTACCGGTCGGGCGGGCAGTGGTGGGAGGCGACGAAGGTGAGCGACCACGGCCCGAGGACCACGGGCGTGCCGGGGTCGACGACCGTGACCTGGTCGGCGGGCAGGCCGGCGCCGTGGCCGATGTTGGCGGTCGAGGTGCCGCCGAGCAGACGGGCGCCGGTCCGTTCGGCGACCACGGCCGAGTCCAGCGCATGGTCGAAGTGGCTGTGCACCGGAGCAACGCCGACAAGGTCGAGACCGCGCAACGCGCGGCCGAGGCAGGCATCGATCCTGTCGGCGTCCGGCGCGATCTTCCCGAGCAGGACGCCGAGCATCCCGGGCCTGCTGAAGAAGCCGTCGGTGAGGAACGCCGACTCGCCGTCGTCGAAGAGCAGTGTGCTGACGCCGAGGAAGGTGACGCCGATCCCGCCAGCGGCCTCGGGCAGGTCGAAGCGGTCGGCGTACCCGGCCAGGTCGGGGCGTCCGAGCCGGGCCCTCATGCCGGGCCCTCGACGTACCAGAGCTCGTGCTCGCCCGCGAAGCCCTTGAGCTCGACGGCCTCGGCGGGATGGAAGGTGTACAGCTCGGCCATCGCCTCGGCGATCTCACCGGTCACCAGGATCTCGCCGCCCTGCGCATGCGCGGCGACCCGCGCGGCCATCGCGACGTTCTGACCGAAGTAGTCGCCGTCACGCTCGATCGCCGTGCCGGTGTGCAGCCCGATCCGGATCCGGATCGGCGTGCGTCGCAGCTCGCGGCTGCGGTTCCAGTTCGCACCGAGGGCGCGCTGGATGTCCAGCGACGAGGCGATCGCCAGCTCGGGTGTGGTGAAGACGACCATGTGGCCGTCACCCTGGTTCTTCACGATCAGGCCACGGTACTTCTCGACGTAGGTCTCCACGAGGTGGTCGTGCGCGGTCAGCACCCTGAGCCACCGGGCGTCGCCGAGCTGGGTGTTGAGGGTCGTGGAGTTCTCGATGTCGGAGAAGAAGATCGTCACGGTGCCGTCGTCGGCGGCCATCCGGCCGATGGCAGCCCGCTGGTCGGCAGCCCACCGGTTGAAGTCCTCGAGCGTGGACAGCAGCATCGGCCCGACGCCCTGCTCGCGCACCCGGCTCACGGCTTCGAGCACCCCGCGCATCGCGGTCCCCGCGGTCAGGACGGCGCGCTGGGTCGAGTTCCCGGCCAGCGGCGGGGGCACCCGGAGGTTGGCCTCGGCCAGCTCGGACCGGGTGCGTCGCAAGGCCACCGCTGTCACGATGAGGATGGCCACCGCGAGGACCAGGGCCCCGCCCAGGATCCAGGCGATCGTCGAGGCGTCGAGCACGCCTGAACTCTGACACACCGATGTTTCGGGAGTGCTACCCGTGAGATAGTGAGAACAGGTTCTAGTTTCGAGACGGCCCACGCAAGGGGAGACCATGACTGCCACGACACCGGCCATCGAGGGCTGGTTCACCACCGGTGAGGCTCCGGCGCTGATCGGCTCGCGGTGCACGACGTGCTCGACGGTGTTCTTCCCCCGGACCGAGGGCTTCTGCCGCAACCCCACGTGTGACGGGGAGGAGTTCAGCGACACCGAGCTGTCCCGTCGTGGCCGGGTCTGGTCCTACACCGACGCCCAGTACCAGCCGCCGGCTCCGTACATCCCGGCCACCGACCCTTACGTCCCGTTCGCCCTGGCCGCTGTCGAGCTGCCTGAAGGCATCGTCGTGCTCGGCCAGGTCGCTGACGGGTTCACCGTGAACGACATCAAGGTCGGTGACGAGATGGAGCTGGTCGTGGAGACGCTGTTCGTCGACGAGACCGGGGAGCGCACGATCTGGCGGTGGAAGCCGACAACCTGGATCACCGAGCCTGCCGAGATGCCCGGGGGCGCCTCGTGACCGGGAACGACGTCGCCATCGCCGGAGTCGGCATGCACCCCTGGGGCAAGTGGGGCAGGAACTTCGTCAGCTACGGCGTGGTCGCGGCTCGCGCCGCCCTCGCCGACGCCGGCATCGCCTGGACCGACGTCGACCTGATCGTCGGCGGCGAGACGGTCCGCAACGGGTACGGCGGTTACGTCGCCGGCGCCACCTTCGCGCAGGCCCTCGGCTGGAACGGCGCCCGCGTCGCCACGTCGTACGCAGCCTGCGCGACCGGCGCCCAGGCGCTGGATACCGCGCGCGCCCGCATTCTGGCCGGGATGAGCGAGGTCGCGCTCGTGGTCGGAGCCGACACGACCCCGAAGGGCTTCCTGGCCCCGAACGCCGGCGAGCGCTGGGACGACCCGGACTGGCTGCGGTTCCGGCTTCTCGGCATGACCAACCCGGCGTACTTCGCGCTCTACGCCCGCCGCCGGATGGACCTCTACGGCGCCACCCAGGCCGACTTCGCGCAGGTCAAGGTCAAGAACGCGAAGCACGGACTGGCCAACCCGAACGCGCGCTACCGCAAGGAGGTCGCCGCCGAGGACGTGCTGAACTCCGCGATCGTCGCCGACCCGCTGCACCTGCTCGACATCTGCGCCACCTCGGACGGCGCCGCCGCAGTGATCCTGTGCTCGACGGCCTACGCGGAGAAGCACGGGCTGGGCGGCGGGGTGCGGATCAAGGCGATCTCGACGGTCACTCCGACGTTTCCGAACACGGTGATCGACATGCCGTTGATGTCGACCGAGTCCTCGGCCGGCGGGGTGCCCGAGCAGACGTTCAAGGAGTCGATCGGCGCGGCGGCGTACGAGGAGGCCGGCATCGGTCCCGAGGACGTCGACGTGGCCGAGGTCTACGACCTCTCCACTGCGCTCGAGCTCGACTGGATCGAGGACCTCGCCCTGTGCAAGCCTGGTGAGGCTGAGCAGCTCTTGCGCAACGGTGACACCACCATCGGTGGCCGGATCCCGGTGAACCCCTCCGGTGGCCTGGCCTGCTTCGGAGAGGCCGTGCCGGCACAGGCGCTGGCGCAGGTCTGCGAGCTCACCTGGCAGCTCCGAGGGCAGGCCGAGGGCCGTCAGGTTGACGGTGCCCGGGTCGGCATCACCGCCAACCAGGGGCTGTTCGGTCACGGCTCCTCGGTCATCCTCGCGCGTTGAGGGCTGCGCCGTGACGAACCAAGCCCGTTCTCGTTGGACCTGACATGCGGCGGTTCGTGGTGCTGGTCGTCGCCCTGGCAGCGGGTCTGAGTCTGGGCGCTGTGGGGGCCCTGCCCGCGTTCGCCGACGACGCTCCGCCACCGATGCCGTTTCCGCCGGGCATCTCGGGTCCGACTCCGACGGTGGACGCGACGCCGAAGCCGGGGCCGACGTACGTGATCACGCCGGGTACCAAGGGGTCGCAGCTGCCCGCTCCGGTGACGGTGCTGCCGTCGAGCACGAAGCCGCTGGCCTCGGGGTCAGCGCACCCGACCGGGTCGACCCGGAGTCCGAGCCCGAGCCCCGGCTCCACCCCGACGCTCGGCGTCACCGAGGTGGCCGCACCGGTTGCCGGCGCGACGGCCGCGTCCTCCCCGAACGAGACGGACCGGTGGTGGATGATCGGTGCAGCCGGCTTCCTGCTGCTCGTGCTCAGCGAATTCGCCCGACTGGACCTGCGGGGCCGCAAGCACCCTCTCCCCGCACGGTGAACCGCCCCAACCCCGAAGGACACCCCATGCGGCGCGCCACGTTGTTCCTCCTCGTCGTGCTCGCGGTACCCGTCCTCGCCGGGTGCCAGTCGGTTCCGAGCAACGCCTCGGTCAAGGCGTTCTGCTCCTCGGGTGATCGGTTCTCGGCCTCGACCAGGTTCGACCAGGGTGTCGCCGCGGCGAAGAACCTGGCCAAGGTCGGTACGCCGGCCGGGATCAACGCCGACGCCCGGGCCGGCTTCATCGAGCTGATCAACCGGGTCACCGGCGCGCACGACGGCAACGACTTCATCAAGCAGGCCAAGAAGCTGACAGTCGACGAGCAGAAGCACCTCGCAGCGCTGACCGTCTACATCGACAAGACCTGTACCACTTCGGGGTCCACCCCTTAGAGCGTCTCGCCCTCCAGGTAGACCCAGCGCCCGGCACGCCGTACGAAGGTGCTGCGCTCGTGCAGCGCTCCGGTCTGGCCGGACCAGGCCCAGTGCGCCCGGAAGGTGACCTCGCCGTGGTCGGCGTCGTGCTCGTCGACACCGAGCACCTCCAGGCCCGTCCAGGTCAGGCCTTCATCGGGAGCCAGGTCAGCGGGCCGGGTGCGGGGATGCCAGGTGCGGAACAGGTGGTCGAGGTCGCCCAGCACGTAGGCCGTGTAGCGCGAGCGCATCAGCGCCTCGATGCCGTCGGCCGCGCGTTCGTTGCGCAGCAGGGGACCGCAGCAGTCGTCGAACCGGGCCCCGGACCCACACGGGCACGCACCGGGGCTCTCGGCAGCAGGCAGGAGACGCACAACCGGCACGCTACTGGGATTCGCTGGGTAGCCTGAAGAGGTGACCCCATTGCAGCCCTCTGCCCCTCCTGCCCCCACCACCGTCGGCGAGCTCCGTGCCTCCGGACACGTCCAGAAGACCCTGCGGGCCGAGTTGCGCGACAACCTGCTCGACGCCCTGCGCGAGGGCCGCGATCCCTGGCCCGGCCTGCACGGCTTCGAGAGCACGGTCATCCCGCAGGTCGAGCGTGCCCTGCTCGCCGGCCACGACATCGTGCTCCTCGGTGAGCGCGGCCAGGGCAAGACCCGGTTGCTGCGCACGCTGGTCGGTCTGCTCGACGAGTGGACCCCGGTCATCGCCGGAGCCGAGCTCGGCGAGCACCCCTACGAGCCGGTCACCCACGCGTCACAGCGCCGGGCCGCAGCCGAGGGCGACGCGCTCCCGATCACCTGGCGCCACCGCGACGAGCGGTACGCCGAGAAGCTGGCGACCCCGGACACCAGCGTCGCGGACCTGATCGGCGATGTCGACCCGATGAAGGTGGCCGAAGGCCGGTCGCTCGGGGACCCGGAGACGATCCACTTCGGCCTGATCCCGCGCAGCCACCGGGGCATCGTCGCGATCAACGAGCTCCCGGACCTGGCCGAGCGCATCCAGGTCGCGATGCTCAACGTGATGGAGGAGCGCGACATCCAGATCCGCGGCTACGTGCTGCGTCTGGACATCGACGTGCTCGTCGTCGCCAGCGCCAACCCCGAGGACTACACCAACCGTGGGCGGATCATCACGCCGCTCAAGGACCGGTTCGGTGCCGAGATCCGTACCCACTACCCGGTGCGGATCGAGGACGAGGTCGCCGTGATCCGGCAGGAGGCGCACCTGGTGGCCGACGTGCCGGACCACCTGGTCGAGATCCTGGCCCGGTTCACCCGTGCGTTGCGGCAGAGCCAATCGGTGGACCAGCGTTCCGGGGTCAGCGCCCGCTTCGCGATCGCCGGTGCCGAGACCATCGGCGCGGCGGCCCTGCACCGGGCGACCTCGCAGGGGGAGCCGTACGCCGTGGCCCGGGTCGTCGACCTGCAGACCGCCGTGGACGTGCTCGGCGGCAAGGTCGAGTTCGAGACCGGCGAGGAGGGTCGCGAGGAGGAGATCCTGACCCACCTGCTGCGGACCTCCACCGCCGAGACCGTGCGCGAACACCTCGCCGGCCTGGACCTGGGCCTGCTGGTCGACGCCTTGGAGGACGACGCCGCGGTCGTGACCGGCGAGCAGGTCTCCGCAGCCGACTTCCTGGCGAGCCTGCCCGAGCTTCCGCCGACCGAGGCCAGCGAGTCCGACCTGTACGACCAGATCGCCGATCGCCTCGGCGCGACCAACGACGGCCAGCGGGCCGGCGCGATCGAGCTCGCGCTCGAGGGCCTGTACCTGGCCCGCAAGGTCGCCAAGGACGAGTCGGCGGGGGAGACGGTCTACGGTGGCTGACCCGGGCGGCCGGCGGACCCGGGGACGCCGCCGCGCACGCTACGCCCGGTACGACGGCGGTCCGGACCCGCTGGCACCGCCGGTGGACCTGGCCGAGGCCCTCCAGCACATCGGTGAGGACGTGATGGGCGGCTACTCGCCCGAGCGGGCGATGGCGGAGTTCCTGCGCCGTGGGGGGAGCGATCGTCGCGGGCTGGACGAACTGGCCCGCGAGGTGGCCCGCAAGCGCCAGGAGATGCTGCAGCGGCACAGCCTGGACGGCACCCTGAACGAGGTCCGCGAGCTGCTCGACAAGGCGGTCCTCGCCGAGCGCGCCCAGCTGGCCCGCGACGTGGACCTCGATGACACCGACCGCGCCTTCCGGGAGATGCAGCTCGAGGGACTGCCGCCTTCGACGGCGGCAGCGGTCAGCGAGCTCGCGCAGTACGACTGGCAGAGCCCCGAGGCGCGCGCGGACTACGAGAAGATCAAGGACCTGCTCGGCCGGGAGCTGCTCGACCAGCGCTTCAAGGGCATGAAGGAGGCGATGGAGGGCGCGACCGACGAGGACCGCGCCGCCATCAACGAGATGCTCACCGACCTCAACGAGCTGCTCGAGAAGAACCGGCGCGGTAAGGACACCCCCGAGGACTTCGCCGAGTTCATGGACAAGCACGGCGACTTCTTCCCGGAGAACCCGCGTGACATCGACGAGCTGATGGACGCGCTCGCCCAGCGGGCAGCGGCGGCCCAGCGGATGATGAACTCGATGACCGCCGAACAGCGTCGCGAGCTGATGGAGCTCTCGGCCCAGGCGTTCGGGTCGCCCGAGCTCATGGAGGGCCTCAACCGGCTCGATGGCAACCTGCAGGCGCTCCGGCCCGGCGAGGACTGGAGCGGCTCGGAGCAGTTCGGCGGTGGCGAAGGCTTGGGGCTCGGCGATGGCACTGGCGTGCTGCAG
>NZ_JAOPXI010000173.1 GCF_025965215.1 Marmoricola sp.
TGCTGGCAGGACTGATCCCGGACGGCACCCCGTACGACGAGGACGAGCTCGTCATCACCGACGAGATCGCACCCGGGTCGCCCGACGTCGCGGTCCGGGTCTACCGGCCGCGAACAGCCGGCCCTGGGCCGCTGCCGGCACTCCTCCAGATCCACGGCGGCGGCTTCTGTCTCGGCAGCGTCGACCTCGAACACGCCGGCGCGGTCTCCCTGGCCCGGCGACTCGGCGTGATCGTGGTCAGCGTCGAGTACCGCCTCGCCCCCGAGCACCCGCACCCGGCCCCGGTCGAGGACTGCTATGCGGCCTTGCAGTACGTGGCCACCCTCGACGGTGTCGACACCGACCGGATCGCCGTCCACGGCACCAGCGCCGGCGGCGCTCTCGCGGCCGGGGTCGCCCTCCTGACCCGTGATCGAGGAGGCCCGCGGCTCTGCTTCCAGTCGTTGAACATTCCGGTCCTCGACGACCGGATGGACACGACGTCGATGCGCGAGTTCGTCGACACCCCGCTGTGGAGCCGGCCGCAGGCGGCGAAGTCGTGGGAGTACTACCTCGGCGGCCGGCAGGCCGACCAGTACGCCGCCCCGGCCCGCGCCACCGACCTGGCCGCCCTGCCGCCGGCGTACGTGGTCACGTGCGAGCTGGATCCGCTGCGCGACGAGGGACTGACGTATGCGATGCGCCTGCTCGCGGCAGGAGTCTCGACCGAGGTGCACAACCTTCCCGGCACGTTCCACGGCTCGACGATGGTCCCCACCGCAGCGGTGGTGAAGCGGATGGACGCCGAGCTGATCACCGTGCTTCGCCGGGCGCTCGGGGTCACTCGGACAACCACCGCCGGCGGCTCTTCTTCGACGCCTTCCTCCACAGGTCGGTGAACTGGTCGTCGGTCTCGAGCAGGGCGCGTTCCTCACGCGCGTGCAGCACCCCGAAGACAAAGGCGTTATCTCCCGTGCTGGCGACGTCGTCAGCGAGCTCGCGCAGTCGCTCCTGGGTGACGAACGCATCGTGGTGATCCCCCAGGACCGACTGCACCCGGTTCATCGCCCGCACGAAGCTCTTCGCCGGCTTCCCGTACACGACGGTCACGGTCTCGGCGGCGTACCGCACCCGCTTGGCCGCTTTGCGAGCCTCGTGCAGCCGGTGCTCGCGCTCGCTGGTTTCCACGTCCTCGTGGGCACGGGCGACCAACCGGTCGAGCCGCCGGTAGTCGCGCCGCACCCCGGCACGCAGCACCTCGTGGACCGGCCGGACTGCCTGGTCGCTCCACGGCGGAAAGGCCGCCAGGTCCTCGAGTGCATCGATCAGGGTGGTGTAGCGCTGCGAGTCCAGAGCCGCCAGCATCCGTGTGCGTGCCCGCTCGTGGTGCACCCGCATGTCCTCGTCGATCCGCCGGTAGCCCGCGCCGAGCACCAGCTCCGGCGGCTCGTCGGCGAGCTTCCGCGACAGCCGTTCCCGCATCACCTCGGCGTCGCGCGGCTCGCCGAGCGTCGCAGCCAGCCACTTCAGCTCGGCACGGATCGGCGCTGTCCGCTCGCCGACGAAGAGCCGACGACACGTCGCCAGGACGTTGCGCACGCGCCGTACGGCGACCCGCATGTCGTGGACGGCTTCCGGGGCATCCTCACGCACCAGCGGGTCGCAGGCCCGGATCGCACTGACCTGATCGAGCAGCCTGGCGTGCACGACCTCCGCGGCGGGACTCGTCCGGGTAGGCCTGGGCACACCTGTTTCTACCAACCGGACATGAACACCCGCAGCGACTCAGGCAGAGCGCGCCGACCGCAGCGTGGTGGACCACCAGACCAGATCGGCGAACATCGCGTCGACCGACGGCTTGATCGCGTCCTCGATGTCGCTGATCGGTGCGTTGCCGCCGAAGGGGTGCACCTTGAGCATCTCGCTGCCGCCGATGTGCGCACTGAACTTCGAGGGCACCATCTGGAGCTCGATGCCGATCGCACGCAAGTGCTCGATGGCACGCACAGCCCCGGTACCCCCGTAGCCGAATGCCGCGAACGGCTTGCGGACCCATTCGACGTAGGCCTGGTCGAGTGCGTTCTTCAGGGCTCCGGTGACGGAGTGGTTGTACTCGGCGACCAGGAAGACGTAGCCGTCGTACGGACGGATCGCGTCCTGCCAGGCGGTCACCTTCGGATCAGCACTCGGCGCGTGCTGGTTCGTGGCGGCCTCGGCGAAGAACGGCAGGTCGAAGTCCCGCAGGTCGAGCCGGTCGAGGGTGAGGTCGTCCCGACTCGCCGCCTGGTCCAGCAGCCAGTCCGCGGGCTTGTCGGCGAAACGGGTAGGACGGGTCGAGCTGATGATCATCGCCAGGCGGGGAGGAGTGCTCACGAGTCTTCCTTCGGTTTCGGATCGGTAGTACGTTTCCTGTGGTAACCACCGTTGCTCGTAACTCTGCCGCTCACAAGAGGGCACCTTCCGAGCACTAGGTCACCTCGTGGTGACCACCCTGAGGAGATCGCGATGGTCGACAGTCGAAGCTGCGCACGGGACCAGGCAGAGCCCGAAGTCTGCACCGCGATCTCCGACATGCTCGCCCGGATCGGCGACAAGTGGTCGCTGCTCATCGTCTCGACGTTGGGCGAGAGTCCGCTGCGCTTCAACGAGCTGCGCCGGCAGATCTCGGACATCAGCCAGAAGATGCTGTCCTCGACGCTGAAGGTGCTCGAGCGCGACGGTCTCGTCAGCAGGACGGTGCTGCCGACCGTCCCGCCCCAGGTCGAGTACGCACTCACCGACCTCGGGCGCGAGCTGCTCCAGCCGGTGAACGCGCTGGCAGCGTGGACGGCTGCGAACACTCCGCGGATCATGGCGGCCCGTTCGGAGTACGAGGAACGCACCGGATCGCTCGCCGCGGGCTGAGACGTACCGGCCACCTCCGCCCTCAGGACAACCTCCAGCGTTGACAGGCCCTCGCCCGGGAGGACAGTGGAGGTACGGCGCGGGCGACCCAAGGACGATGACGATGACGGCAACCTTGACAGTGACGCACAAGGCGATCGGGGTCGAGGTGCGGCGGGGCACCTACGACATCGTCGTCGACGGTCACCCCGCCGGATCTGTCGGCATGAACGCCACGATCGACATCCCGGTCGAGCCCGGCCATCACACGCTGCAGATTCACAGCGGGCGCAACTCCAGTCGACCTCAGACCTTCGAGGCGATCGACAGCGAGACGGTCGCCTTCCGCGGTACCGGCAAGAGCTTCCTGCCGATCTTCCTCGCGTCCTTCGTCGTCCCGAGCCTCGCGCTCGAACTCCGCCGTGAAGCCACACCTCGGACGGCTTGACCCGCCGGGCTGAGGCCGAGGCCCAGACAGCACGGACCCCCGATGGTCTCGCCCACATGCGGACGAGACCATCGGAGTCGATGCCGAGGGATCAGCAGCCGAGCAGTCCGCCAAGCAGCCCGCACAACAGGCTGTTGAGGAGACCGCTGATGGTGCCGAGCGGGTCGGACGGGCTCACGAACGAGCTGCCTCCGCTGACGCCGTTCACCAGACCGGTGACGGTGCCGGTCAGCGAGCTCAGCTGGCCCGAGGTCAGGCTCGAGCCGCCGAGCACGGAGAGCAGCTGGGTCGGGTCGAGCGAGCTTCCGCTTCCGCCCAGCCCGCCGAGCAGACCCGTGAGCTGGGTCAGGCCAGTGGTACCTGACCCTGAGAAGGCTCCCAGGGCAGCGGTCAGGTCACCCGGGCTCAGCGCCGAGCTGGCGCCGGGGTACAGGCCGTCGAGCAGGCTGGTGAATTGGCTCAGGTCGAGGCTCGGAACGGTGCCGCCGTTGGCGGCTGCGGTGAGCAGCCCGAGGAGTGTCCCCAGGGCCTGGGTCGGGTCAGCCGTGAGGCCGCTGAGCAGGCCGGTGACCAGCGCCGTCGGGTTGGCCGGGTCGACGAGACCGGTGCCACCGAGACCGCCGAGCAGTCCGGTCACGGTGCTGACGAGCGAGCTGAGCTGGGTCGGGTCGAGGCTGCCGCCGCCGAGTACGCCGAGCAACTGGGTCGGGTCCAGCGAGCTGGCCCCGGGGAGGCCGCTGAGCACGCCGGTCAGGCCGGCAACGTCAAGGCTGCTGGCACCGGTGAAGCCGCCCAGGATCCCGGTCAGTGCCGTCGGGTCCAGGCTGCTGCTCGTACCCGGGTAGAGACCGTTGAGCAGGCCGGTCACCTGGGTCAGGTTCAGGTTCGGCACGGTGCCGCCATTGCTGCTGGCTCCGAGGATTCCGAGGAGCGTCCCGACCGCCCGGGTCGAACTGGCTGTGCCGGTTCCACCGGTCCCCCCGGTGCCACCCGTGCCTCCGGTGCCGCCGGTGCCACCCGTGCCTCCGGTGCCGCCGGTTCCTCCGGTTCCTCCGGTCGTGGTGGCGCATTGCGTGGCCTGGTTAGCTCGTGCGTTGCGCAGTGCGACGACGGAGTGGTTGTGAGCCCTCGTCCTGGCCTTGACCACCTTGCGAGCCTTCGCGATCTTCCTGGCGTGGTGCGCCTTCTTGGCCTTGACGAGCGCCTTCCTGGCCTTCACCAGCGCATGCCTGGCCGTGGCCTCGGCCTTCGCCGCGGTGGCCACGGCGTTCTTGGCCGTCGTACAGGCTGCGGTGACGCCTGGTCGGGCACTCGCGGCGTTGGCCACGGGCACGAGGCCGATCAGGCTCACGGCGAGGAGCGTGACTCCGAGGCAGGTTGCGATTCTTCGTGCGACGTTCATGGTGTCTCCTGTGGCTCTGGTTCACCGCTGCAGGGAGGCAGCAGTCACGTCAGTCCGAGGGCACAGGACTGAGTTCCCGGCTGGCTCGGCGCGCGCTCCCAGGTTAGGTCATAAAAGGTACGAACCGTCGTAATTTAGACATCTCTCAGGCGAGACGAGCCGAGCTTCGCGCCGAGCCACCGCAGCGAGCAACGGCGGAGCGGCCGTGGGTCTAGATCCACTTCTTCCAGCGGAAGAACGCAAGCTGACCGATCGTGGTCGCGATGATCAGCCCCCAGCCGTAGGCGTATCCGTAGTGCCAGTGCAGCTCGGGGATGTTGACGAAGTTCTGGCCGTAGAGGCCGACGATGAACGTCGGCAGCAGCAGCACCGAGGCGATCACCGTGAGCGTCTTCATGACGTCGTTCTGGTCGTTCGCGACCTTGGCCTGGTGGTAGTCACGAGCCCCCGCGACCAGGTCGCGCGCCAGGTCGATCCCGTCGGTGGCCCGGAGCAGCTTGTCGTACACCGCAGCGAAGTTCAGCTCGACCTCGCGGGTGAACACCTCTTCATCCTCGAAGTCGATGCGGTCGTCGACGACCTGGCGGATCGCGTCGCGAAGCGGCGAGAGCGTCCGGCGGATGTTCAGCATGTCGTGACGCAGGTCCGAGATGCGTCGACGGATCCGATCGGAGTCCCACTGGTCGATCCCCTGCTCGAGCTCCTCGATCTCGTCGGTCAGCGCGTCGACGAGGTCCAGGAACCGCTCGGCGATGTCGTCGACGAGGTGGTAGACGACCATGCCCATCGAGTCGTGGTCCCGGCACGAGAGCTGCGCCGGCGACGGGTCGTACGGCGGCCGGCCGCCCGGCGGGGTCTTGCGGATCGTGAGCAGCGTTTCGCGGGTCAGCACGACGTTGAGCTCCTGGTAGTACACCAGGTCCTCGTCGGGAACCTCGACCGCGACCAGCAGCACCCCGAAGATGTAGTCGCCGTGCCCTTCGAGCTTCGGCCGCGGCTCGTCGTCGTGGGTGCTCGGCGCCAGCAGCTGCTCCATCGCGCGGGCATGAATGCTCTGCGGCACGTGCTCGCTCAGCACGTCGGCAGTCGGGTCCAGCAGGTCGACCCAGCGATCCGTGACGGTCATGGGGTCATGTCATCACAACCGGGCCACGCCGAAGCAGCGGACCCGAGGGTTCGAGTGACGCATGCTGCCCGCGGACGCCTGGCCGATCAGCCGGAGATCGTAGTCATTTCAGGCCAGTGACAAATGCCTGAAAAGGGATAAGGCTCCTGTATTACGCAAACAACGCCCTGGGGAGGGAGTGCGATGTACGCGAAATTCTTGGTGCTCCGAGGCAGAACGATTGCCGGAGTCCTGTCCACCGTCGTCGTCACGTCCTTGTTGACGATCGGCACGGCAGCGGCGCCGGCGCACGCTGCACTGCTGCCGTATGTGCCGTGGTCGTCGTACCTTCCCGGCTGGACCGACCAGTACGTCCCGACCAGCGACAACGACTGTGTCGCCGGCAAGCCTAGCTGCCTCGATGGAACCTTGAAGGAGCAGAGCCGGATCGCCGACCAGACGGCCAGCAGCTGCAGCCACAATGCGATCTTCGCCCGCGCCTACGTCCGGATGACCCAGCTGTACGGGTACACCCGTGCGATCCCGGGCTACTACCAGGACGTGCCGTACTTCAACCATGTTGATGCGGTCTTCGCCCGCTACTACAC
>NZ_JAOPXI010000010.1 GCF_025965215.1 Marmoricola sp.
GGGCGCTGGGGGAGACGGGCGCGCAGACCGTCCTGTTCGTCGACGAGGTCCACCGCTTCTCCAAGACCCAGCAGGACGCCCTTCTCCCGAGCGTCGAGAACCGCTGGGTGACGCTGGTCGCCGCCACGACCGAGAACCCCTTCTTCAGCATCATCAGCCCGCTCCTGAGCCGCAGCCTGCTGCTCACCCTCGAGCCGCTCACCGACGACGACGTGTCCGGCGTGGTCGACGCGGCGCTGGTCGACGAGCGCGGTCTGGGCGGCTCCGTCACGCTCGCCGACGACGCCCGCGAGCACCTGCTCCGGCTCGCCGGGGGTGACGCCCGTCGGGCGCTGACCTACCTCGAGGCGGGCGCCGGCGCGGCCGAGGACGGTGTGGTGACGCTGCCCGCGCTGGAGAAGGCCGTCGACCGGGCCGCGGTTCGCTACGATCGGCAGGGCGACCAGCACTACGACGTGATCAGCGCGTTCATCAAGTCGGTGCGCGGGTCGGATGTGGACGCGTCGCTGCACTACCTGGCAAGGATGATCGAGGCCGGTGAAGACCCTCGGTTCATCGCTCGCCGCCTGGTGATCCTTGCCAGCGAGGACATCGGCCTCGCTCATCCCTCGGCGCTGACCACGGCGGTGGCCGCAGCCCAGGCGGTGCAGCTGATCGGGATGCCCGAGGCCCGGCTCAACCTTGCGCAGGCCACGATCGAGCTCGCGCTGGCGCCGAAGTCGAACGCTGTCATCATGGCGATCGACGCAGCGTCGGCCGACGTACGGGCGGGGAAGATCGGGTCCGTGCCGCCGCACCTGCGTGACGCGCACTACCCTGGTTCGAAGGACCTCGGCCACGGCGCCAGCTACCGCTACGCCCACGACGAACCGTTCGGCATCGCCGAGCAGCAGTACGCCCCCGAGGTCATCGAGGACGCCGAGTACTACCGACCGACCGACCACGGTGCCGAAGCCGGGTTTCGCGAGCGCTGGGAGCGGATTCGGCGCATGGTTCGCGGCAGGTAGGGTCACCTTCCATGGACGGAGCCATGTTTGCGGGGGTGACGCTTGCTGCGGTGGGCGGAGCCGTCGTGGCGCTGCTCGTGGTCGCGATCGTCGCCCGGTTACGCCGCCGGAGCTCCTCTCGTGCCGATCTGGACGCGATGCTGGCGGCCGCTCAACGCGAGGCCGACCTGTTGCGCGCCCGGATCGAGGAGCTCACCTCCGATCCTGGGGCCGCTACCACGGCCGCCGGACACGCCTATGTCATCACCGATGCGGGCCGGGGGCCGAGAGAGGTTGCCCTGCCCGGCGACCAGGTCGGCGTCCCGGACAGACTGGTGCTCTCCGCGACGATGGGTGAGCCGCTGGTCAAGGTCGCAGCCTTCGGTCACGGTGTACGCCGGGCTCTCTCACCCGAGTCCCGCAACCGGATCTGGTTCGAGATGCGCCGCGAGGTCCGCGCGGCCCGCAAGCGCCGGCGCCGCCTCGTGCGCGAGTACCTGCGCGACGTTCGGGCCGACGACCGCGCCCGGGAGAGCCTGACATGAGGCGCGGGTTCTGGTTCGTCGCCGGCGCCGGGGCCGGTGTGTACCTGGTGGTCAAGGCGCGTCGTGCGGCCGAGGCGTTCACGCCCGACGGGCTGCGCGACCGGATGTCCGGCCTCGCCGTTGGCGCGCAGTTGTTCGCCGAGGAGGTCCGCACCGGCATGGTCGAGCGCGAGGCGGAGCTGCGCGAACAGTTCGGCTACGTGCTCGACGGTCCGCTGCAGCTGAACGCGACGACCTCTGAGGCACCTGGAGTCCCTGTCCCACCGGCCCTGGAAGGCAGTCACTGATGGACCTCGGCAGCTCGGCCGACATCCGCCGCCGTTTCGTGCAGCACTTCGAAGCGGCCGGCCACGTCGCCGTGCCCTCGGCGCCGCTGCTCGTCGACGACCCGAACCTGCTGTTCGTCAACGCCGGCATGGTGCCGTTCAAGCCGTACTTCCTGGGTCAGGAGACGCCGCCGTACCCGCGAGCCGTCAGCATCCAGAAGTGTGTGCGCACGCCGGACATCGAGGACGTCGGCAAGACGACCCGGCACGGCACCTTCTTCGAGATGTGCGGCAATTTCTCCTTCGGTGACTACTTCAAGCAGGGCGCGATCGAACTCGCCTGGGACCTGATCACCAAGCCGGTCGCCGACGGGGGCTTCGGCCTGGAGGAGTCCCGGCTCTACCCGAGTGTCTACGAGCAGGACCCGGAGGCCGTGGAGCTGTGGCGCAAGATCACCGGCCTGCCGGACGACCGGATCGTCCGCCTGGGCAAGAGCGAGAACTACTGGTCGATGGGTGTCCCGGGTCCAGGTGGGCCCTGCTCGGAGATCCTCTACGACCGGGGGCCGGCGTACGGGGCCGACGGCGACTTCGGAGCCGAGGACCGGTACCTGGAGATCTGGAACCTGGTCTTCATGCAGGACGAGCTCAGTGCGGTGCGCAGCAAGGAGGACTTCGACATCGCCGGGTCCCTGCCCAAGCAGAACATCGATACCGGCATGGGCCTGGAGCGGGTCGCCTTCCTCCTTCAGGAGAAGGCGAACATGTACGAGATCGACGTGATGTTCCCGGTGATCGAACGTGCCGAGCAGCTGACGGGCCGACGGTACGGCGCCGATCCCGGTGACGACGTCCGGTTCCGGGTGGTCGCCGACCACATCCGCAGCTCGATGATGCTGATCGGCGACGGGGTCACGCCCGGCAACGAGTCACGCGGCTACGTCTTGCGCCGGCTCCTGCGGCGCGCGGTGCGTTCGATGCGCCTGCTCGGCTACGAGGACCGGGCACTGCCCGAGCTGTTCCCGGTCAGCCGGGACAAGATGTCGCCCGGCTACCCGGACCTCGCGTCGGACTGGGACCGCATCGCCCAGGTCGCGTACGCCGAGGAGGACGCCTTCCGCACGACGCTGAAGACGGGCACGACGATCTTCGACATCGCCGCCGAGGAGGCGAAGGCCGCCGGCCGGTCGTCGCTGTCCGGCGAGAAGGCCTTCGCCCTGCACGACACCTATGGGTTCCCGATCGACCTGACCCTGGAGATGGCCGCCGAGGCCGGTCTCGAGGTCGACGAGGACGGCTTCCGCAAGCTGATGGCCGAGCAGCGGCAGCGGGCGAAGGCGGATGCGAAGTCCAAGAAGGGACAGCACGCCGACACCAGCGTGTACCGGGCGATCCTGGATGCCAACGGTCCCACGGAGTGGCTGGCTTACGAGACGCTGACCACAGAATCGCGACCCGTGGCGATGCTGGCCCAGGGTGCACCTGTCGCGGTACTGGCTCAGGGTGAGATCGGTGAGCTGGTCCTGGACCGCACGCCCTTCTACGCGGAGTCCGGCGGTCAGGTGGCTGACGCCGGCACGATCGAGTTCGACGGTGGCGTGCTGGAGGTCCTCGACGTCCAGCGGCCGGTGCGCGGACTGGTCGTTCACCAGGTCAAGGTCCTCGAGGGCGAGCTCACCCCGGGTGAGGTGCTGGCCAAGGTCGACCCCGACTGGCGTACCGGCGCCCGTCAGGCGCACTCGGGCACGCACGTCGTGCACGCAGCCTTGCGCGAGGTGCTCGGTCCTACGGCCCTGCAGTCCGGTTCGTACAACCGTCCCGGCTACCTGCGGCTCGACTTCGGCTGGACCCAGGCCCTGAGCCCCCAGCAGTACGCCGACCTCGAGCGGGTCGCCAACAACGCCCTGCGCGCCGACCTGCCGGTCGGATGGGAGTACATGACCCTGGAGCAGGCGAAGGACTGGGGCGCGATCGCGCTGTTCGGCGAGACCTACGACGCCAGTCTGGTCCGGGTCGTGGAGATCGGCGGCGTCTGGTCGCGCGAGCTGTGCGGAGGCACCCATGTGGACCATTCCTCGCAGATCGGCACGATCGTGCTGACCAGCGAGTCCTCGGTGGGATCGGGCAACCGTCGCATCGAGGCGCTGACCGGTTACGAGGGCTTCGGTTACCTGGCCCGCGAGCGCGACGTCGTCGCCCAGCTGACCGGCCTGCTCAAGACGCAGCCGGACGACCTCGTGGGCAGGGTCGCCGATCTCGTGGACCGGCTCCGCGGTGCCGAGAAGGAGATCGAGAAGATCCGGCTGCAGCAGCTCCTCGCCGGAGCCGGGGAACTCGCCGCCGGTGCGACCGAGATCGGTGGTGTCGCGTTCGTCGGCAAGGTCGTCGACGGCGCCGGTGGGGGCGACACCCGCACCCTGGCACTCGACGTCCGTGCCCGGCTGGCTGCCGACCGACCCGGCGCGGTCCTGGTGATCGGCGTCTCTGACGGCAAGCCGTCCCTGGTCGCTGCGGTGAACGACGCGGGCCGCTCCGCGGGAGTCTCGGCCAACGACCTGGTCCGGACCGCCGCAGGGGTCCTGGGCGGGAGGGGCGGCGGCAAGGACGACGTCGCGCAGGGTGGTGGCACCGACGCGGCGCTCGTCGACGACGCACTGGCCGCCGTACGACGCGACCTCGCTGCGCGCTGACTCGGATGACCGAACAACGGCGCGGGGTACGACTGGGCATCGATCCCGGTGACGCCCGGATCGGCGTCGCGAGCTGCGATCCCGAGGGGATCCTGGCGACTCCGGTCGAGACCGTGCACCGCGGCGAGGGTGACCTCGACCGGATCGCCGAGCTGGTCGACGAGCTGGGCGCGGTCCTGGTCTACGTAGGCCTGCCACGCTCACTTCGCGGGGGTGAGGGCCCCTCGGCGGGTAAGGTGCGAGCGTTCGCCGACGATCTTGCACGCCGGGTCTTTCCACGTCCTGTGCACCTGGTCGATGAGCGGCTGAGCACGGTGACTGCCGAAGCCGTGCTCCGCGAGCGGGGCAAGAAGGGCAAGAAACGACGGGCAGTGGTCGACCAGGCCGCCGCGGTGGTCATCCTGCAAGGGGCGCTCGAGACCGAGCGGTCGGCAGGCGGCCCAGTGGGAGAACGAGTCGATCCGGGATCTTCCCCGGAGCCGGCCGTCAGTGAACCAGGAGATGGACAGACGTGAGCGACATCGGACTCGACTTCGGCCGCGACGACGAGGGGCCCGAAGGCGGCCTCGCTGCTTCCGTGCCGCAGACCCCGGCTGACCCTGCCCCGTTGCCGCGCGCAGGCAGCCGGCGTGCCGCCCGGCCCGCGAGCAGCAGGGTGCGTGGATGCCTGCCTCTGGCACTGCTGCTCGTCGTGATCCTGGTGGTGGGCTTCTTCGGCGGGAGCTGGGCGCTGGGCAAGGTCAAGTCGATCATCGGCGACAACCCCGATTACTCCGGTCCCGGCACCGGATCCGTGACGTTCGAGGTCCATCAGGGTGACACGTCGACCGTGATCGGTCAGAACCTCAAGGCCGCCGGTGTGGTCAAGAGCGTCGCGGCGTTCACGGACGCAGCGACGGCGGACGCGCGCTCGCGCGGCATCCAGGTCGGCTACTACCAGCTCAAGCTGCAGATGAAGGCCACCGCGGCCCTCGCGGTCCTGGTCGATCCGAAGAACCTGATCCAGGCCCGGGTGACGATCCCCGAGGGCTACCGGGTCAAGGACATCGTCAAGGCGATCGCGAAGCACACCGACATCACGGCGTCAGCGGTTCAGGCCGCCCTGAGGAACCCGCGCGCGCTCGGGCTGCCGGCCGAAGCCGGAGGTGTGGTCGAGGGTTACCTGTTCCCGGCGACCTACAGCGTCGCTCCGGGCGAGACCGCGACGCAGCTGCTGACCCAGATGGTCACCAAGACGAAGCAGGTCGAGAGCGACCTGGACCTCGCTGCCAAGGCGCGGGCGCTCGGTTTCACGTCCAAGCAGATCCTCACCATCGCCAGCATCCTCGAGTACGAGGGCAGCCGGAACCAGGACTACCCGAAGATCGCGCAGGCCATCTACAACCGGCTGCGCATCGGGATGGCCCTCCAGTCCGACGCCACCGTCGCCTACGCCAACAACCTGGAGGGCACGGTCTACACGACGGCTGCCCAGCGGGCCAACCCGTCGCCGTACAACACCTACGTGCACACCGGACTGCCGCCGGGCCCGATCGGTTCGCCGGGGGAGACGACCATCAAGGCTGCGCTCAACCCGACCCCGGGGCCGTGGCTGTACTGGGTGGTGGTCAACCTGCGCACCGGTGAGACCCGGTTCAACACGACGTTCGCCGGCCACCAGGCCGACGTCCAGCTCCTCCACCAGTACTGCCAGACCTCGAGCGCCTGCTGACCATGTCAGCACTCGGGGATCCGGTCGTCCGGCACTGCGCGGTCCTGGGATCGCCGATCGACCACTCGCTCTCGCCGGTCCTGCACCGTGCGGCGTATGCCGAGCTGAGGCTGCCGTGGACCTACGAGGCGATCGAGGTCGAGGAACGCGAGCTGGCCGGCTTCGTCGCTGGACTCGACCGGAGCTGGCGCGGGCTCTCGCTCACGATGCCCCTCAAGCGTGCCGTGATGCCGCTGCTCGACGACCTCGACGAGTGGTCCCGGATCTCGGGGTCGGCCAACACCGTGGTGTTCAACCACGGCGCCCTGACGGGTCACAACACCGACGTACCCGGAGCGGTGGCGGCCCTGAGATCGCGCTGGCGCGGACCGTTCACGACGGCGGTGGTCCTCGGTGGCGGTGCGACGGCCGCCTCGATGCTCATCGCCCTGGGCGAACTCGGGTGCCAGCAGGCCCGGTTGCTGGTCCGTGAGCCGTCGCGCGCCGCCGAGACGATCGAGGTGGTCGAACGCTACGAGCTCGGACCCGCGATCGAGGTCGGCACGCTGGGTGAGCCGGTCGGTGCGGCTGATCTCGTGGTCTCCACGATCCCGGCGGCGGCCCAGACCCCGTGGATGGTGCAGAGCGCGGATGACTGCCCGGTGATCTTCGAGGTCATCTACGACCCGTGGCCTACTCCGCTGGCCGCCGCCGCGCTGGTGTCCGGCCGCATCCTCGTCAGCGGGCTGGATCTGCTGGTCCACCAGGCCGCGATCCAGGTCACGCTGATGACCAAGGCACCGGCTCCGCTGGCCGCGATGATCGCTGCCGGCGAGGGGGCACTCGCCGCGCGGAGACGGACGTGACCTGGACCGACCACGGGCACCCGCTCGGTGCGCTGGTCGCCCTGGTGCTCGGAGCCGTGCTCGGCCTGTTCGTCCCGCGGTTGATCGCGGCGCTGCCAGAACCCGAACCCGAGCAGGGTCCTGCGGCAGCCGAGGACGGTCGCGCGACCCTGCCGCCGCCTCCGCCGAAGGAGCCATACGCGGCGATGGCAGCCCTGCCCGGGCTGGCGTGGCGCTGCGCGGTTGCCTCGGGTCTGGTGGCGGCCGTCCTGGGTGCCAGCGTCGGCTGGACCGGTGCTCTGGTGTTCCTGGTTCCGCTCGCACCGATCGGGGTGGCCCTCGCGCTCATCGACTGGCGCACCACCCTGCTCCCGACCCGGATCGTCGCGCCGTCCTACGGGCTGGTCGTCGCGGGGATCGTGATCGCGGGCCTGGTTGACTCGGACCACAGGTCCGTGGTGCGTGCCGTTGCCGGGTGGGCCGTCCTGGGCGGGATCTTCGGGCTCTTCTGGCTCGTCTTCCCGCGCGGCATGGGGTACGGCGACGTACGGCTCTCCGGCGTGCTCGGGTTCGCACTCGGCTACCTCGGCTGGTCGACCTTCATCATCGGCGTCTACGCCGTCTTCATCCTCGGTGGACTCGGCGGCGCACTGCTGAGCCTCCTGCGCATCGTGGACCGCAAACGATTCCCGTTCGGCCCGTTCATGCTGATCGGCGCGGTCGTCGGGGTGGCGCTCGGTCCGGCCATGGCCGGACACTTCGGCTACTGAGGCTCCGTCCCAGCAGTCTCGGGGCGTGACGGGAGTGCCGGAGCCGCCCCGCTCGCATGAAAGACTCGGGCCATGCTCCGTTGGCTCACCGCGGGGGAGTCCCACGGCCCCTCACTCGTCGCAATCCTCGAAGGGCTGCCTGCCCACGTGCAGGTGACCTCGGCCGACATCGCCGACGCCCTGGCCCGACGTCGGCTCGGCTATGGCCGCGGCGCGCGGATGAAGTTCGAGCAGGACGAGGTCACGATCAACGGTGGCGTCCGGCACGGAAAGACCCAGGGCGGCCCCGTCGCGATCACGATCGGCAACAGCGAGTGGCCCAAGTGGGAGACCGTGATGGCGGCCGACCCGGTCGACCCGTCCCGGCTCAAGGACACCGGCCGGAACGCCGCGCTCACCCGGCCCCGACCCGGCCACGCCGATCTGGCGGGGATGCAGAAGTACGACTTCGACGAAGCCCGCGCTGTCCTCGAACGCGCGTCGGCCCGTGAGACCGCGGCCCGGGTGGCTCTCGGTCGGGTGGCCACCGCCTTCCTGGAGCAGGTCGCCGGCATCCAGGTGCTCTCGCACGTCGTCGAGCTCGGGGGGGTCCGTGCGCCAGCCGGCTCCGTGCCGCAGCCCGGTGACCTGGCCCGGCTGGACGAGGATCCGGTCCGCTGCCTGGATCCGGAGGCTGCCGCCGCGATGGTGGCCCGGATCGACCAGGCGCACGAGGACGGTGACACCCTCGGCGGCGTCGTCGAGGTCGTGGTTCACGGGCTGCCGCCGGGCCTCGGTTCGTACGTGCACTGGGACCGCCGGCTCGACTCACGGCTCGCCGGAGCGCTCATGGGCATCCAGGCGATCAAGGGCGTCGAGGTCGGTGACGGGTTCGAGCTGGCCGCGACCCCCGGATCCCTCGCCCACGACGAGATCATGATGACCGACGGTGCGATCCGCCGTACCTCGGGCCGCTCCGGCGGAACCGAAGGGGGCATGTCCACCGGTGAAGTTCTGCGGGTGCGCGCCGCCATGAAGCCGATCGCGACTGTTCCGCGTGCCCTGCGCACGGTCGATGTCGCCACCGGCGAGGCAGCGGTGGCCCATCACCAGCGATCCGATGTCTGCGCGGTCCCGGCGGCCGGCATCGTGGCCGAGGCGATGGTCGCGCTCGTGCTCGCCGATGCCGTCCTCGAGAAGTTCGGCGGCGACTCGCTCGGCGAGACCCGACGCAACCTGAGCGGTTACCTGGAATCGCTGAGGTTCTCGTGACCGGCGCGGGCCCCAGGATCGTCCTGGTCGGCTCGATGGGAGCCGGCAAGACGACGGTCGGCACACTGCTGTCCGACGCGCTCGGCCTGGAATTCCTCGACACCGATCAGGTGGTCGAGGCCGCCGTCGGGAAGCCGGTCGCCGAGATCTTCGTCGATGACGGCGAGGAGCACTTCCGTGCGCTCGAGCGCACGGCCGTGGCCGAGGCGCTGGTCAGCCACAGCGGCGTCCTGGCCCTCGGGGGGGGTGCCGTGCTCGATCCGACCACCCGTGAGCTGCTCGCCGGTCGGCCGGTGGTGTTCCTCCGAGTCGGACTCAGCGACGCCGCGTCGCGGGTCGGTCTGGGCGTGTCCCGGCCGCTGCTGCTCGGCAACGTACGCGGCCGGATCAAACAGCTCCTCGACGAGCGCACCCCGCTCTACGCGTCGGTGGCACGCTGGACGGTCGCTACCGATGGTCTGGACGCGGCCGAGGTTGCACAACAGGTTCGCGCGCTGGTGGATGATGGTGGCCATGACTGACGCCAGCACCGTCACCCGGCTGCCTGTCCGCGGAGCGGCACCGTACGACGTTGTGGTCGGCCACGGTGTGCTCGGTGAAGTGGCCGGGATGCTCGGCAACGGCCCGACGCGCGTCGCCGTTGCGTACCCCCAGCCTCTCGAACACCTCGCGGACCGCGTGATCGCCAGGCTCGGCGAGCGCGAGGTCCTCCGGCTGGTGCTGCCCGACGGCGAGGTTGCCAAGACAGGCGCCGTGGCGCTCGACGCCTGGGAACAGCTCGGTGCTGCGGGGTTCACGCGTTCGGATGCCGTCGTCACGGTCGGTGGCGGCGCCACTACCGACATGGGCGGCTTCATCGCCGCGACGTGGCTGCGAGGCGTGCCGGTCGTGCACGTCCCGACGACGCTGCTGGCGATGGTCGACGCCGCCGTGGGTGGCAAGACCGGGATGAACACCGGCGCCGGCAAGAACCTGGTCGGGTCCTTCCACGAGCCCTCCGGCGTGGTCTGCGACCTGGATGTCCTCGGCTCGCTCGCCGAGCCGGAGCTGATCGCCGGGCTCGGCGAGGTCGTCAAGTGCGGCTTCATCGCTGACCCGAAGATCCTGACGCTGATCGACAGCTGTCCCGCGAACGCGCTCGAGCCGCGGTCGGCGGAGCTCCGCGAGTTGGTCGAGCGCGCCATCGCGGTGAAGGTCGCAGTGGTCGTCGCGGACCTGAAGGAGCACGGAGGGGCCGACGGTCACCCCGGCCGGGAGGTCCTGAACTACGGCCACACGATGGCGCACGCGATCGAGAAGGCCACTTCCTACCGGATCCGCCACGGCGAGGCGGTAGCGCTGGGCATGGTCTACGCCGCCGAGCTGGCGCGGCTGGCCGGCCGGCTCGACGACGAGACTGCCGGGCGGCACGCAGAGGTCCTGGCCGCCGTCGGGCTGCCGACCCTGTTCGACGGTGCTCCTTGGGGGACAAGCTTCGACGACCTGCTGGCGACCATGCGTGTCGACAAGAAGGCCCGCGGCGCACACCTGCGCTTCCTCGTCCTGGACGGGCTCGCGAAGCCTGCCGTGCTGACCGACCCGCCACTCGAGCATCTGCGAGCCGCCTGGGACCACCTGGCCGGTGCCCGATGACCGCGCCTGCGGTGCCTGAGGACCTCGCGCAGCGCGCGTCTCGACGTGTGCTGGTCCTCAACGGTCCCAACCTCGGTCGCCTCGGCAGGCGGCAACCCGAGATCTACGGCTTCACGACGTACGACGAACTGGCCGGGCACTGTGTCGGCTGGGGTCGCGACCTGGGCCTCGAGGTCTCCTGCCGCCAGACGAACCACGAGGGCGAGATGCTCGACTGGCTCAACGAGGCGGCCGACGGCGAGAACCCGGTGGTGCTCAATGCCGCTGCGTGGACGCACTACTCCTGGGCCATCTTCGATGCGTGTGCACAGCTCGTGGCACCCCTGGTCGAGGTGCACATCTCGGACCCGCACGAGCGTCCCGAGGAGTTCCGGCACACCTCGGTGGTCACCCCGTACGCCGCAGCGGTCATCGCCGGCTACGGCATCGACGGCTACCGGATGGCGCTCGAGCACCTCGCCCGCGGCTGACCGACCTCGCTCGCGCACCTCAGGTCGGCCGAGTCTCAGTCGTCGTGGCCGGTGCCGTCGTCGCTGGGCCGCTGGCCCGCATCGTCGCTGCTGTCGTGGCTGCTCGGGTGGTAGACCGTGCTGCTGCTGGACGTGCTCGGGCGGACGGTCGTGACGCCCGGCCGACCGGCGGCTGCGGACCGTATCTGCACGTGCGGGGCGACGACTGGTCCGGGGGTGGACGTCGGGGTGTGGCGCGCCCGCGGCGTTGCCATGCTGGCCGGCCGGTTCTGGCTGTCGACCGGGCCCAGGGCTCCCGCAGCCGGGCCGGGGACCGCAGGAGCCGCAGCGGGGATCCGGGCGGTCGGCGGCACCGCCCTTGCGGTGCTCCCGACGAGCGTCGTGGCGATGGAGGCGCCGCCGACGGCGGTGACGACCAGCGTCGTGGCCGTCAAGGCCGTCCGTACGATGGCGATGGTCATGGCACCTCCAGGATTCGTGGATCGGCGAGGCCGGACGGTCGGCTCCGGATCAGGGCACAGCCCTACCCCGGTCTGATCGGCACCGAATCGGCGTACCTGAAGCGATGTCCTAGACTGCTCCGTTGGCGCACGCCGCGCCTCCACCACTCCACACGACAGGCTCCTGCACGCATGGCAACCACGAACGACCTCAAGAACGGCATGGTTCTCAACATCGACGGCCAGCTCTGGGCAGTCACCGAGTTCCAGCACGTCAAGCCCGGCAAGGGGCCTGCCTTCGTGCGGACCAAGCTGCGCAACGTCGAGTCGGGGAAGAACGTCGACCGGACGTTCAACGCCGGCACCAAGGTCGAGACGGCCAACGTCGACAAGCGGACCATGCAGTACCTGTACAACGACGGCACCTCCTACATCTTCATGGACACCGCGACGTACGACCAGCTCGAGGTACCGCCGGAGGTCGTCGGTGACGCCGTGAACTTCCTGCTCGAGAACCAGGACGCGATCGTCGCGACCAACGAGGGCCGCGTCCTGTTCGTCGAGCTCCCGGCTTCGGTCGAGCTCGTGATCACCTTCACCGAGCCCGGGCTGGCCGGCGACAGCGCCACGGGTCGCACCAAGCCAGCGACGCTGGAGACCGGCCACGAGATCCAGGTCCCGCTGTTCATCAACCAGGGCGAGAAGATCAAGGTCGACACGCGCGACTCCTCCTACCTCGGTCGAGTCAAGGGCTGATTCGGCTGTCCACACGATCGGGCCGGCAGCGGTCCCAGAAGACGCCCGAGCGATGAGTGCACGCTCCAAGGCCAGGAAGCGGGCTCTCGACGTGATCTTCTCCGCCGAGGCACAGGGCCAGCGGATCGACGACATGCTGGACGGCCAGATCGATGCGGGTGAGGGCCCGACCAACGACTACACCGTCACGCTGGTCCGCGGCATCGCTGACCGGCAGGACCGTCTTGACGAGCTGATCACCTCCTACGCGCACGGCTGGACCCTCGAGCGGATGCCGGCGGTGGACCGCAACGTGCTGCGACTGGGGATCTACGAAGTCCTCTTCGTCGACGATGTGCCGGACGCGGTGGCCGTCAGCGAAGCGGTCAACCTGGTTCGCGACCTCTCCACGGACGAGTCGCCGACCTTCGTCAACGGGATCCTCGCGCACGTCGTGCGCGACAAGGAGAAGCTGGCGGGCGAGTGACCGTCGTAGGTCGGTAAGGCGAACGTAACCAGCGGTGCTGGCCCGAGGGCGCGTGGGCTGGTTGGCTGGGCGCATGAGTGAAGCAGCTGGCGCATGCGACGTGATCGTGATCGGACTCGGGCCCGGCGGCGAGCACGCCGCCGACAGCCTCGCGAAGGCAGGACTTGACGTCGTCGCGATCGACGAGCGGCTGGTGGGCGGCGAGTGTCCGTACTTCGGCTGCGTCCCGTCGAAGATGATGATCGCGGCCGCAGGCATGTTGCGTGAGGCCCGCCGCGTCCCCGGACTGGCTGGCACCTCGCAGGTGCAGCCCGACTGGGCGCCCGTCGCGGCGCGCATCCGGGACGAGGCAACCGACGACTGGGACGACCAGGTGGCGGTGGACAGGCTCGTCGCCGCGGGTGCGAGGTTCGTGCGCGGACGAGGCCGGATCACTGGACGAAACGAGGTCACGGTCGACGGGCGGACCTGGGTGGCACGGCGCGGAATCGTCCTGAACACGGGCACGAGCCCCAGCGCGCCTCCGATCGAGGGGCTCGAGGCCACGCCGTACTGGACGAACCGCGAGATCGTGAAGGCCACCGAGCTGCCGGCATCGCTGATCGTGATCGGGGGTGGCGCCATCGGCTGCGAGCTGGCCCAGGTCTTCGCGGCGTTCGACGTCCCGGTTCACCTGATCGAGGTCGCCGACCGGATCATCGCGCTGGAGGAGCCCGAGGCATCGGCCGCCCTCGCGACCGCGTTCGCCGAACAGGGCATCGAGGTCCACGCGGGCGCATCGATCCACCGTGTCGACCACGCCGACGACACCTTCACCGTTGTCCTCGAGGACCGCGAGCTGACAGCCCAGCGGCTTCTGGTCGCGGCGGGTCGTCGGACCAACCTGGCGGACCTCGGACTCGAGCACGTCGGCCTCGACCCGGCCGCCCGAGTGCTCGAAACCGACGAGCGGATGCGGGTGGTGCCTGGGATCTGGGCCATCGGTGACATCACCGGCAAGGGCGCGTTCACCCACGTCTCGATGTACCAGGCCGACGTGGTGATCCGCGACCTGCTCGGCGTGGACGGGCCGTGGGCCGACTACCGGGCGGTCGCGCGGGTCACCTTCACCGCACCTGAGGTGGGCTCGGTCGGACTGACCGAATCAGCTGCTCGCGCCGCCGGCATCGATGTCGTCACTGCGACCGGGGACCTGGGAACCCGTGGCTGGATCGCCGGGGAGCCTGGGCTGATCAAGCTCGTGGCCGACCGCAGCCGCAACGTCCTGGTCGGCGCCTGCGCGGTCGGTCCGAGCGGGGGTGAGGTGCTCTCGATGCTCGCCACGGCCGTGCACGCCGAGATCCCGCTAGCGACACTGGCCGAGATGCACTTCGCGTACCCGACGTACTACCGCGCAGCCCAGCCTGTCCTACGCGCCCTGCTGCAGGGCTGACTCCAGCTCGTCGAGCGCGTCATCGGTGTAGATCGCGAGGCGTTGCAGGTGCGGGAGGGTGTCGCGGCACCCGACGAACCCGATGGTGACCTTGTCGCCGTACCCGATCAACGTGACGTTGAGCCCGTAGCCGTCGGAGAGGAACGAGACCGGCACGATACTCAGCAGGCGCGCGCCGGCGAGGTAGAGGGGCTCGCGGGAGAGCACCAGGTTGGAGACGACGAAGTTGAACAGCGGCGGGGCCGTGACGACCTTCTGCGAGAACGCGATCGGGAGCAGGCCCGCCAGGGTGAACTGCTGCAGTGCTCCGGCGGAGAGGGCGACGAGCTCCTTCTTGCCGCGTGAGGTGACCCTGTTGATCCTCCTGAGCCGCTCGACCGGATCCTCGATGTCGGTGCCCAGCGGGCAGATGAACCCTGCTGCTGCGTTGATCGTCTCCTCGTCGCGGTCGATGCCGACAGGGACCGAGGCGGTCAGGGTGCGCCGGGGCAGCGCATCGAGCTCGGTCAGGTAGCGGCGCACCGAACCGGCCAGCGCGGTCAGCAGCACGTCGTTGACCGACGTGCCGGTCGCCGTGGCGATCGACTTCATCCGGTCCAGCCCGAGCTCGCAGTAGGCGATCCGCCGGTTGCGGGTGACCTTCTTGTTGAACGGTGTCCGGGGCGTCTTCAGCGCACCCAGGACCGCGCTGTTCGCGCCGGTGGCCATCTCGACCACCTTGCCGGCCATCTCGCCGGTCGCGCCGAGGGTGGACAGCGCGTTGCCGAGGATCCTGCGAGCCAGCCGGATGGCGCTGGTGTCCGCCTTCTCGAGGGCCCTCGCGTCGGGCGATTCCTGGCCGCCCGGGCCGACTGTCCCGGACGGGTCGGTGCTGAGCCACTGCTTGATGGTGCGCATCGCCCCCAGGCCGTCGGTCGCGCCGTGGTGCGCCTTGAAGTAGAACGCGAACCGGTTGCCCTCCAGCCCCTCGATCACGTGCGCCTCCCACAGCGGCTTGGTCAGGTCGAGAGGGTGTGAGTGCAGCCGCTCGAGCAGCTGACCGAGCTGGGCGTCGGTGCCGGGACCCGGCAGCGCCGAGAGCCTGACGTGGTACGACGGGTCGGGCTCGACCTCGCGCCAGCGCGACAGCGCGTTGGCAGGGCCGTGGTCGACGACGCTGTTGTAGGGGAACGGCACCCAGTCGAGCGCCGAGAACGCGCGGTGCAGGTCGAGCACGAACTCCGGTCCGGCACCCGCCGGCAGCTCGAAGATCGCGCCGCAGCCGATGTGCAGGGGAGCACGCGACGTCTCCATTCGGACGAACATGCTGTCGACCGGGCTCAGCAGCTTGACCACTAGACCTCCCTCGGGCCGAACGGTGCCATCGTAGGGCTGATACTGTGGCGCCGTTCGACATCCTTTAACGGTCCGTCCAGTGAGGCGGAGAAGGAGGTCAGGCGTGATGGCGCCTACCCATGAGATTGCCAGCCACGACACCGATGGTCACCCCGAAGGGCGTACCGTCCTCGACGCCCGTGACATCGACCGGGCGCTCACGCGCATCTCGCACGAGATCCTCGAGCGCAACAAGGGCTCGCACGACCTGGTCCTGCTCGGCATCCCGAGCCGCGGCGTCGGCCTCGCCCAGCGGATCGCTGCGCGGATCGCCCAGGTCGAGGGCGCCGAGATCCCGGTCGGCTCGCTCGACATCACCATGTACCGCGACGACCTGCGCCTGCGTCCGGCCCGCGCGCTCTCGCCGACCGAGATCCCGGGCGGCGGGATCGACGACAAGGTCGTCGTCCTGGTCGACGACGTCCTGTACTCGGGTCGCACGATCCGTTCGGCGCTCGACGCGATGAACGACATCGGCAGGCCGCGCGCTGTCCGGCTCGCCGTCCTGGTCGACCGGGGTCACCGCGACCTGCCGATCCGTGCGGACTTCGTCGGCAAGAACCTGCCGACCTCGATGGCCGAGAAGGTCGCCGTACGGCTGGCCGAGTACGACGGAGAGGACTCGGTGACGATCCGATGAAGAATCACCTCCTGAGCGCCGCGGACCTGACCCGCGACGACGCCGAACTGATCCTGGCCACGGCCGGGGAGATGCGGGCGCTCGCGGACCGGCCGATCAAGAAGCTGCCGGCCCTGCGCGGCCGCACCGTGGTCAACCTGTTCTTCGAGGACTCCACGCGGACCCGGATGTCCTTCGAGGCGGCCGCCAAGCGGCTCTCGGCCGACGTCATCAACTTCTCCGCCAAGGGCTCCTCGCTGAGCAAGGGGGAGTCGCTCAAGGACACCGCCCTCACGCTCGAGGCGATGGGCGCGGACGCCGTGATCGTCAGGCACTGGGCCTCCGGGGCGCCGCACAACCTCGCCAACGCGGGCTGGGCGCGGTCGACCGTCATCAACGCCGGTGACGGCACCCATGAGCACCCGACCCAGGCCCTGCTCGATGCCTTCACCATGACCCGGCACCTCGGTGCCCTCGACGGGCGCCGGATCGCCATCGTCGGGGACGTGCTGCACAGCCGGGTCGCTCGGTCGAACGCCATCCTGCTGCAGACCCTCGGGGCCGAGGTCACCCTCGTCTCCCCGCCCACCCTCTTCCCGTACGGCGTGGAGACCTGGGGCGTGCAGACGTCCTACGACCTCGACGCCGTCCTGCCGAAGTCGGACGTCGTGATGATGCTGCGCGTCCAGCGGGAGCGGATGAACGACTCCTACTTCCCGAGCGCCCGCGAGTACTCGCGCCGCTACGGCCTGGACGCCCGGCGGATGGCGACGCTGCAGGACCACACGATCGTCATGCACCCCGGTCCGATGATCCGGGGCATGGAGATCACCGCCGACGTGGCCGACTCGGACCGCTCGGTGATCGTCGAGCAGGTGACCAACGGCGTCGCGGTCCGGATGGCAGTGCTCTACCTGCTGCTGGGTGGCAGCGAACCTGCCCTCGGCGCAGCCGATCATGCGCAGAGCGCAACCGGCGCTGAACCCACCACTGAGGAGAACGACGCGTGAGCTCGACCCTGATCACCGGCGCCCGGATCCTGGGCGGCGAGCCGACCGACCTCCTCCTGACCCACGGCGTGATCGCAGCCGTCGGCTCGGGGCTCGAAGCGACGGGCGCCGAGGTCGTCGACGCCAGCGGCCTGATTGCCCTGCCCGGACTGGTCGACCTGCACACCCACCTGCGCGAACCGGGACGCGAGGATGCCGAGACCGTCGAGTCCGGCACCCGTGCCGCCGCGCTGGGCGGTTTCACCGCCGTGCACGCGATGGCCAACACCGATCCCGTGGCCGACACCGCCGGTGTCGTCGAGCAGGTCTGGCGACTGGGTCGCGAGGCCGGCTACGCCGATGTCTTCCCGGTGGGTGCGGTCACCGTGGGCCTGGCCGGCGAACAGCTGGCCGAGCTCGGCGCGATGGCGGACTCGGCGGCCCGCGTACGGGTGTTCTCCGACGACGGCAAGTGCGTTGCCGACCCGGTGCTGATGCGCCGCGCACTGGAGTACGTCAAGGCCTTCGACGGCGTCATCGCCCAGCACGCCCAGGAACCCCGGTTGACCCAGGACGCCCAGATGAACGAGGGCGAGCTCTCCGGCCGACTCGGTCTGCGCGGCTGGCCCGCGGTCGCCGAGGAGGCGATCATCGCGCGCGACGTCCTGCTCGCCCAGCACGTGAAGTCGCGGCTGCACGTGTGCCATGTGTCGACTGCCGGCTCGGTCGAGATCGTGCGCTGGGCCAAGGCCCGCGCCGAGCAGGAAGGCGGCTGGACCGTCACCGCGGAAGCCTGCCCGCACCACTTGCTGCTCACCGACGAGCTCGCCGCCTCGTACGACCCGATCTACAAGGTGAATCCGCCACTGCGCACCGCGGCCGACGTCGTCGCGCTGCGCGAGGGGCTGGCCGACGGGACCATCGACATCGTCGCCACCGACCACGCTCCGCATCCGCACGAGGACAAGGACTGCGAGTGGCAGGCGGCCGCGTTCGGGATGCTCGGCCTGGAGACAGCGCTCTCGATCGTCCAGCACACGATGGTCGACACCGGTCTGATCGACTGGGCCGGGGTCGCCGAACGGCTCTCGACGGCACCGGCACGGATCGGTCGCCTCGGTGACCACGGCCGCCCGCTCGCGGTCGGTGAGCCCGCTAACGTGGTCCTGTACGACGCCTCGGCGACCCGGGTGATCGAGGCCGGCGAGATGTCGTCGCTCTCGCGCAACACGCCGTACGCCGGCATGGAGCTTCCCGGCCGCGTCGTCGCGACCTTCCTGCGCGGCAAGGCCACGGTCCTGGACGGGAAGCTCGCCTGATGAGGTTCCTCAGGCACGCCTCCGACGGGATCCCGGAGCTGGTGCCGATTCCACCGATCGCCGAACTGCCGCCGGCGAAGCTGCAGGCCACGGCGCGCTACCTCGGCACTCTGGATGCCGACGGTACCCGGGTGATCGGTCACAGCCTGTCGGCCAAGAGCTCAGCCCGACTTTCTTTGTCGGCCGAGGCGATCGACGTGGTCCGCATCGCCGGGTCGTTCCGGATCCGCACCGATGCGCTGCGTGGAGCTCGCACCGAACCGATGTTCAACGGCAAGCCGGTCAACGACCTCCTGGTCGTCCGGTGGGAACACCACGGCCGCGACTGGGAGACCGGGTTCCGGATGGACGCTGTCCGCAGTGTGCGAGATGCCGCGAAGACCCAGCTGGGACGGACCGGCGGTCCTGCGCAACCCGACCTCGGGGCCTGGGTCCGCACGATTTCAAAGATGGTCCGCAGCAGCGCCGGACCGAAGACTGACAGGGGAAACCGATGACCGAGGCGATTCTGGTGCTCGAGGACGGTCGCACGTTCCGTGGCGAGTCCTACGGCGCCGAGGGGGAAACCTTCGGCGAGGCGGTCTTCTCCACCGGCATGACCGGCTACCAGGAGACGCTCACCGACCCGTCGTACCACCGGCAGGTCGTCGTGATGACGGCGCCGCACATCGGCAACACCGGCGTCAACGACGAGGACCCCGAGTCGAGCCGGATCTGGGTCAGTGGCTACGTCGTGCGAGACCCCGCCCGGATCCCGTCGAACTGGCGTTCGGTGCGCACCCTCGACGACGAGCTGCGCGACCAGGGCGTCGTCGGCATCAGCGGGATCGACACGCGGGCGCTCACCCGGCACCTGCGGGAACGCGGTGCCATGCGGGTCGGGATCTCCTCGGTCGAGGCAGACTCGAAGGCTCTGCTCGGACGGGTGCTCGCCTCGGGGAAGATGGCCGGAGCTGAGCTGTCCGGCGAGGTCTCCACCGAAGCCGCCTACGTCGTGCCGGCCGTCGGCTCGAAGGTCGCCACCGTGGCGGCACTGGACCTCGGCATCAAGGCCAACACGCCCAGGATGATGAGCGAGCGCGGCATCGAGGTGCACGTCCTGCCGGCGACGGCGAGCATCGAGGAGGTCCTCGCGGTCAGCCCGGACGGGCTGTTCTTCTCCAACGGCCCGGGCGACCCGGCCGCGACGACCGGTCAGGTCGAGCTGCTCAAGGATGCCCTGGCCCGTGGGCTGCCCTACTTCGGCATCTGCTTCGGCAACCAGCTGTTCGGTCGTGCCCTCGGTTTCGGCACCTTCAAGCTCAAGTACGGGCATCGCGGGATCAACCAGCCGGTGATCGACCGGACCACCGGCAAGGTCGAGGTCACCGCCCACAACCACGGCTTCGCGGTCGACGCCCCGCTCGAGGGATCGACCACCACGCCGTACGGCGAGGCGACCGTGAGTCATGTCTGTCTCAACGACGACGTGGTCGAGGGGCTCGAGCTGCGCGACGCCTCCGGCACCCTCACGGCGTTCTCGGTCCAGTACCACCCCGAGGCGGCAGCCGGGCCCCATGACGCTGCCTATCTGTTCGACCGGTTCCTCACACTCATGCTGCGCTCGACTAGAAGCAACCAGAAGAAGGCCTGAACTGATGCCGAAGCGCGAAGACATCAAGTCCATCCTGGTGATCGGGTCCGGGCCGATCATCATCGGCCAGGCCTGCGAGTTCGACTACTCCGGGACCCAGGCCTGTCGGGTGCTCAAGGACGAGGGCATCAGGGTCATCCTGGTCAACTCCAACCCGGCCACGATCATGACCGACCCCGAGTTCGCCGACGCCACCTACGTCGAGCCGATCACCGTCGAGTTCGTCGAGAAGGTGATCGCCAAGGAGCGCCCGGACGCGCTGCTGGCGACTCTCGGCGGCCAGACGGCGCTCAACTGCGCGATCGGGCTGTCCGAGGCCGGCATCCTGGAGAAGTACGACGTCGAGCTGATCGGTGCGAGCATCGAGGCGATCCACCGCGGCGAGAACCGCGAGATGTTCAACGAGATCGTGGCCAGGGTCGGCGGGGAGACGTCCCGCAGCGTGATCTGCCACTCGATGGACGACTGCAGGGGAGCGGTCGAGGAGCTCGGCTACCCGATCGTCGTGCGCCCGTCCTTCACCATGGGCGGCACCGGCTCGGGCATCGCGTACAACGAGACGGACCTGCACCGCATCGCCGGCGCCGGCCTGGCCGCGAGCCCGACCACCGAGGTGCTCCTCGAGGAGTCGATCATCGGCTGGAAGGAGTACGAGCTCGAGGTCATGCGCGACACCGCCGACAACGTGGTGATCATCTGCTCGATCGAGAACCTCGACCCGATGG
>NZ_JAOPXI010000011.1 GCF_025965215.1 Marmoricola sp.
TCGGTGGGCGCCGGGAGCGTGGAACCGTCCAAGGTGACCAGAGCCGGCATGGGCTTGCCGGTCGGTCCGGGCCAGGCTCCGGGGTCGACCGGCGCCGGAGCCCGTGAGGGCGGAGTCGGCTGGACCACGGCGACACCGTAGGCGGGCGGCACCGGTCGCGAGAGGGACGGGTCGACACGCTCAGCCAGGCTGGGTGCCGTGTCGACCCGTGGCACACCCATGGCCGGGAGCTCGAGGAGGTCGATGACGGTCTTCGGGAGCGAGGCGTGGGAATGCCACCGCGGATCGATGCCCTGCTTGACCATCCCGCCGAACATGATCAGCGGGATACGCGACCCGCCGATCGCGGCGAAGCCGTTCGGGTGCAGCGCATCGGCAACGGTCTCGATCGTCGGGGTCCGGATCGAGTCGGCGTACCCACCCCAGTCGTCCCAGGTGAGGATGAAGGTCGTCTCGGCCCAGCCTCCGCCGTCGATGACAGCCTGCACCCGCTGCCACACGAGGTCGTGCCCGGCGGTCACGTACCCGGGATTGTTGGTGGCGGGTGGGTGTTCGTCGAAGCCTGAGGGTGACCAGACGTAGCAGACCTGCGGCAGGGTGCCGGCCTTGGCCATCGGGATGAACTCGCTCGGCGGGTGGATGTTCGCGACTCCGGCCGGTGTGTTCAGGCTCGCGTAGAACTTGGTCGGGTAGCCCGATCCGTCCGGGAAGGCTGCCCAGGAGACACCAGCTGCCTCGGCGACGCTGAAGATGGACGGGATGTTCCAGGTCGGATGGGCGCCGACGAAGGGCGGATTCTTCAACGTCGGGGTCTGGCCACCGACCGCCAGCATGTGCCCGGAGGTCGAATTGGATCCAGCCCCGAAATGGTGGTCGCAGAACGTGTGCTCCTTGGCCAGCCAGCTGTAGAACGGGATCACCGCGTCGTTGTCCACCTGAACCGGGAGAGCCGGGTAGTCACCCAAGGCGAAGTGGACCCAGGCATTGCGGTCGTGGGGCTGATCGAAGTTGGGCGGAGCGGCCAGCAGGTCCCCGCCGCCGGCGACAGCGGCGCCCCACCGTGCGAGTGTCGGGAAGTAGAAATCGGTCGTCTTGTTCTCCTGGAGGAACACGATCACCCGATGTCCGTTCACCGGGGTCGGTGCCTTCGTCGGAGCAGATTTCGCAGCAGCAGTTTTGCCCGCGCGAGCCGATCCTCGTTTGGTGGTCGCCATGCCCGTGCCCTTCGCGCCCCAGCGCACACAAGGGTTGTGTGTCGTTCAGGTCAGCATCGACCCAGCCCAGCCACCCAGGCAACGACGTGCGGGTGAACGTCACGCGACGCCGGGTCGGGCTGCCGCGATCAGGACCGGTGGATTACTCCCACTCGATGGTGCCGGGAGGCTTGCTGGTGATGTCCAGCACGACCCGGTTGACCTCGTCGACCTCGTTGGTGATCCGGGTCGAGATCCGCTCGAGGACGTCGTACGGGAGCCGGCTCCAGTCGGCGGTCATGGCGTCCTCGCTGGAGACCGGGCGCAGCACGATCGGGTGGCCGTAGGTGCGGCCGTCGCCCTGGACACCGACGGACCGTACGTCGGCCAGCAGTACCACCGGGAACTGCCAGATCTCGCCGTCGAGGCCGGCCCTGGTGGTCTCCTCGCGGACGATCGCGTCGGCCTCGCGCAGGATCGCGAGTCGTTCGGCGTCGACCGCGCCCACGATCCGGATCGCCAGGCCGGGGCCTGGGAAGGGGTGCCGCCAGACCATCGCCGGCGGCAGTCCGAGCTGCTCGCCGACCTGGCGGACCTCGTCCTTGAACAGGGTGCGCAGCGGCTCGATGAGACCGAACTCGAGGTCGTCGGGCAGACCACCGACGTTGTGGTGCGACTTGATGTTGGCCGCGCCCTCGCCGCCGCCGGACTCCACCACATCCGGGTAGAGCGTGCCCTGGACGAGGAACCGGACCGGTGCGCCCTCGGACTCGGCGACGACCTCACGCTCGGCCGCCTCGAAGACCCGGATGAACTCGCGGCCGATGATCTTGCGCTTCTCCTCCGGATCCGAGACTCCGGCCAGGAAGCCGAGGAACTGGTCGCTGCACTCGACGACCTTGAGGTCGATCCCGGTCGCCTTCACGTAGTCGGTCTCGACCTGCTCCGCCTCGCCCTTGCGCAGGAGCCCGTGGTCGACGAACACACAGGTGAGCTGGTCGCCGATCGCCTTCTGCACGATCGCGGCAGCGACGGCGGAGTCGACGCCGCCCGACAGGCCGCAGATCACGCGGGCGTCGCCGACCTCGGCGCGGATCCGCTCGACCTGCTCCTCGACGATGTTGGCGCTGGTCCAGGTCGGCCGGCAGCCGGCGATCTCGTAGAGGAAGTGCTCGAGGATCGTCTGGCCGTGCTCGCTGTGGAGAACCTCGGGGTGCCACTGGACGCCTGCGATCCGGCGGCCGGTGTCCTCGAAGGCAGCGACGGTGGCACGCGGAGAGCGCGCATTGACGGTGAAACCGGCGGGCGCAGCAGTGACCTCGTCACCGTGCGACATCCACGAGACCAGCGTCTCGGGCAGCCCGGCCAGCAGGGTGCCGGCCTCGAGCACCGAGACGTCCGTACGTCCGTACTCGCGCTGACCGGTGTGCGCGACCTCACCACCGAGAGCCTGGGCGAGGGCCATGAACCCGTAGCAGATGCCGAAGACCGGCACCGTCCCGTCGACCAGCGCCGGATCCAGCTGCGGGGCGCCTTCCTCGTAGACCGAGGAGGGTCCGCCCGACAGCACGATCGCCGTCGGGTTCTTCGCCAGCATGTCGACGGCCGACATCGTGTGCGGAACGATCTCCGAGTACACCTTGGCCTCGCGGACGCGGCGGGCGATCAGTTGGGCGTACTGCGCCCCGAAGTCGACGACGAGGACGAGGTCGTGGTCGGTCAAGTCCGGCCCTTCCGCAGGTGTGGGATCGAGGCAGGAGTCTATCCGGGCACGCCGGCGGGCGGTTCGGTGCCTGTTTTGCCCGGACCATGACCCGGAACATGACCCGGAACATGACTCAGGGCCCAGCCGGGGAGGGAGGGAGGCTGGGCCCTGATTGTCCACGTGGAGTGAACCGTGTCGAGATCGGGCCTGGGAGGGAGCAATGCACCCGATCTGCAGTGATAAACGAGTGCTCCCAGGCGGGGTTATGCAGGTTTCTCAGAATTTTTTTGACCAGGTGGCGAAATCGCCCAAGACCTACGAAACCGCCACGATCGGCAGGTGCAGAGCCCCGGGAGCACCGCTCGGGACGGTCGGCGACGTGGGCGCCACCGGCTCGATCCGCTCGTACGCCGAGCCCAGCGCCGGGCGCGGGTCGGCCTCGCCCTTGTTGGGCCAGAACGACATCGCCCGCTCCGCCTGGGCGGTGATCGTCAGCGACGGGTTCACGCCCAGGTTCGCCGAGATCGCCGAGCCGTCCGCGATGTGCAGACCCGGGTGCCCGTAGACGCGCTGGTAGCCGTCGATGACGCCGCTCTCCGGCGAGTCACCGATGGTGCAGCCACCGATGAAGTGGGCCGTCAGCGGCCGGTTGAAGGGCTCGCCGATCGAGCCGCCGGCGGTTCCGCCGACGATCTCCGCCATCTTGGTAACCGCATCGTTGCCGACCGGGATCCAGGTCGGGTTCGGAGTCCCGTGCCCCTGCTTCGAGGTCATGTAGCTGATGTTGGTGCCCGGGATCTTCTTGGTGAAGGTCGTGATCGAGTTGTCGACCGTCTGCATCACCAGGGCGATCACGGTCCGCTCGGACCAGTGCTTGAAGTCGTAGAGCTCGCGGATGTTGGACCGCTGGGTCCACATCTCCTTGGCCCACTTCTTCCAGCGCGGCTCGGGGCCCTCACCGTCGGTGAGCACGGTCTGCATCATCGACATGAAGTTGCTGCCCTTGCCGTAGCGCACCGGCTCGATGTGGGTGTGCTCGTCGGGGTGGAACGACGACGTGATCGCGACGCCGCGCGAGTAGTCGGTCGTCGAGGTCGAGGGCGCGATCGCGCCGAGGATCGACTCGGAGTTCGTCCGCGACAGGTACCCCAGCCGATCGGACAGGCCCGGCAGGTGCCGCTCGTCCTTCATCTTGTGCAGCAGCCGCTGGGTGCCCAGCGAAGCCGCCGCGACGATGACCTGCTGGGCCGTCAGCGTCCGGGTCGAGCGCGCCGTGGCCCGCTTGGCCTTGGTGTACTTCAGCGTGACGTCGTACCCGCCGTCGGTGCGCGGCTTGATCCGGGTCACCGTGCTCAACGGCATCACCCGGGCGCCGGCCTGCTCGGCGAGGTACAGGTAGTTCTTGACCAGGGTGTTCTTGGAGTTGTGCCGGCAGCCGGTCATGCACTCGCCGCACGCCCGGCACGGCACCCGGTCCGGGCCGACGCCGCCGAAGTACGGGTCCTTCACGGTGTCGTGGTGGGTCTCCCCCGGTCCGCCGAAGAACACGCCGACGGGGGTCGGGTGGTAGGTCTCCGCGACGCCCATGTCCTCGGCGACCTGGTACATCACGTCGTCGGCCGCCGTGCGCAGCGGGTTCTCGATCACGCCCAGCATCCGCTTGGCCTGGTCGTAGTACGGCGCGAGCTCGGACTTCCAGTCCGTGATGTGCGCCCACGACGGGTCTCGGTAGAAGGCGTCGAGCGGTTCGTACAGCGTGTTCGCGTAGACCAGCGAGCCACCGCCGACCCCGGCGCCGGAGACGATCATGCAGTCCTTGATCGCATCGATCCGCTGGATGCCGTAGCAGCCGACCTCGGGCCGGAAGAGGTAGTTCTTCACGTCCCAGGACGTGTCGGCGAAGTCCTCGTCACGGAACCGCGCGCCTGCCTCGATGACCGCGACCTTGTAGCCCTTCTCGGTCAGGCGCAGGGCGCTGACCGAGCCACCGAAGCCGGAGCCGATGATCAGGACATCGAAGTCGAACTGTGCTTCGCTCTGGGCCATCAGGCACGCCCCAGCTTCTTCATGATCCGCAGACTGACCGTCATCATCTTCGCGTACTGCTCGTCGTTCAGGCCGAACTGCGGGCTGAACCGGAGCAGCGCCTGCGAGGCGACCGCCTGGGTCTCGGTGTAGCGGTGGATGCCCTCGCTGCCCTGGCGACGGCCCATGCCGGACTCGCGCATCCCGCCCATCGGGGCGTCGATGCTGGCGAACGTCGCGCCGAAGGCCTCGTTGATGTTCACCGTGCCGCACTTGACCTGGCGCGCGATGATCCGGCCGCGCCTGGTGTCGCGGGTGTAGATCGAGGCGTTCAGGCCGTACTCGCCGTCGTTGGCGCGAGCGATGGCCTCGGTCTCGTCGTTGAACCGGTACAGGCTGATCACCGGCCCGAAGGTCTCGTGGCCGAAGCAGGTCATCTCCGGGGAGACGCCCTCGAGGATGGTCGGCTCGTAGTAGTACGGGCCGAGGTCCGGACGGGCCTTGCCGCCGGTGAGCACGGTCGCGCCCTTGGCGACGGCGTCCTCCACGTGGGCGGTCACGGTGTCTAGCTGGTCCTGGCTGATCAGCGAACCCATGTCGCTGCCCCACTCCAGGCCGGCCGAGAGGTTCATCGCC
>NZ_JAOPXI010000018.1 GCF_025965215.1 Marmoricola sp.
GCGACCGGCGAACCCGGCCACACCGACGGCAACCGCCGCGGCGATGGACGCGGCGACGAGCCCGCCTGCGACCCAGGTGCGCCGACGTCGCGCCTGCCCGGCCCGGCGCAGCAGGCCGGGCAGCAGCGTCTCGGGCAGCGGCGTCGGGACCTCGGCTGGATCGAGGAGCCCGACGGGCACCCGGGCCAGCAGGCCGGGAAGCCCGGCCAGCTCGCGAACCGACTCTGCGCACGCGGCGCAGCCCGGGAGGTGGCGCTCGAAGGCGACCCGGTCATCCGGGGTCAGCGCGCCGAGGACGTACGCACCGTCTTCGTGCTCGTGCCCGCAGCTGGTCATGCCCCCACCCCCATCTCCTCGAGTGCGAGCCGCAGTGCACGCAACGCGTAGTGGGTGCGGCTCTTCACGGTTCCCTCGGGTACGCCGAGCAGACGCGCGGCCTCCGCCACGGTCCGGCCGCGGTAGTAGCACTCGAGCAGAACCGCCTTGTGCTCGCTCGAGAGCTGCGTGAGCGCCTCCGCGACGACCCAGGCCTGGAGCAGCGTGTCGGTCTGGTCGACCGGATCGCCAGGCTCAGGCAGCTGATCGGTGGGCCGCTCGTTCTGGAAGCGCTTGCTGCGCCATTCGTCGATCACGATGTTGCGGGCGACGGTGAACAGCCAGGACCGGATCGAGCCCGGTCGCTCGACCAGCTCCTCGCAGTGCTGCCACGCCCGCAGGAACGTCTCCTGGGCGACGTCCTCGGCCCGGACCGGATCGCTGGTCAGGTGCAGGCAGAAAGACCACAGCGCGACGGCATGTTCCTCGTGCAGCTGCTGCAACAGGGCGGTCGGGTTCTCTGACATGGCGTTGGTAGGCACCTCCACCCCTGAGAACGAACGAGACAGTCGTCCGGTTCACGCCCACGCTCATTCCGCCCAGGCGAACCGGTGAACCAGGTAGCCGATCGACGCTCCGATGACTCCGGCGATGAACCCCAGGATGCGCCCGTAGGCGAGCGCCAGCAGCAAGCCGGGGACCAGGCCGCCCATCACGATGGCCCAGGCGAGGGTGACGACGTAGGCCACGCGGGACAGGACGCTCATGCCAGACACCTTAGGGTGCCGCACCTGTCGGGATCCTGACACCCGTCATCTGTAGCGTTGTCGTTACGTACCCGATCAGTCACGAGGGAGCCATGGACACGGTGTTGCAGGCGCTGGCAGACGGGAGCCGTCGTACCGTGCTCGAGATCCTCCGGGTCCATCCGGCGACGGCCGGTGAGCTCGCCGCCGCACTGCCGATAGCCAGGCCAGGCGTGTCACGGCACTTGCGGGTGCTCCGCAAGGCCGGTCTGGTCGACGTACGCCAGGACGCGCAGCGACGGATCTACAGCCTGCGCCCGGAACCGCTGGCCGAGATCGAGGCGTGGCTGTGCGAGGAGGATGACCGGACCCGGCTGGCAGGCACACCTCGATGACCTGGGTCGTTCGCTGGCCGGTGAGTCGTCGGGAAGGTGCGCTGGGACGGGCTCACGCTGCTTACGAGACGATGCCGATCCGCCAGTCCGCGATGTAGCCCGGCAGCGGCGGATCGCCGCGCAGGTCCGGGGCCGGCAGCGGCTCGCCGAACGTCGCGACCATGGGCAGAACGCCGGCCCAGACGGGCTCGTCGAGGTCCTCGGGCGGATCCTCCGGGTCGCCGTCGCTGACCTTGACCGACCATTCGTCCAGGGCCAGCTCCAGGACCATGGTGGCGGCGAGCTCCCGGGCATGCGGGGCGCGCAAGGATGCCCAGCGCCCGGGCATCCAGGCCTCGCTCATCGCCTCCAGGGCCGCGAGCTTGTCCTCCACCTCGCACGCACGGCCGAAGATCATCGCCGAGCGGTAGTGCATCGAGGACTCGAACGCCGACCGTGCCAGGACCATCCCGTCCAGCAACGTCACGGTGACGCAGGCTTCGGCGCCGTCGGCCAGCGTGCGAAAGAGTCTGCTTCCGGTGGAGCCGTGCAGCAAGAGCCGGTCGCCGTCGCGGGCACTGGCTACCGGGATGTTCACGCAGCCGCCGTCGTGGACGAACGCGACGTGGGCGACGCGGGCCGCGTCGAGGACGGCGTACAGGGTGGCCACGTCGGTGACCGCCTTCTCGGGGATGCGACGGATCCGGGTGCGGCCGGAGCTGGGCTCGGTCATGCGCTTGATTGTGCCGTCTCGCCCCCGGAAAACGGCTCCGGAGGCAAGCGTCCGCGTTGGTACCGTTCCCAGCATGTCCCCCCAAGCCAATGCAGCCCCCCCTGAGCCGGGGGCCGCCCTCGCGCAGGTGATGGGGCAGCAGGCGTGGGCGGTGATCCGGATCCGCGACAGCGACACTGTCACGCTGGTGGGCGGTCCGTTGGTCCCCACGCAGCGGCTCGCCGACATCCCGGTCGGTGAGGGGGTCCCGGCGGCGGGCCGGCGCTTCGACAGCCTGGTCGCCGTCCCGTTCCGGCAGGTGGCCGAGCGCGGGTTCGAGGTCCACGACGACGGCACTGCGCTGGCGGTCGTGCAGATCGAGCAGGAGTTCGAGGTACCGCTGGACGACCTGATCGCCGCGCTTCCCGACGAGGCCGTGGACTTCACCGAGCGTGGTGGCTTCGAGCTCTCCGACGACCAGTACGGCGACATGGTCGGCCGGATCATCGCCGACGAGATCGGCCACGGCGAGGGTGCCAACCTCGTGATCGGTCGGCACTACCGTGCCCAGCTTGCCGACTGGACCCCGGAGACCGGGGCGGCCAAGGCGCTCACCGTGCTCCGGCGCCTGCTGGAGAACGAGCGTGGCGCCTATTGGACCTACTGCTTCTGGACCGGCGACCGGTTCCTGATCGGGGCCTCGCCGGAGCGACACGTGAGCGTGCACGCCGGTGCGGTCCGGATGAACCCGATCTCGGGCACGTTTCGTCTGGGAGGGCTGGCGCCGGCGGAACGGAAGGAACGGCTGCTCGAGTTCCTCGCCGATGAGAAGGAGATCTACGAGCTCTTCATGGTCGTCGACGAGGAGCTCAAGATGATGTGCGACATCTGCCACGAGGGTGGTCAGGTGCTCGGACCGTTCCTCAAGCCGATGACGCACCTGGTGCACACCGAGTACCTGCTGGCCGGACGCACCCGCTCGGACGTTCGCGACGTGCTGCGCACCAGCATGTTCGCCGCGACCGTCACCGGCGCCCCGGTCGAGAACGCCTGTCGGCTGATCAAGCAGTACGAGCCGGAAGGTCGCGGGTACTACGCCGGGGCCCTGGCCCTGATCGGACGCGACGAGACCGGCGCCCAGACCGCGGACTCGCCGATCCTCATCCGAACCGCCGACGTCTCGCCGACCGGCGCGCTCAAGGTGACCGCGGGCGCGACGCTGGTGCGCGACTCCGATCCGGCGTCCGAGGTCGCCGAGACGTTCGCCAAGGCCAGCGGCATCCTCAGCGCTTTCGGGTTGGTCGCGGCGGCCACCGGCAAGCCATCCCAGATCGAGGACCTGACCCGTGACGAGGACGTGCTGATCGCGCTGAACTCGCGCAACCAGCGGCTCTCGAAGTTCTGGCTGACCGACCAGTCCGGGGCCGCGCCGGCACCCGAGCTGACCGGTCGCTCAGTGGCGATCCTGCACGGCGAGGACGACTTCGCCACCATGCTGTGCCACGTGTTCACGGTGCTCGGGATGAAGCCGACCGTGATCCGTCACGAGGACTTCGTTCCGGGCAGCTTCGATGCCTACGACCTGGCAGTGGTCGGTCCGGGTCCTGGCGACCCGCGCGACCCGACCAGTGCCAAGATCGCGACGTTCCGCGCCGCTGTGGACGGGCTGCTGGCGTCGGGCAAGCCGTTCCTGTCGGTGTGCCTGGGCCACCAGGTCCTCTGCGACCGGCTCGGCATCCCGCTGGCCTTCAAGGACATCGTCTTCCAGGGGACGCAGTCCACGGTGTCGATCGGTGGTCGCGCCGAGGCGGTCGGCTTCTACAACACCTTCGTCGGTCGGCACCGCGAGGGTGAACCCCTGCCTGAGGGCGTGACGGTCGAGACGGATCCGGCGACCGGTGACATCCACCTGCTCGCCGGCCCGCACTTCCGCGGAGTGCAGTTCCACGCGGAGTCGATCCTGACCGAGAACGGTGTGGCTCTGCTGCAACGGCTGATGCTCGACCTCGTCAACCGGGTGACATGACCGCCAGGGTGATCGTGGTGGATCACCACGACTCCTACACCTGGAACCTCGTGCACCTGGTCGCCGGTGTCACCGGAGAGCTGCCGGTGGTCGTCGAGCACGACGAGCCCGGGTTGCTGGCCAGGATCGCGGCCTCACTGCCGACCCACCTGGTGCTGTCGCCCGGACCGGGGCATCCGGCCGAGCCGGCTGACTTTGCACTGGGGGCCGAGGTGTTCGGCCTGGGCATCCCGGTTCTCGGCGTCTGCCTGGGGATGCAGGCGCTCGTGACGGCGTACGGCGGGACGGTCGAGCGGGTCGCACCGGCGCACGGTGAGGTGGCGGTCATCGACCACGACGGAAGCGGTGTCTTCGCCGGCGTACCGGGGCTCTTCGACGCGGTGCGCTACCACTCGCTCGCGGCAACGGCGGTCCCCGAGGTGCTGAGGGTGACGGCGAGGTCGCAGGGTGTGGTGATGGGCGTGGTCCACCGTGACCTGCCGCTGCACGGGGTCCAGTTCCACCCCGAGTCGATCCTGTCGCAGCACGGCCGGAGCCTCGTGGCGAACTTCCTGGGCAGCCGATGAGCGCGCTCGAGGAGTTCGCCCGCATCGCGGCCGAGCACGAGCGCTGCTTCTGGCTCGATGGCGGCGGTTCGCAACCGTGGTCGGGGCGCCGCTCGATCATGGGCTGGCTCGAGCCCGACGACCTGTCGCTGACCTACGACGCCGTACGGCGCGAAGTCACCGAGCATCCCTCCGGGCGCATCGTCGGGGACGACATCTTCACGGTGCTGCAGGAGCGCCTCGACGGTGATCCGGGCACGCACTGGGTCGGCTTCTTCGGGTACGCCGCCCGCCCGGACCTTCCGGCACGCTCGGCGGTCGGCCTGCCCGATGCCGTCTGGATGCGCGCGCGCACGGTGGTCGTCTTCGACGAGCCGGACCGAGAACCGGTCCGGTTGGCCGAGCCGGCGTTGCGGCAGGTGGCTCCGGAGGGCTACCTCCGCGGATTCCAGCAGGTGCAGGAGGAGCTGCTGGCCGGGAACTCCTACGAGGTCAACCTGACCTATCGCGAGGACCTGGCGTCCGGGCGCGACCCGGTCGAGATCTATGGCCGCCTGCGAAGCGACAACCCGGCGCCGTACGCAGGCCTGCTGCGGCACGGAGGTCTCTGGCTGCTCTCCGCCTCGCCCGAACGGTTCGCCACGATCGACAGGAGCCGGAGGGTCGAGACCAGGCCGATCAAGGGAACCACGCCGCGGGGAGCAACGCAGGAGGAGGACGAGATCCTCCGCGGCCGGCTCGCCACCGACGCGAAGTTCCGTGCCGAGAACCTGATGATCACCGACCTGCTGCGCAACGACCTGGCCATGGTCTGCGAGCCCGGCACGGTCGTGGTTCCCGGGCTGATGGAGGTGGAGTCCTACGCCAGCGTGCACCAGCTGGTCTCGACGGTGACTGGCCAGCTGCGCACTGACGTCGGCACGGTCGAGGCACTGCGCGCGATGTTCCCGGCGGGCTCGATGACCGGCGCTCCCAAGCTGCGGACGATGCAGATCATCGACGCGGTCGAGGAGGAGCCGCGCGGCCCCTACGCCGGCGCGTTCGGCTGGATCTCGGGGGACGGCCGCGCCGATCTCGGCGTGGTGATCCGGTCGCTGTTCCGATCAGGCGACGGGCCCTGGCGCCTGGGGACCGGCGGCGGGATCACGGTCCGCTCCGAGGTGGAGGAGGAGTGGGCCGAGACGAGGTGGAAGGCGGCACGTCTCCGTGCCGCCCTCCTCTGAGGCCGTTGCCGTCAGGACGTGCTGGAGGACGCGTCCGACCCGAGTGTCGCCGTGGTGGTCTGGGTCTTGCCGTTGCGCAGGTAGGTCAGGGTGACCTTGTCTCCGGGCCGGTGACCGCGGATCGTGGCGATCAGCGATTCGGAGCCGTCGATCAGCTCGTCGTCGACCTTCGTGATCACGTCGCCGTTCTGAAGACCGGCTGCTGCCGCCGCTCCACCTGACTCGACCGTTCGGACCAGGGCCCCCTGGGCGAGGGTGTTGCTGGAGACGTCGGAGACGGTGACCGCGAGCCGCGCGTGCGTCGGCTTCTGGTGCTCGATGATCTGGTTCACGATCGGCAGCAACTCGTCGATCGTGATCGCGAAGCCCAGGCCGATCGAGCCGCCCGTGGAGGTGTCCGAGGCGCCGTCCGCGGTACGGATCGAGGAGTTCACGCCGACGACGCGACCGCTCATGTCGACCAGCGCACCACCGGAGTTGCCGGGGTTGATCGCCGCGTCGGTCTGGATCGCCGGGTAGGTCGTGCTGGAGGCTGCGGACGGCTGCTGGGTCTGGCCGTTGCCGAACCCGAATCCACCGAACGGGTTCGTGGGCACCTGCTCGGAGGTGGAGACCGAGACCGGCCTGTTCAGGGCGGAGACGATGCCGGAGGTGACCGTCGAGTTCAACCCGTACGGCGATCCGACGGCGACCACGGCCTGGCCGACCCGCAGGGACGAGGACCGGCCGATGGTGGCCGGGGTCAACCCGGAGACGCCCTGGGCGTGGATCACTGCCAGGTCGGTGACCGCGTCGGTCCCGACGACGGTCGCCTTGGCGGTCTTGCCGTCGTTGAAGTTCACGGTGATCGAACCGCCGTTGCCCGCGAGCGAGACGACGTGGTTGTTGGTCAGGATGTTGCCGTCGGCCGACAGGATGATCCCCGATCCGGACCCGGACGCCGAGTTGCCGGTGACGTTGATCTTGACCACCGACGGCAGCACCGAGGCAGCCACCTTCTCGACCGAGCCGCTGGCCGAGGACGCGGCATTGGTCGCCTGGACCGGGCCGGTCGCGCTGGCGGCGACGGGTGTGCCGCTGCCGTTCCATGCGTCGTACCAGGCGGCGCCACCGACTCCGGCTGCCCCTCCGAGGAGGAGTGCTCCGACCATGATTCCTGCCGTGATGCCTCCGGCTCGACGTGCGGGTGCGGTCGCAGTCGCGGAGACGGGCTGTTGGTACGGCGGGAGAGGCATGGTGTACCCGTGATCGGGTGAAGCGGCATCCGGAGCCGGTGACTGGACCGGGTCGTACTCGGGCGGGTTCGCGTCGGTCATGTCTTCGATGGTGCCGACCGAGTCTGAGAACTCTCTTTGAGGTCCCTACGACCGCGCCAAGACTTGTGGCTGTCCGGCCTCGGGAGGTGACGGCTGTCCGGGAAGACTGAACCAGAAGCCGGCTCCGCCGCCCGGTCCGGTGCCGGCGCGGACGATTCCGCCGTGACGTTCGGCGACGCTCCGGACGATCGAGAGGCCGAGGCCCGACCCGGTCATGCTGCGTGATTCGGCCGAGCGGTAGAACCGGTCGAAGACATGCGGCAGGTCCCGCGGCGAGATGCCGGGCCCACGGTCGGCGACCATCAAGGTGCCCTCGGTCAGCGTGACCATCACGGTCTCGCCGGGCGGGCTCCACTTCGCGGCGTTGTCGAGCAGGTTGGTGATCGCTCGCTCCAGCGCGCCCGCATCGCCGGTCACCCACCATGGCGACGTCTGTACGTCGAACTCGACATCGGCGCGACGGCGCACCCGTGCGACGGCCTGCTCGAGGATCGCCGTCAGCTCGACCGGTTCGACGGTCGGGGCGACGGGCTCCTCGCGCGCCAGCTCGACGAGGTCACCGATCAGCGTGGTCATCTCGTTGATCTGGGCGCGGACGTCGTCGAGCAGCTCCGCTCGGCTCTCGGCGGAGAGTCCGGTGGTGGCGTCGGCCTGGACCAGCAGGTCGAGGTTGGTCCGCAACGAGGTCAAGGGCGTGCGCAGCTCGTGGCCGGCGTCCGCGACGAGCTGGCGCTGGCGCTGCTGGGAGGCCGAGAGCGCGCGCAGCATGTCGTTGAAGGACTGGGCCAGCCGGGCCACCTCGTCCGAGCCGTCGATCGGGATCGGCTCGAGGCGCTGGGTCCGGGCGATGTCCTCGACGGCGTCGGTGAGACGTCGTACCGGGCGCAGGCCGTTGCGGGCCACCGCCCACCCAGCCAGGCCGGCGGTGATCATGCCCGCGACGCCGAAGAGCAACATCACCAGGCCGAGCCGGTCGAGCATCCGGTCGGTCGACTCGGTCGACTGGGCCAGGACGAACGCCTGCCCCGCGCCGGCGTTGACCGCCACCACGCGCCAGCGCTCACCGGCCGACCAGACCGAGCGCGCCGAGTGGTTCCGCTGGCCGCGGGCGACGGCGAGCTCGGTCGCTCCGACGCCGAACGGGGCCTCGGTGCCCGGGCTGTAGAGACGCACGGGTTGGACGTTGGTGTCGACGAAGGTGATCTTCACGCTCGCCGCGCCGAGTGCCCACTGGGGGATCTGCTGCCCGGCGAGGACCTCGAGCGGGTTGGTCGCCGCGGCCTGGTCGGCGCGGGTCAGCAGGGAGTCGTCCAGCGCCCCCACGGTCTGGGTCCGCACCGTCGCGTACGCCGCGAAGGCGACCACGCTGACGGCGAACCCGACCGCGACCGTGGTCAGCAGGGTGACCCGGCTGGCCAGCGACCGGCGGTAGTGCAGGCCTGTCCACGCGCTGATGATCGGGTTGCGGACGCTCACGTCGGCTCTTCGCGCAGGACGTAGCCGACGCCCCGCACGGTGTGCAGCAGGCGCGACTCGTTCTCGGCCTCGGTCTTGCGGCGGAGGTAGCCGACGTACACCTCGAGGCTGTTCGCGGTGGTCGGGAAGTCGAAGCCCCAGACCTCCTCGAGGATGAAGGAGCGTTCGAGCACCCGCCGGGGGCGTCGCAGGAACAGCTCGAGCAGGGAGAACTCGGTGCGGGTCAGGGTCATCGCGCGGGCGCCGCGCTTCACCTCGCGCGAGGCCAGGTCCATCGTCAGGTCGGCGAAGCCGAGGTGCTCGTCGGGGTTGCTGACGTCAGCGCTGACGCGGCGCAGCAGGGCACGCAGCCGGGCCAGGAGCTCGTCGAGGGAGAACGGCTTGGCCAGGTAGTCGTCGGCACCGGCGTCGAGGCCTTCGACCCGGTCGCCCACCGCGTCGCGTGCGGTCAGCACCAGGATCGGGACCTGGTTGCCCACCGACCGCAGGGCGCGGGTGGTCTCGATGCCGTCGAGGCGCGGCATCATGACGTCCATGATGATGGCGTCGGGCCCGATGGCGCTGATCCCGGCGAGGGCCTCGGCTCCGTCCTGAGCCAGCGAGACGGTGTAGCCGTTGAACTCCAGGGAACGGCGCAGGGACTCACGGACGGCGCGGTCGTCGTCGACGACGAGGACGTGCGGCTTGGCTTCGGGACTCACGCTCCAAGAGTGCCATCTGCCCCTGAGCGCACGCTGAGCAAACGGCTAGGTGAGTTTGCGGGCCGCGTCCCCGGCGAGCACGCCGTAGCGGCCGCCGAACAGGGCGGCGTGCACGAGCAGCGGGAAGAGCTGGTGCAGGGGCTGGCGCTCCTCCCAGCCGTCGGCGAGCGGCGTCTCCTCGGTGTACGCCGCGAGCACCCGGGCGAGCTGGGGCAGGCCGAACAGGGTCAGCATCGCCAGGTCGGTCTCGCGATGTCCGCCGTACGCCGCCGGGTCGACGAGCACCCCGGAGCGTTCGAGGTTCCAGACCAGGTTGCCCGACCACAGGTCTCCGTGCAGGCGCGCGGGTGGCTCCTCGGGTCCGGCCAGCTCGACGATCCGGTGCATGGCGCCGTCCACTGCCGCCGCGTCCTCGGCACCGACGTGGCCACGGTCGACGGCGAGGCGCAGGTACGGGAGCACCCGACGGACCGCGAAGAACTCCGGCCACGTGGGCGCCGTGCGGTTGGGCAACGGCAAGGATCCGATGAAGCCGTCCTGCTCGGCACCGAACGCGGGGGCGCCGCTGGCGTGCAGGCGGGAGAGCATCCGGCCCAGTTCGGCGGCCGCTTCCGGTGACGGCCGGGTTGGCTCGACCCAACCGACGATCAGGCAGTCTGACTGGACGCCGAGGACCTCCGCGACGGCGGCGACGCCGGGCTCGGCCAGCCAGCGCAGCCCCCGCGCCTCGGCCTCGAAGAAGCCTTCGGGTGCGTGCGACCGGGTCTTCATCAGGGCCGAGCGACCATCACTGAGCCGGATCCGGGTCGAGGTGCAGGTGTCGCCGCCGGCCACGGGGGAGGTGGAGACGACGGCGGAGCCGAGCAGGTTCTCAGCTCTTTCCGCGAGCGTCCGCATCCGGGCCATGGCTCATAGTGAACCTCCGTACCCATGCTGACCAGACCTCACGACGTCGACGAGAGCCGCCGAGGTCCGCTCGATCATCGCGAGGACGGCGGCGAAACCGTCCGCGCCGCCGTACCAGGGATCGGGTACGTCGGGCACCGGCTCGCCCGGGTCGACGGCCGGGTCGTAGCTGCGGAACAGCCGAACCCGGTCGTGCCGATCCGCCGGCAGCACGGCGAGGACGTCGGCCAGGTTCTGCCGGTCCATCACCAGGATCAGGTCGCTGTCGAACCATTCGGGACCGAACTGCCGGGCCCGGTGTCGGCTGGGGTCGTACCCGGCGTCGGCCAGGACGCGGGCGGAACGCGGGTCCATCGGCTCACCGACATGCCAGCCCGCGGTGCCGCAGCTCTCGGCGACCACGTCCAGGTCGGTCTGGTCGAGAAGCGCGTTGAGCACCACGTCGGCCGTCGGAGACCGGCAGATGTTGCCCAGGCAGACCAGCGCGATCCGCGTCGAGGGAGTCGTCACTCGCCGTCGGGCAGCACGGCGGTGGCGATCATCGAGGCGATCGAGATCACGATGCCGCCCCAGACCGCGGTCCAGAAGCCGTCGACGTGGAAGTGCAGACCGATGCTGCCGGAGATCTTGCTCGTCAGCAGCAGCATCAGCGCGTTCGTCACGAACAGCCCTAGGCCGAGGGTCAGGATGATGAACGGAAGCGCCATCAGGTTCACGATCGGTCGGACCACGCGGGTGATCAGGCCGAAGATCAGTCCGACGAGGAGGAGGGTCTCGATCTTCTGGCCGTCCCCCGAGGCGCCGGCGAGCGTGATGCCCTTGAAGAGCCACACTGCGGCACCGAGGCCGAGCGCGTTGATGACGACCCAGATCACGAACTTCATCATGGGACCGACCCTACGCAGGTTCGAGGGTCGCAACGGTCGTTTCAGCGTTGCCGGACCGACTCCAGCAACGAGGCTTCGGCGCCGGCCAGGTGCTGCACCAACGACGCGCTGGCCTCGGTGGTCCGGCCGTCCTCGAGCAGGCGCAGGAGATCACCGTGCGAGTGCGCTTGTTCGCGGACGTTTCCGCGCACCCGGACGAGGTGGGCGAGCGCGAGCCGAATCTCGGCGTACAGGGTCTCGGCGAGCGCGATCAGCCGGGGAGACCCGGTCAGTGCGGTGATCGACCGGTGGATCTCCAGGTGCGCGGCCGTCAGCTCCTGGGCCGGCGTTCGTCTCGACGCGAGCCGGTCGAACTGCGCCACCGCATCCCGTACGCCGTCCCGGTCGACCTCCGGCGCGGCCGGCCAGGTGTTGATGCCGGCGGATTCGAGCACCAGTCGAGCGCGGCAGATGTCGCTGATGCCCTCGGCGGTGAGGGCGTGCACCACGGTTCCCTTGTTGGGGATCCGGTCGACCAGCCCGTCGGCGACCAGCATCCCGAGCGCTTCGCGCACCGTCGAGCGGGAGACGCCGAGGGAGGCGGCGAGGGCCACTTCACGCAGCGCCGTCCCGGGTTCGAGCTCACCGTCGAACAGCGCGCGGCGCAGCTCGTCGGCGACCCGGCCCACGATGCTGACCGGTTCGACGCTCAGGCTCGCGAAGGCGCTCTGCTCTGGCACTCCCTGATTGTCGGACAAAATTTGGACAACGGACCAGACATGACGCACACTGAGATTGTCGGACAATCGGGCAATCATGGAGATGGCTGAACCGGGGAGGGTGTCATGGGGCAGGACGTGAGCCGGGAGCTGTCCTGGGGCCGGGACTACCTGATGGTCGCGCCGGACCACTTCCGGGTGGCGTACCGGATCAACCCATTCATGGATCTCGAGGACCAGCCCGATCCGCTGAGGTCGCGCGCCCAGTGGGACGCGATCGTCGCGGCGATCACCGACGCCGGGGGCACCGTCACCGTGCTCGACCAGCGCCCGGACGCCCCCGACATGGTCTACGCGATGAACCTCGGCCTGCCGCTGGCTGGTCCCGAGCCGGTCGCGGTCGTCTCGCACATGCGCTACCCCGAGCGTCGGATGGAGTCGGGGACGGCCACGGCCTGGTTCGCCGAGCACGGCTTCGGTGTCCGTCGGATCGGCAGCGACGGCATCGGTGCGCACTTCGAGGCCGGAGACGCGTTCGCCTGGCGCGGCGACCTCGTCGTCGGGTACGGACCCCGGACCGACCGGCTCGCACTCAAGCACCTGGCCCACGACCTCGACGTGCGGGTGCACGGGGTACGGATCGTGCACCCCGGGATGTACCACCTGGACCTGGCCTTCGGCCCGCTCGACGCCTCTCGCGCGATCGTCTGTCCGGACGCGTTCTCGTCGCAGGACGCAGCGCGCCTCCTCGATCTCGTCCCGGACCCCTTGGTCATCACCGAGGCCGAGGCGATGACGTTCTGCGCGAACTCGATCGTGATCGGCCGGACGGTGCTGATGCCGGCCTGTCCCGACCGCGTGCGGGCGCAGCTGGAAGCGTGGGGCTTCTCGATCGTGATCGTGGACGTGAGCGAGTTCCTCAAGGGCGGTGGAGCCATCCGCTGCCTGACCAACCCGCTGGACGTGACCCTGGGTCGCGACCTGCTGACCGGTCGAGGTCAGGTGATCGCGACCGGTTCGATGTGATCCGGACGCGAGGCCTGCCCGATGAGGATGCCGGCCACGACGGCCAGGCAGCCGAGGATCGCGACGGGTCCGAGCGATTCGCCGAACCAGCCCCAGCCGAGGGCGGAGACGCCGATCGGCTCGAGCATCGCGATGACGGTGACGGTGGTGGCGCGGACGAACGAGAGAGCGAACAGCTCGGCGAAGAACGGCACCACCGTGCCGAGTACGACGACCCAGGCCAGCACCGCCCAAAGCGGAAGGCGCCCGTGGTCGAGGGTGCCGAGCAGCGAGACGTGCCTGCCGAGGTGAGCGGTGTCGAAGCGCGTCAGCGGATCGACGAGGTTCAGCGCGATCGTCGCGACCCCGAACGACCACAGGATCAGGCGCAGCGGGTCGAGCCGCGCGACTGCGGCTTCCCCGATCAGGAAGTAGCCGGCAAAGCAGACCGCGGCAGCCAGGCCGGCCAGGACGCCGAGCCCGTCGAACCGGGCCCCGCGCCAGACCTGGGTGGCGGCGCCGAGGCCGAGCACGGCCAGGCCCAGCCCCCACCAGAGACCTCGCGTGACCTGCTCACGCTGGACGAAGCGCGCCCACAGCGCCACCAGGATGGGTGCCTGGTACTCGAGCAGCAGCGCCATCCCGACGGGGAGCCGGTCGATCGCCACGAAGTAGGTCCACTGCAGCGCCGCGACGCCGATGAGTCCATGCGCGAGGACTACGAGCAGCATCCGCCTCGGTGGCGGCCGGAGGGCCGAGCGCCGGAAGAGTGCGGCGATCACGAGCAGGACCGCGAAGGTCAGCGAGACCCGGATCGTGGTGAGCATCGCCGGCTGGACGCCGGCACGCAGCGCGACCCGCGAGACGCCGGCGTTGACCGTGAAGCAGCACGCCCCGAGGACCACGAGCCCGACTCCGAGGGCAGGGCGGCGCGATGACACCCCCGCACTCTATGTGCGGTCGGACATAGGGTGCTCAGATGAGCTCACCGACCCCGCGTGCGGCGCTCGCCGGCATCCCCGCCTACGTGCCCGGCAAGCCGCCGACCGTGCGGCCGGGAGTGACGGCGTACAAGCTGTCGTCGAACGAGAACCCCTACCCGCCGTTGCCGGGCGTGCTCGAAGCGGTGGCCGCGGCGGCGGGTTCGATGAACCGGTACCCGGACATGGCGTCGACCGCACTGCGTGAGGCGCTCGCCGCGCGAGCCGGAGTCGGGATCGACCAGGTCGCGACCGGCACGGGGAGCGTCGCGGTGATCTACCACCTCCTGCAGGCGTTCTGCGATCCCGGCGACGAGGTCGTGCACGCCTGGCGCTCGTTCGAGGCCTACCCGATCGGCATCACCGCACAGGGGGCGACCTCGGTCGCCGTGCCGCTGACCTCCGACGGACGGCACGATCTGGCGGCGATGGCTGCCGCCGTCACCGACCGGACCCGGGTCGTCCTGCTCTGCTCCCCGAACAACCCGACCGGTCCTGCCCTGCGTCATGCCGACGTTGTGGCGTTCCTCGATCACGTCCCGGGCCGGGTCCTGGTCGCGATCGACGAGGCGTACCGCGAGTTCGTCCGCGACGACGACCCGCTCGACGGCGTGCAGCTCGCGAGGGAACGGGAGAACGTCGTCGCGCTGCGGACCTTCGCGAAGGCCTACGGGCTGGCCGGGCTGCGGGTGGGCTACCTGATCGGACCGGAGCCCATCGCCGCTGCCGTGCGCGCGTGCGCGCTGCCGTTCGGTGTCTCGACGGTCGCCCAGGCGGCCGTCCTCGCCAGCCTGGGAGTCGAGGACGAACTGATGGCACGGGTCGAGGCGCTGATCGCCGAGCGGGACCGGGTCACCGCCGGACTGCGCGACCAGGGCTGGGCCCTCCCCGATGCCCAGGGCAACTTCGTCTGGCTCGACCTGGGGGCCCGTACGACGGACTTCGCGGCCTTCGCGGAAGCGGCCGGGATCACGGTGAGGCCGTTCCTCGACGAGGGCGTGCGGATCTCGATCGGAGAGGCCGCGGCGAACGACGTCCTGCTAGTGCTGGCCGATGATTTTCGCAAGGTCCACCTCCGGAATGGCCCGGGCGATCGCGGTTAGCTCCGGTTTGGCGGGCCCGCGCCGGGCTGACCGGGCTAGCCCACGGTGACCGCCTGTCGAACACCCCTTGCCGGGCGGTCCCCTCTGGTCGTCCACTTGCTCCAGGACGTGGGGGATTGTCTGATCGCAGACGCCGAAGCCAGCCCCCAGATACTGGATCGGGCGACTTGCACCCACCCCCCAGGGGGCAGCGCCGACACCACCCGCTCCAGTGCGGCTTCGGAAGGCGCGTGTCCGGCCTCGTCGCCGGGCACGCGCCGCCCCGTCCGGCGTGGCCCTGAGATTCGGACCTGTAATTTGGGTCCGTGCGCACGGTGGACGACCTGCGGCTCCAGGTACGAAGGGTGATCCCCCTCGTTGTCCTGCGGGCGCTGGTGCGCAAGCACATCGAGGTCCTGATGCGGGACCCCGAGTTCCGCGCGATGCAGGAGGCGCAGCTGAGGTTCCTGCTCGACCACACCGACCGGGCGCACGAGATCCCGGCGCTGGCGCATGCCTACGCGTTCCACTCCGCCATGCGTGCCCATGTGCGGTGGCACCCGCGCAAGATGCGCCGCCAGGAAGTACGCGGCATCGAGTGGCTGACCACCCAGCGGGATCCGGACCGCGGAGTGGTCCTCAACTTCATGCACCACAACGACTACCCGGGCGTCTTCACGTCGCTGACCCGTGCCGGTGCCGGCCCGATCCTGATCGTGGCGATGCCGACCATGCTGGAGCCCGAGGTCGATCCCGGGATGCGGCAGATGATGCGCACCGTGCTCTCGCACCGCAGCAACTCGGCGATCGCGGCCGCCGGGGGGACCGACTTCATCGCCTCACACCTGGGGCCCGGGACGACGATGGCCATCGCCTCCGACCTGCCCGGCCATACCGAGGTGACGTTCCTGGGCCGACGCGTGCTGGCCTCCTTCGGCGCCGCCCGCATCGCCACGATGACGAACTCGCCGGTCGTCGTGGTCACGGCGGTGCGCGAGGGCGCCGGCCACTACTTGCAGCTGCACCCGCCGTTGGAGCCGGGCGAGTTCGCCGAGCCGGCCGATCTCCTCGAGGAGATGCTCCGCATCCATGGCGAGGCAGTGCTGGCCTGGCCGGAGGCGCTGGAAGCGCCGATGGCCAGGCTGGGAAGCGTCCCGGACTGAAGCGATCAGCCGGCGGGCAGGGTGATCGAGAAGGTCGCACCGCCCGAGGGTCCGGACGAGTACATGACCGAACCGCCCTGGGCCTGGGCCAGGGTGCGGACCACGTGCAGGCCGAGTCCGGTCCCTGCGGACGCAGTCCCGGACGCCCGGCTGAATTCGCGGAACAGGTGCGGCCGGAACTCGACCGGAACCCCGAACCCGCTGTCGTTGACGTCGATGCAGACGAACTGCTCGTGGTCGCCGCTGGCGCGGACCAGCACGGTCACCGGGGGGCGGCCGTACTTGTGGGCGTTGGCGAGCAGGTTGCCGAGCATCTGCTCGAGCCGCAAAGGGTCGGCGGTCACCGGTCGGGCATCCATGACCTGGATGGTGACGGTGTCGGCGTACCGGTCACCGACGACCCCGGCGATGACCTCGAACGGGTCGACCGTCCGGGCCTCGACCCGCAGGGTGCCGCGCTGGATCGCGCTCGCGGTGATCAGGTCGGCGCTGATCCCTTCGAGCATCCGGGCCTGGCGGACGATCGAGGCAAGCATCCGTTCGCCGTCCTCGGGGCTCGTCGTGCCTTGTTCGGACAGTGTTTCCGCGATCGCCCGCAGCACGGAGACCGGACCGCGGATCTCGTGCGCGGTGGTCGCGATCGCCGTGCGCAGGGTCGCCACCTCGTCGGCGGTCGGCTGCAGGAACAACAGCAGCGAGTCACCGGCATGCTTGAGCGAGACGTGCGTGGAGCGCGGACCGACGTGAGTCTCGAAGGTCAGGTCCCCGCTCAGCCGGTTGTGGGCCAGCGTGGTCGCCAGGGTCGGAGCGACGCTCGCCAGCGGCGCGTCGGGCCAGGGGACGGACTCGAGAAGGTCGAGAGCCGCCGGATTCACGGCGACCACCCGGTACGGCGGTTCGGCGGTGACCTCGAGGACCCCGTACGGCGCCAGCGCCACCGCGTCGGGCGCTACCGGACGGATCTCTGGGATCGGACGTGCGGTCGTCTCTGATGCGTCAGCCGTCGCGACGGGAGTGGAGCGCGAGCTGGTCGGGTCGTCCACCACTCGGAGCGCGGAACCGCTCACGATGTCGCGGATGTAGTCGAGGATCCGTCCGAGCGACGCGCCCTTCTGCAGGTAGGCATCCGCACCGATCTCCAGGGCCCGCTCGGACATTCGACTCGCGCCGAACCCGGAGAGCACGATGATCCGCGCGTCGGGAGCGAGCTCCCGGATGGCCGGCAGTGCCTCGAGGCCGTCCATCACGGGCATCGAGAGATCCAGCAGGACGACGTCGGGGTTGCCGTTGCGGACTGCCTCGATGCCGGCCGCACCGTCGCCGGCCTCGCCGACGACCTGCATCCCACCCCTGATCAGTGCCATCCGCAGCAGTTCGCGCAGGTCGGCGGTGTCATCGATGATCACCACGCGTAGCGACTCGGGCTCCTGCAGGGCGGCCGTCATCCTCGCTCCCCGTCCCCGATCTCGACGTGGTCGGGATGGTCGATGACCGCAGGCGAGCTGCGGAGCAGGAGCTCGGCCCCGTCCGGGCTGCGACCGAGCAGGTCGGTGATGATCCGGCTCGCTGCGCTGATCGAGGACGCGAGCGCTTCCTGGGACCGGCCAGGCTGGTTGAGGTCGAGCGCCATCTTCGCCACGACCAGTCCCTGCAGGACGGTGTCGTTGAGCTCGAGCGCCTGGCGTTCGCGCTGGCGCAGGTCCTCGAAGAGCTGAGCCCCGTGCATCAGGGACGAGTAGTTGCGCCGCAGCGTCCAGTAGTAGACAGCCGTGAGCGCGCCGATGACGTCCCAGATCGCCAGCGGCCAGGCCCAGGCCTGGCGCATCGCGAGGCCCTGGGGATCGGTGATGCCGAGGCTCGGCAGCAGCATGTGCAGGGCGTGCGCACCGTGGTGGATTGAGCAGGTGAAGAAGATCGCGCCGGTGGCGGCACCCAGCGGATTGGTCCGCAGCTGGTGGCTGCGCGCGAGCGGCAGGACGATCGCGAGCGTGATCAGCATGTAGGCGACCATGATCACCGCGTTCCCGATCAGGCCCACGGTCCAGGAGTGCATGTCAGGCCCCCGAGCTCATGAGCCGGTGCCGCTCAGTGACAGCCCGACAAGGACCAGGACCGAGAGCGCGGTCCAGGCGTGCACTCCGCGGTGCCAGTCGGCCCATCGAGCCAGGTGCAGCGTCGGGCTCGGTGTGGTCCGGGGAAGTCGTGGGAGCATCTGGACGCACGCTGCGACGACGACGAGTTCCCACACGGTGCCGGCTGCGTCCCAGGTGCCGACCGGTTCGGGAGTGGGGAGCAGTCCGAACGGCAGCCCGACGGTGCGGGTGACCAGCCACAGCGTCAGGACGCCGGCGTTGCCGAGAGCGGCGATCGCCACCAGGCGACGGCTCGGCCTCAGCACCATGACCCACGACCAGCCCAGCTGGACGATCGAGGCGGCGGCGAAGAACAGGCCGAAGGCGAGGCGCTCGCGGAAGTGTTCGGGCCCGACCGCGGCGTGCACGGCGGCTGCCGCGGCGCAGCTGATGACGGCGAGCGGGAGCAGGGTGCCGCTGACAAGGTCGGCTCGCGCGGGCTCCACGGGGTCCGGTGCCTCCACCGATCCGCCTGACTGGCCGAGGGTGCCTGCGGAAATCTGTCCGGCGAGCGCGAGGACTCGGAGCTCGTGTTCGTCCGCGGGTCGTCGTACGGGCATGAATCGGGGCGCGAGCAGCGCTACCAGGCCCACCAGGCCGACGGCCAGGACGGCGTAGTGGATCGCATGTGCCAGCGACACGGCGCCGAACGTCTGCGCGGTCATGAAACCTCCTCCCACCGCGTCCCCCAACGCAGTGGCCCCGATCCACAGTAGGTGCCTGGGGGCACCGGTGGAACAGAGCGGTGTAAAGACTGACTATTCAGACATCGCGGACGCCCATTCGGGCCATGCCACTGTGACCAGTCAGTCAGGGTCCGGCGCGAGTGCCGCGGGAGTCCGGACGCGTTCGGCGGAGATCACGATGGCCACCCCGACCACGATCACCGCTCCGCCGACCAGGATCGCCGCGGTGACGGGCTCGTTCAGGATCAGGGCTCCGAGGATCACCGCCACCACGGGATTGACGTACGCGTAGGTCGCGACCAGGGAGATCGGGGCATTCCCGAGCAGCCAGACGTACGCCGAGAACGCGACCATCGAGCCGAACACGACGAGGTAGCCCCACGCGACCCAGATGTGCGGCGAGTACGCCGTCGGGTGCAGTCGTTCACCGCTGATCGTGCCGGCGACCAGCATCACCGCTCCGCCGGTCCACATCTCGTGGACGGTCATCACGAAGGCGTCAGCGGGCAGGGTCAGCCGCGGCTGGACCCAGGAGCCGAATGCCCAGCAGGTGCTGGCGAACAGGACGATCAGCGCCGGCCCCAACGGCACCGGACCAGAGGTCCCGTGGTGCCCCGCCACCACGAGGTACACCAGGCCGACCAGGCCGAGCGCGATACCGATGACGCTGCGTGCTGGTGGTCGGTCACCCGACGCGAAGCGGAAGATGGTGATCATCAACGGCGCGATCGCGATCAGCAGCGCGGTGACCCCGGACGGCGCGCCACGGTCCTCGCCGACCGACACCAGGCCGTTGCCGAGGACGGGGAGCAACATCCCGACGATCGTGCACCCGAGCAGTTCGCGGCGGGTCACGCGGAGCCTGGCGAAACCGCTGCGCAGGCCCAGCAGCAGCCCGAGCAGTATCGCCGCCACCAGGAAGCGGGAACCCATCCCGAGCAGGGGCGGCATCTGTTTGACGACCACCCGAATGCCCAGGTAGGTCGAGCCCCAGACCAGGTAGACGATCGTCAGGGCGAAGGCGACGAGGCCGGCAGGTCTGGTGGGCACCTCGCCACCCTGTCGCACGGCGCCGGGTGTGGCGAGCGGTTATCGCGCAACGTTACTGACGAGTTGGTTGGCGCCGCCGGTCGCGCTCTGGGTACCTTGGACACGTCATGTGGCCCACGCCACAGATCGCACCCCACCCTGGTGCGCTGTACGGGGGCCATGAGTTGTAGATGCGTGAGCGGAAACCCCGCCTCGCGCAGAACCACAGGAGACACACGCATGAGCCTGCTAGGCCCGACTGCCCAGGGCGGTCCCGAGTTCATCCAGCTGCTGACCCCCGAAGGACAGCGTGTCGAGCACCCCGACTACGCCTTCGACGCCGGTGGTCGGGACGAGGCCGAGGTGGTCCGCGGGTTCTACCGGGACATGGTGCTGACCCGCCGCATCGACACCGAGTCGACCGCCCTGCAGCGGCACGGCGAGCTGGGGATCTGGACCCAGCTGCTTGGCCAGGAGGCGGCGCAGATCGGCTGCGGTCGGGCGCTGCTGCCGCAGGACTATGTCTTCCCGACCTACCGCGAGCACGGCGTCGCGTACTGCCGCGGCCTCGACCCGCTCCGGATCCTCAGCCTCTTCCGGGGTGTCGACCAGGGTGCCTGGGACCCGAACGAGCACAACTTCGCCAACTACACGATCGTCATCGGGGCGCAGACGCTGCACGCGACCGGCTACGCGATGGGCGTCCAGCGCGACGGGCTCGTCGGCACCGGCGATCCTGATCGGGACACCAGCGTGGTGGCGTTCTTCGGCGACGGGGCCTCCTCCCAGGGTGACGTCAACGAGGCGTTCATCTTCGCGGCGTCGTACAACGCGCCCGTGGTGTTCTTCTGCCAGAACAACCAGTGGGCGATCTCGGAGCCGATCGAGCGGCAGTCACGCATCCCCCTCTACCAGCGTGCGCGCGGCTTCGGCTTCCCCGGCGTACGGGTCGACGGCAACGACGTCCTCGCGGTGCACGCGGTGACCCAGGCGGCGCTCCAGTACACCCGCGAGGGCAACGGACCGATGCTCGTCGAGGCCTACACCTACCGGATGGGCGCGCACACGACCACCGACGACCCGACCCGGTACCGGATGAGCGAAGAGCTCGAGTACTGGAAGCTCAAGGACCCGATCAGCCGGGTGAGGGTCTACCTGACCCGCAACGGACTGGCCGACCACGCCTTCTTCGACTCCGTCGAGGCCGAGGCCGACGAGCTCGGTGTCCGGCTGCGCGAGGGCTGCAAGTCGATGCCGGAGCAGCACCCGCTGGCGATCTTCGACCAGGTCTACGTCGACCAGACGCCCGAGCTGACAGAGCAGCGGGACACCTTCGCTGCCTACCTCGCGTCGTTCGAAGGAGCCCACTGATGACCAAGATGACGTTGGCCAAGGCTCTGAACGCGGGCCTGCGCAAGGCGATGGAGGACGACCCGAAGGTCCTGCTGATGGGTGAGGACGTCGGCAAGCTCGGCGGAGTCTTCCGGATCACCGACGGTCTCCAGAAGGACTTCGGTGAGGACCGGGTCATCGACTCGCCGCTCGCCGAGTCCGGCATCATCGGCACCGCGGTCGGCGTGGCGATGCGCGGCTACCGGCCGGTCTGCGAGATCCAGTTCGACGGCTTCGTGTACCCGGCGTACGACCAGATCGTCAGCCAGGTCGCCAAGCTGCACTTCCGCACGCACGGTGCGGTCAAGATGCCGATGGTCATCCGGATCCCGTACGGCGGTGGCATCGGCGCCGTCGAGCACCACTCAGAGTCACCGGAGGCGCAGTTCGCGCACACCCCGGGCCTGAAGGTGGTGACCTGCTCGAACCCGATCGACGGCTACTGGATGATCCAGCAGGCCATCGCCTCGGACGACCCGATCGTGTTCCTCGAGCCGAAGCGGCAGTACCACGCCGACAAGGCCGACATCGACGAGACCGCCGTGCCGGTGCCGCTGTTCTCCTCGCGGGTCGCGCGGCCCGGCGCCGACCTCACGCTGCTGGCGTACGGACCGACGGTGAAGACCTGCCTCAAGGTGGCCGAGGCGGCAGCAGGTGAGGGTCGCTCGATCGAGGTCGTCGACCTGCGCACGCTCTCGCCGCTCGACCTGGAGCCGGTCTACGACTCGGTCCGGCGCACCGGTCGGGCGATCGTCGTCCACGAGGCGCACACCAACCTCGGGATGGGCTCGGAGATCGCGGCCCGGATCACGGAGCGGTGCTTCTACTCGTTGCAGGCACCGGTGCTCCGCGTCGGTGGCTTCGACACCCCCTACCCGCCGTCCCGGCTCGAGGAGGAGTACCTCCCCGACCTCGACCGTGTGCTGGATGCCGTCGACCGGAGCCTGGAGTTCTGATGAGTGAATACCTTTTGCCGGACGTCGGCGAGGGATTGATCGAGGCCGAGATCGTGACCTGGCGGGTCAAGGTCGGTGACGAGGTCAAGATCAACGACATCGTCGTGGAGATCGAGACCGCCAAGTCGCTGGTCGAGCTGCCGTCGCCGTACGCCGGCACCGTCGAGGCGCTGCTGGTCTCCGAGGGCGAGACCGTGGCCGTGGGCACGCCGATCATCCGGATCGGCGACGGAGTCGCGGCCCCGGCTGCGGCGCCGGAGTCACCGGGCGAGATCGACCTGTCCAACCCGGCTGCCTCGGGCGGGGGGGAGGGCGAGAGCCTGGTCGGTCGCAACAAGGTCGACCGCGCGCCGGTACGCCGTGCCCGCAAGACCCTTCCCGAAGCCGCGGGCGTGCATGCCGCGAAGGCCGACGTCCACGACGTCTACAACCTCGGTGCGCCGCAGCAGCACGACCGGGTGATGCAGCTCGTCGAGGCCGTGGTGGCGGAGGCTCCCGAGCCTTCCTCAGCGGTCGTCGATCTTGCCGATACCCCGATGGGTTCGGCGGTGACCCTGGCGAAGCCGCCCGTCCGCAAGCTGGCCAAGGATCTCGGAGTCGACCTGGCCAGCTGCGCTGCGACCGGTCCGGGAGGCGTCGTCACCCGTGCTGACGTCGAGGCCGCGGCCGGGACTCCGGTCGTCGAGGAAGGCGCCCCGGCGCCCGTGGGGACACCGTCACTCGGTCTCGCCGACCGCCGCGAGCCGATCAAGGGCGTCCGCAAGATGATGGGCGCCGCGATGGTGGCCTCGGCGTTCACGGCACCGCACGTCACGGAGTGGATCACCGTCGACGTCACCCGCAGCACCGAGTTCGTGGCGAGGTTGAGGTCGCGTCGCGAGTTCGCCGGGGTGAAGGTCTCGCCGCTGCTGATCCTGGCGGCCGCGTGCATCCGCGCGATCCGCCGTACGCCGGTGATCAACTCGTGGTGGGACGAAGCCAACCAGGAGGTCGTCTTCAAGGGAGCCGTGAACCTCGGGATCGCCGCGGCGACCCCGCGCGGCCTCGTCGTCCCGAACATCAAGGACGCCGACTCGCTCTCCTTGCTCGACCTTGCGGGAGCCCTCGGCGACCTGACCGCGGTCGCGCGCGAGGGCAGGACCCAGCCGGCGGAGATGAGCGGCGGGACGTTCACGATCACCAACGTCGGCGTGTTCGGGGTCGACGGGGGTACCCCGATCATCAACCCGGGCGAGTCGGCGATTCTCTGCTTCGGGGCGACCAAGCGCTTGCCGTGGGTGGTCACCGACGGCGGCGGGAACGAATCGCTGGAGATCCGCGACGTCTGCACCCTCACGCTCTCCTTCGACCACCGGCACGTCGACGGCGAGAGCGGTTCGCGGTTCCTGGCCGATGTCGCCTCGATGATGGAGGACCCGGCAGCAGCGTTGCTCTTCTGAGAACGCTTGTGCGCAGCTGGTCATCCCGCTGTGCCCGCCACCCGGTGCTCGTCGGGTCGGCTTGTGCCATGGACGACCGATGGCAGCCGCGATGTCACCCACCGACCTCGTTGGTTCGTCCGGTCGCTGTCGATCCGGCGGGGCTGTCAGGCCCCACCGAAGGGCAGGCCAGAGGGCCCCGTTGGCGGCGTACGTCCCCCAGGCTGTACGTCGCGAGCGAGGTCGAACCGACCGTTGAGCAGCGGATTCTCGAGCAATCAATGCGGCTTCCCGCTGGGGGAGCCGTGACCGGATGGGCTGCGCTCCGGCTCGCCGATGCAGGGTTCTTCGACGGCTTCGCCCACGATGGTCACACGGCCCTCGACGTACCGCTCCGCCTTCCTCCGGGTCGCGACATGCGGCGTGGTGCCGGATTCACGGTGCGTCGGGAGCGATTGCCTCCCGGCGAGGTCGTCGACCGGTACGGCATTGCGTGCACTACTCCTGCTCGCGCAACGTTCGACGCGGTACGGCAGGCCGGGAACCTGAGGTCTGCCGTGGTGGTCATCGACATGGCGCTAGCTGCCGGCATCGTGACTCGGGTCGAGATTGATGCGCTGCTGGCCGACCGGGCCGGATGGTCCGGACGGGCGCTTGCGCGGGCTGCTGTGACGTTGTCGGACCACGGCTCCCGGTCGCCGCAAGAGACCAGGATGCGACTGATCTGGCTGCTCGACGCAGGCTATTTGCGGCCGCTCTGCAACCCGGCGGTCGGCGACTCCTCCGGAACCTGGATCGGTCGCCCCGACTTGCTGTCCACTGAGCTCAGCGTCGTCGGCGAGTACGACGGCGCGTTCCATCGCGGACAAGCGCGTCACCGGTCCGACGTGCGACGCGAAGACCTCTTCAGGCGAGCCGGCCTCGAGATGTTCACGATCGTCGGAGGCGACCTTGTGAACGTGCCACTCGTAGTTGATCGCATGAAATCAGCTGTCTTGCGTGCTCAGGAGAGTCCGCGGGCTCGGTCCTGGACCTTGAAGCGCTAGCTAGTGCAACCGCTCGGTCGTGACAAGGCGGCTCGGCACACCGAGATGGTGCGAACGCCTCTGAACGACAACCGCCCCCCGCGCCAGGCGCCCTGTTCCCCCGAACCAGGTGCATGACGCGGGGGACTGAAGGTCACCCCACAGAAGGTCAACGACCGAGCACACGGGCAGGTCACGCGCAGGACAGGGGCCAAACTGGTGATCTGGCTCGCGTCAGGAGTCCTTGAAGCGGATCAACCCTGCCAAGGTGGGCATGTACGCGGCGCCATCGGGGCCGAGGTAGATCGACGCGTAGTGGTTGTTCCACTGGATGCCGTTCCCGGTGCGCTGCATCCACTGCGTCTTCCCGGTTCGGATGTCGACTGCCGAGAAGTACCAGCTGTCGTCGAGCAACCAGGACTTCGGCTTCGCATAGAGGTACAGCAGGCCGTTGGCGAGCGACAGCTTGGGCACGGTGGTCGGCGAGACGATCGGGTTGGTCCAGTCGACCTGGCAGGTGTGGTCGGCGTTCAGGGTCACCTTCGCGACGCCGCCGGTGGTCGTGGCGCCGAGCTCGGTGCTCTGCACGCCGGAGTAGCCGTAGTTGTTCTCGACGATCACCGACGCACTGCCGCCGCTGCCGCCGGCGTAGGCGAGGCTGTTCTCGGTGTCCGACGCGCCGTCGCCGAAGACGGGTGCCTGGCACAGGAGCTTGCCGGCGTCGGCGCCGTCGCGCTGGTAGAACTGCACGTGCATGCGCGGGTCGGCGTTGTCGGTGATCGCCACGATGTGCTGGCCGATCAGGGTCGGCGTCGTGCCCGAGCCCTGGGAGAGCTGGCCGGGCTTCTGCACACTGCCGCGGTCGTAGGCCGCGGACCAGCGGATCGCCGGTGTTCCGCTCGCGTCGGCGGCGACGGCGTACAGCTTGTGGTCGGTGACCAGGTAGATCGCACCGGTCTCGTCACCGGAGATCGAGTTGTAGATCCCCTCGCCCGCAGGCAGCTGCAGGGTCCTGACTGCTCCGGTGGTCGGGTCGATCGCGCCGACCAGGCCGTTCTGGGTCACGAAGAAGGTTCGACCCGACCAGTCAGGGAGGGTGGCGACCAGGCAGTCATCGGAGGCGACGACGCCCGAGACGTCGTACGTGCCCAGGGTGGTGAACCCGTTCGGGTCGACGCGGACCTTCAGCACCTGGCGGGCCGAGGTGACGACGTAGGCGATGTCGTCGTGGCTCGGAGATGTGTTCAGCGAGAAGTAGGTGCCTCCGCAGATGTCGGTGAACGGGTTCGTCAGCGGGTAGAGCGATCGGTTCGACGTCGTCAGGTCCGGGCCCAGGGTGCGCAAGGTGGTCGGGTCGATCAACCGGAGTGCGAAGCCCTGCAGGCCGCCGCACAGACCGACGATGTGGCCCCGCGAGTCGAAGGCCATGGTGGCGCACTCGGAGACGCCGTACGACGCGGAGCGCACCGAGAGGTGGGCCCCGAGGGGGCCGCTGACCTCGTAGGCGTTGGAGCCGTAGGCGTCGTTGTGCATCGAGTTCGTGCCGTTGGGCGACAGGTACGGGTTCTGCGGGATCGGGTCGTACGGCAACGGGTTCGCGGTCGCCGCGGTGCCGGAGAACGACTCGGTGAGGAAGTCGGTCGGCAGCGACGGGATCGGCAACAGTCCGTCGGCGGCACCGATCTGCGCCGGCACGAGGACCGCGAGGGCGGCGAGGACGGTGATGGCGATCAGGCGAACGCGGTTCATGGAATCTCCAACGGGAAGGTCGTGAGGTCGGTGCTGCGAGGGGGTGCCGTGTTGAGGATCGCGTCGGTGCCGCCGTCGGCGAGGATCATCGTGCCGACCAGCAGGCTCGCTTCGGTCGAGAGCAGGAACGCGATCAGTGCGGCGACCTCCTCGGGCTCGCCCGGCCGGCCGAGCGCGTTCGGGTAGACGTCGGCGAACGGTCCGAAGACGGGGTCCTTGCGCAGGGCGTCGGTCATCGGGGTGGCGATCAGACCCGGTGCGATCGCGTTGATCCGGATCCCGGCACCACCCCAGGCGGGCAGCACCGCTTCCCGGCGCGCCCAGGAGGCCAGGGCGAACTTCGAGACCGGGTACATCATCACGGCCTCGTGTTCGGCGGCGAGCGCGCGGGCGGTCTCCTCGTCGTCGGCCAGGCAGGCCTCCACGACGCCGTCACTGGTCCAACCGGGCTGGCACGTCACCGAGTTCGAGGCGATCAGCACCACCGAGGCCGACCCCGATCTCGCGAGCAGCGGGTGCAGGCCGATGGCGAGCGCGACGGCGCCGAAGTAGTTCACGGAGATGAGCAGCGCCGGGTCGGTGCCGGTATAGCCGGCGATGCCAGCGCAGGGCACGAGTCCGTCGATCCCGTCGGGGGAGAGTTCCCCGACCCGGCTCACGGCTTCCGCTCGACCGGTAGCAGCGCTGAGGTCCACGTCGATGTCGGCTCCGGCCAGGTCGATGCCGATGACCCGGTGCCCGTCCCGCTCGAGGCGCGCCGCCGTGGCGGCACCGATCCCGGACGCTGCACCGGTGACCACGTAAGTTCTCACCGGGCTATTGGAACTGAAACACGTTCTAGTGTCTACCTTTTGCCGGTCGAGGAGGCTTCGCAGCAGCCGTCTCGAAACCTCAGACGCCTGTTGCGAAGCGCCGGGCCCGCACGGCGACGAGCTCGGCGGGGTCCTGGTGGAACAAGGTCGAGAGCTCGAACTCGAGGACGGCGCCGACCCGGTGGCAGAACGCCTCGGCTTCCTCGGCGGCGTCGGGGTGCTCGGCGATGATCCGGTCGACCACGCCGACCTCAGCGAGGTCGATCGCCCGGATCCGCTGGGACCTGGCCATCTCCGGGGCGTGCTCGGTGTCGCGGTGGACGATCGCGCTCGCACCCTCCGGGGGAAGCGGCGAGAGCCACGCGTGCTGGGCGGCGATCACCCGGTCGGCAGGCAGCAGCGCCAGGGCGCCGCCCCCGTTTCCCTGGCCGAGCATCAGGCACACGGTCGGTGCCTCCAGGGTGACCAGCTCGGCCAGGCTGCGCGCGATCTCGCCGGCCAGCCCGCCCTCTTCCGCCTCAGGACTCAGCGCAGCACCGGGAGTGTCGATCACCGTGAGCAGCGGGATGCCCAGGTCGACCGCCAGTCGCATGCCGCGACGAGCCTCGCGCAGGGCGCCCGGGCCTAACGGCTGGTCGGTGGTCTGCCCGCGCCGGTCCTGTCCCAGGAACACGCACGGCGCGTCTCCGAAGCGGGCCAGCGCGATCATCAGGCCGGGGTCGGCCTCGCCCTGCCCGGTGCCGTTGAGCGGGACCACGTCAGTGGCGGCGTACCGCAGCAGGCGTCGTACGCCGGGCCGGTCCGGACGCCGCGAGCGCACGACAGCGTCCCAGGTATCGACGTCCGGCACGTCCTCGTCGGGGTCGTGCGGTGCTGGCAGCGGCGGCCGGGCGAGCAGGATCGAGAGCGTCCGGTCCAGCAGGTCGGCGATGCCCTCGGGCGGGACGACACCGTCGATGATCCCGTGCGCGTACAGGTTCTCCGAAGTCTGTACGTCGGCCGGGAACGGCTGCCCGTAGAGCGCCTCGAAGACGCGTGGGCCGAGGAAGCCGACCAGCGCCCCGGGCTCCGCGATGGTTACGTGGCCAAGTGATCCCCAGGAGGCCATCACGCCGCCGGTGGTCGGGTTCCGCAGGTAGACGAGGTAGGGATGGCCGGCCGACTTGTGCGCCGCGATCGCTGCCGAGATGCCGATCATGTGCACGAAAGCGGGAGTGCCTTCCTGCATCCGGGTACCGCCGCTGACCGGCGCCGCCAGCAGCGGGATGCCTTCGGTCGTGGCACGTTCGATGCCGGCCACCAGACGCGTCGCCGCGGCCTGGCCGATCGACCCGGCGAGGAACGCGAATTCGCAGGCGATCACCGCGACCCGACGCCCGTGCATGAGGCCCTCACCGGTCACCACGGACTCGTCCACCCCGGACTTCTCGCGGGCGGCGTCCAGCTCAGCGGCGTACGCCGTACTGATCGCGCCGTACCTCGGGGGTAGGTCCCAGGAGATCCACGAACCCTCGTCGAGCACGAGCGTGATCAGCTCGAGGGCGCTGAGCCGCGCTCCGGGGGAGGTCATCGGCTGATCGTACGAGACCCCTGTGACCGGACGACGGGCTCGGGCTGGTTCACGAGTGATCGGCGAAGTCCGCGGCGCGCACGGAAGGCCAGCTGGTGGGTCGCGTTGACGTGTAACCCGAGCTCCGCGGCGACCTGCTCCCAGGAGGCGTCGTCGACGTAGATCCGCACGAGAACGTGGCGCCAACGCGGCTGCAGGGCATCGATCGCCCGGTGAATGCGCGTTTCGTCGAAGGTGTGCAGCACCGAAGTCTCCGTCGACGGGGTCCGCGCGACGATGGCGCTGTCGCTGATCTGGATCCAGTCCTCGCAGTCGCCGACGAGGCTCAGACGCTGGGCGCGCCGGACCTCGGTGAAGAACTCGTTGCGAATCGCAGCGCTGGCGTAGCCGACAAAGTTGGTCCGGGGGCCAGCTCCCTGCTGCAGCTTGAGCCAGATCTTCGTCACGGACTCGGCGACGAGATCCTCGGCCAGGCCAGGGCCACCGAGCCGGCGAGCAACGCCCAACATCGCCGATCGATGTCGGCAGTACAGCTCGGAGAATGCGTCGCTGTCGCCGTCACGAGCCTCCGCGAGCAGCTCTAGGTCGGTGCGGTCAATCATGGTGAACACGAGCGGGATCCCCCTGGCAAGAACGAGTCGAAGGACTTACGAGACTTGTAACTCCTCGTTACTCCAAGTTTGGAGTACTCTGAGAGTACGCAAAAGAACTCCAAAGTTGGAACGTTCTCGGGGTAGGGTCCGTCTCGGGAACGAGACCAGGACGGACCGACGGGAGAGATGTGAGTTCACCGCTGAATCCCGACGACGACCCGTGGCTCTCGGCTGAGGAGTTGACGACCTGGCGCCTCTACCGTTCGGTGGTCCTGCTCGTCGAGGACATCCTCGAGCAGCAGCTCCGCTCGGAGTCCGGGATCACCCACCAGCACTTCTCGGTCCTGGTGGTCCTCTCGGACTCCCCTGATCAGTGCCTGCGGATGACCGATCTCGCCGCCCAGCTGACCATCACCCGCACGCGCCTGACCTACGTGATCCAGCAGATGGAGAAACGAGGCTGGGTCACCCGCACCGACCATCCCGAGGACGGCCGCAGCCACCTCGTGCAGCTGACAGCTGCCGGCATCGACGAGCTCGCGCAGGTGGCTCCGGGCCACGCGCGAACCGTCAAGCTGGCAGTCTTCGGAAAGCTCAGCCCCGAACAGGTCGTCGCCCTGGGCGAGATCTACGAGACCGTTCTCCAGGGCATCGAGCTCGGCCCGACGAACACGCGACTTCCCTGGCGCCGGTGACTACCGAGCTCAGGCTGTGAGGTGCTTCTCCAGCAGGGCGACGACATGTCCGTGGGCCTCCTGGCGCCCGACCTCGACGTAGCCGCGGCGCGCGTGGAACGCCAGGGACGCGTCGTTCGGCGGATCGAGGTTGACCTCGAGGCACATCACCGGACCCAGGTCGCGAGCACGTTCTTCGAGGGCGTCGTAGACCCGCGTCGCGATCCCTGCCCGTCGTACCGCGGGATCGACGACGATCCGGTCGAGGTACCCGAACGCCTCGTGACGAGCGGAGAACCAGCGGTAGTTCGGCGACCGGTAGGCCGACCCCGCGGCGAAGGTGATCACGAATCCGATGTCGGCTCCGTCGTGGCTGATCACCAGTCCCTGGTCGGCGAGCACGAGCAGCTCTCGCAGACCGTCGGCGTCCAGCGGCGAGAGCAGCTCGACGTGCTCCGCGTTCCAGGCCAGTACGGCGGCATGGTCGGCCGCAACGATCGGGCGGAGCCGGAAGGCGGGGAGCGAGCTCACGGGTAGCGGATCCCGGTAGCGTCCTCACTCAGCGCCCACAGCTTCGCCTGCGCCTGCGGGTCCCGGACGAGGCTGCGTCGTGGCTGGACGACCGTGGGCGAGCCGCTCAGCTGGCCCGGGCCGCGTGGTCCGACGTAGGTCGACCCGGGGAGATCGGCGACCGCCGCCATGAGGGTCGGGAGGGCTCCGAACTCTGCCGGCTGCCCGATCACGCGGGTTGCCACGGTCATGATCGAGCCGCCGAACGACCCGGTCTTGCCGACGAGCTCGGTGGCGGAGTAGCCCGGGTGCGCGACCAGCGCCTTGGCGGGAGCCCCGGCGGCCTTGAGTCGCCGGTCGAGCTCGTAGGTGAACATCAGGTTGGCCAACTTCGACTCTGCGTAGCTGCCCCAGCGTGAGTACCGCCGGTTCAGGGTGCGGGGGTCATCGAGTGGCACCCGTCGTGCGAACCGGTGCGCCTGCGAGGCGACCGCCACGACGCGTCCGTTCCCGGACTCGAGGACCTGCCCGAGCAGCAGGCCGGTGAGCAGGAAGGGCCCGAGGTGGTTGGTGCCGAACTGCATCTCGAAGCCGTCGACCGTGCGGTCGTAGGGCAGCGCCATCACGCCGGCGTTGTTGATCAGGATGTCGATCGGACCCAGCTCGGCGGCCGCGGCGGCACCGCGACGTACCGAGGTGAGGTCGGCCAGGTCGACCCGGACGCTGTGGAGCTTCGCCGTGGGCACCTCGGCGAGCAAACGGGCGGTGGTGCCGGCCAGCTTGTCCTCGGAGCGGGCGACCAGGACGACCTCGGCTCCGGCTCGGGCGAGCTCGAGGGCGGTCCGGGTCCCGATCCCTGCGGTGACACCGGTGACCAGGACGCGCTTGCCGGTCAGGTCGGGCATGTCGCCCAGGGTCCAGCGAGCACTCAAGGGGTCACTCGCAGGTTGCTCAGCACCGAGCGGCCCAACCCGGCATCGCCGACGAACGTGGGCGAGGTCTGCTCGAGCGGGCGCCGGCCGCCGGCAAGCACCACGAAGTCCTCGGCCGACACGCTGATCAGCACCGTCGGGTCGGTCAGGTCCTGGACCGGGACGGCCCGGCCGTCGTCACCGATGGCCACACTCCAGCTCAGCGCCGGGTCCGGTACGTCGAGCCGCACGCTGGTGCCCGCAGGCGGGCTCACCCGCTTGCCCAGCACCATCGGTAGTCCGGCGGCGAGCCGGGTGATGGCGTGGTACGCGGGCGCTCCCTCGTAGCCGCCCGGCCGTCCGATCGCACGACGAATGTCCTGCTCGTGCATCCAGACGTCGAGCGGCCTGTTGCCCAGCAGCGTCTCGTTGTTCCAGGGCACCCCGCCGGGGGTGCGCGGCGGCGAGGCGTCTGCGTCGAGTGGCGGGTCGGCGTCGAGCTCGGCCGATCTCGTCGCGACGGCCTGCTCGATCTCGTCGGCGAGCTCGGCCATCGGCCGACCACGACGGGCGAGGACACCGGACTCGGTGTAGTAGCCGGTCAGGCTCTTGATGTGCGGCGCCTCGGCGACCTGCACCGAGTCCTCGGGGGAGCCGGCCAGCACGGCTTCGAGATGAGCGGTGTGCGCGACGTTGTCCTTGACGCTCCAGCCCTCCAGGTCGGTGGGCGTGTCCCACTGGTCCTCGGGGATGTCGCGGGCCAGCGCGACGAACTCGGCGATCGCCTCTCGCCACGTGTCGACGTACGCGGCCAGGCGGGATTCATCGGTCATGGGGGCAGCCTAGAGGCTGCCTCGCGTGGGCGCCTGCGCCCGAAGAAGGGCCGGACTTGGCGAATGTCTATCAAAATAGTACAGTTAAATCATGGCTCACATCCTCGGCATCTCCGGCAGTCCGATGGAGGTCTCGCGCAGCGCGGTGCTCCTCGGTCACGTCGCCAGCATCCTGGAGGGGCACGGCCACACGGTCGACCTTCTCGCCGTACGGGATCTGCCGCCGGCAGCCCTGCTGCACGCCGACTTCGCCGACCCGGCGATCCGCGACACCATCGACCGGCTCGAGGCTGCCGACGGCGTGGTGGTGGCGACCCCGGTCTACAAGGCGGCGTTCTCGGGACTGCTCAAGGCGTGGCTGGACCTGATGCCGCAGTTCGGTCTCTCCGGCAAGGCGGTCCTCCCGCTCGCCACCGGCGGCAGTGCCGCGCACGCACTGGCCCTCGACTACGCCCTGCGACCCGTGCTGACGTCGATGGAGGCGCGTCACGTGGTCAACGGCTACCTGGTCCTGGACAGGTTCATCGAGTCGCCGACTCCGGTCGAGCCGTCGCCGATCGAGGCGCCGGTGAACATCCACGCGGATGCGGCACCGGCTCTCGGCCGGGTGCTCGACAGCTTCCTGGACGCGCTCGGTTCGCGTCCCGTCGCACGGCCCGCCGCCTGAGCGCAGCCGGTGGGCGCGACCCAAGGTGTCAGGCGGTGTTCACCCAACACTCCCGTGGAGCCCATCTGATCCGGTGGGCGCGTCGATATTTTCAGAGTCATGGCACGCGCGTACCGGCGGTTCGTGGCACTCGGTGATTCCCAGACCGAAGGTCTCAACGACGGCGACGAGGTGACTGGCTTCCGTGGGTGGGCCGACCGCCTGGCCGAGATGCTCGCCTCGAGCACCAGCCCCGATCTGTCCTACGCGAACCTCGCGGTGCGCGGCTACCGGACGCACCACGTGCTGGAGCGTCAGCTGCCCGCAGCGCTGGCAATGCGACCCGATCTCGCCGTCGTCTCGGCAGGCATGAACGACCTGTTCCGGCACAACTACGACCTGGACCAGACCGTCGAGCAGATGGAGACCGTGTACGCCGCGCTGCGGGCCACCGGGTGCCGCGTCCTGACCATGACCTTTCCCGACCTGGGCCAGCTGCTGCCGGTGCTGAGCTGGCTGCACACCCGCCAGGGCAAGCTGAACCAGGGCCTGATCGCAGCCGCCGAGCGCCAGGGCGTCGAGGTGCTCGAGCTCCGCGGACTGGCGCTGATGGGTGATCCCCGGATGTGGAGCCACGACCGGATCCACGGGAGCAGCGAGGGTCACGCCCGGATCGCGGCCGGGATGGCCGAGCTCATGGAGCTGCCGGGCTCGAACCACCTGTGGTCGCAGACCGAGCACCCGGGCCTGCGCGAACCACGCGAGGTGGGGCTGGACCTCTGGTGGATCGCGACGTTCGTGACCCCGTTCCTGGTCCGGCAGATGCGCGGTCGCGGCGGCGGCGTCGGCAGGGTGCCCAAGCGTCCGGAGCTGGTCCGAGTGCTGCCGGCGCCGGTCCGTCAGCTGGTGCCGGTGGGGTTGTCCGGCTGAGTAGGGTCGGGCCATGGCAACGGCGTACCAGCGGTTCGTCGCGCTCGGTGACTCCCAGACCGAGGGACTCAGTGACCGCGCGGAGAACGGCGAGCTCCGCGGATGGGCGGACCGGTTCGCAGCGCTGCTCGCCAGCACGACCAGTCCGGACCTGACCTACGCCAACCTCGCCGTGCGTGGCCGTCGGGCCCGGCACGTGCTGGAGGTCCAGCTCCCTGCGGCGCTGACGCTCGAGCCGGATCTGGCCGCCGTGGTCGTCGGCATGAACGACCTGCTGCGCCACGACTACGACCTCGACGAAACCGTCGACCAGGTAGAGCAGACCTTCGCGGCGCTGCGGGCCGCCGGCTCCGACGTGGTGTCGATGACGTTCCCCGACGTCGCCCAGATGCTGCCGGTGATGGGGTGGCTGCGGCCGCGCGAGGAGGAGCTGAACGCGAGGCTGGTCGAGGCGGCCGCGCGGCACGACGTACTGATGCTGGACCTCTTCGGGACCCGCCTGTCCGCCGATCCGCGGATGTGGAGCCACGACCGGATCCACGGGAGCAGTGAGGGGCATGCCCGGACCGCGGCCGGCATGGCCGAGGTGATGGGTCTGCCCGGCTCCGACCACTCCTGGGCCGAGATCGACGTCAAGGGCCCCTCGCCGCTGAGCGTCGTACGTCGCGATGCCACCTGGCTGGTCAGCTTCGTGGGTCCGTTCCTCTACCGCCAGTGGCGCGGAGCTGCGGGCTCGACAGCGCAGCCGAAGCGGCCGACGCTGCGCCCGGTCACCGGGAACGACGACGGCCGCCCCACCCTCACGGGTGAAGCGGCCGTTTAACGGTCATCGAGCTTGCCGAGATGCGGCGAGCAACAAGACCAAGGTGTCAGAACGAGGCTTCGTCGAGCTCCATGATCGAGAGGTCGGTCGCCTCGGCGATCGCCAGCTCGGCAGTGAGCCTGGGCAGGTTGGTGCGGGCGAAGAACTGCGCCGCGGCCACCTTGCCCTCGTAGAACGCCTTGTCGGCAGCCGAGACGTCGCCCGAGAGTTTCTCCAGGGCGACGTCCGCACCGCGGAGCAGGAGCCAGGCGCAGACGATGTCACCGAGGACCATCAGCAGGCGGGAGGTGTTGAGCCCCACCTTGTAGATGTTCTTGATGTTGCCGCCCTCGGCCGACTCGTCGGCGCTCATCAGGGTGCCGATCATGTGGTTGACCAGCGCGCCGCCGTCCTCGAGCGCCTTGGCGAGCAGCTCGCGCTCGACCTTGAGGCGACCGTTGCCGGCCTCGCTCTTGATGAACGCGTCGATCTCGTTGTTGATGTAGCCCAGCGCCTTGGCCTGGTCCTTGACGATCTTGCGGACGAAGAAGTCCTGGCCCTGGATGGCGGTGGTGCCCTCGTAGAGCGTGTCGATCTTCGCGTCGCGCACGTACTGCTCGACCGGGTACTCCTGCAGGAAGCCGTAGCCGACGAGGGTCTGCAGCGACTCGGTGCCCAGCAGGACCCAGGAGCGCTCGTAGCCGTAGCCCTTGACGATCGGCAGCAGCAGGTAGTTGATCCGCTCGGCCATCTCGTTGCGCTCGCCGTTGTGCGCGGCGATCTGGACCTGGTCCTGCCACGACGCGGTGTAGAGCACCAGCGACCGCATCGCCTCGGCGA
>NZ_JAOPXI010000026.1 GCF_025965215.1 Marmoricola sp.
AAGCTCGGCGCCTGGACCGAGACCAAGCTCAAGAAGATCGGCGTCGAGGTGCAGCTGGGCGCGATGGTGGTCGCGGTAGACGAACGCGGCCTGGAGGTACAGGACCGCGACGGCACGCGTCGTCGGATCGAGGCAGTCACCAAGGTGTGGGCCGCTGGCGTTCAGGCCAGCCCGCTCGGGCGGATCCTGGCCGACCAGACCGGGGCCGCACTCGATCGGGCCGGCCGGATCTCGGTCAACCCGGACCTGACGCTGCCTGGGCACCCCGAGGTGTTCGTCGTCGGCGACATGGTCGCGCTCGACAACCTGCCGGGTGTCGCGCAGGTCGCGATCCAAGGAGCCCAGTACGCCGCTCGCGAGATCGACGGGCGGCTGCGCAACAAGGCGCCGCAGGCGGGTTTCCACTACTTCGACAAGGGCAGCATGGCCACGATCTCGCGGTTCAGCGCGGTCGCGACCGTCGGCAAGCTGCGCCTGTCCGGCTTCGTCGCCTGGCTGATGTGGCTGGCGGTGCACCTCTTCTACATCACCGGCTTCAAGAACCAGGTCACCGCACTGTTGCACTGGACCGTCACCTTCATCGGCAACGACCGGTCCGAGCGGACCGTGACCGAGCAGCAGATCTTCGCGCGCGAGGCGCTCAAGCGGCTCGACGGTGGTGCCCGCGAGCTCGTCAGCGCCCCGGGCTCCGAGCGGAGTCGCGAGGAGCTCGAGGCCCAGGCGCTCGAAGAGGCACGACTCACCGACGCCGGCGTCCGCGGCCGCCACGACTGACTCCGCCACCCGAGGCGCGCACGTCACCCCATCTCGACGCGCTGGGTCGCCAAGCTCGTTCCTCGCTTCGGGGGCTCGCTGCTCGATGACCGATGAGTGAAGCCGCTGACGCGTCCTCACTCGTACTGCGGCGGGGTCTCTCCACTGGCAGCCAGCTGCTCCCGGGCCCAGCGCGGCAGGATGAACAGACCTTCGGCTTCGACGGTGACCTCGCCGTCGGCGTCCTTCAGCCAGCCCTTCACGATGGTCTTGATGCCAGCGGCCGAGGCCACCCATGCCTCGGCCGAGCAGGCGCCCAGCGCTGTCGGCCTGCGGTAGCGCAGGGTCAGGGTCCCGGTCATCCCCGGAGTCCCGCCGGCTGCGGCGGCCTCGCCGAAGATCTGGTCGAGCACCAGAGCGAGCACCCCGCCGTGGACCTTGCCCGGAGGGCCTTCGTAGAGCGCGTTGAGGAAGAACTCCGATCGGGCGCCGCCCTTGACCCGGTCCTGCACGATCTTCAGCGGGGGCGCGATCGGGTTGCGCATGCCGACCACGGCGTTGCCGTAGCCCCGGACGTGTCCGCTGGTCGTGACCACGACGCCGAAGTTGCCGGGGATCATCTCGGCCTCGAGGCGAGCGGTCAGCTCCTCGACCTGACGAGTCGCGGCGATGACCGTGTCGTGGTCGACGGTGGTGCGAAGGCTGACCTCGCCGAGCCGTCGGAGCGCCTGGGTGAGACCGCCGTACACCGCCTGTTCGTCGGCGAACTCCTCGTCGGTCATGGCGACGGTCCGGTACTCGAACGGGGGTTGGCTCATGGGCCTCACACTAGAACGAGTTCCAGTTTCTGGCGACGTGAGGCTGAGCACGCCGACCTCATCTGAGAAGGTCGGCACATGGAGATCGGCGTCGCACTTCCGCAGATGGCACCCTGCTACGGGCCGGGCACGACCCTCGACTGGGCCAGGGGCATCGACGCCGGCCCGTTCTCGAGCGTGTCCGCCGGCGAACGGGTCACGTTCTCGAACCCGGAGATGGTGGCGTCACTCGGTGCGTGTGCAGCCGTGACCACCCGCGTCCGCGTGCTGGCGAACCTCTGGGTGCTGCCGCAGCACCGGATGGCGATGGTCGCCCAGCAGATCGGGACCCTGGACCAGCTCTCGGGCGGACGGCTCGAGGTCGCCGTCGGTGTGGGCGGTCGCGAGCACGACTACCGCGCGCTGGACAGCGAGTTCGGCGCGCGCCACCAGCGACTGGACGAGAACGTGATCGAGCTGAAGGCCCTGCTGGCCGGGCGACCTCCGTTCGCGGGTGCGGATCCGGTCGGGCCGGCGTGCGTCCAGCCCGGTGGACCCAGGATCCTGGCCGGCGCCATGGGCCCCAAGGCGATGCGTCGCGCCGCGCAGTGGGCCGATGGGATCAGCGCCTTCAGCATCCCCGGGGACCGTTCCGAGATCCTCCGGACCAACGAGCTGGCCGAGAACTGCTGGCGCGAAGCCGGGCGCACGGACGCGCCGCGCAAGGTCAGCGGCTGCTTCGTCGCCCTCGGCGTACCGGACGCACCCGACGTACTGGAGGCGTTCACTGCCCGCTACCTCGGGTTCCTGGGTACTGAGCTGTCGGCGGCCATCGGCCGTACGGCGAGGGCTGCGACGCCCGCGATCCTGGGTGAGGTGCTCGACGGAGCAGCAGCTGCCGGCTGCGACGAGTTCATCCTCGTGCCGGCGACCACGGACCTGCGGTGCCTGGACGCGCTCAGCGAGCTGGTCGCGTCGCACGCCGGTTGAGCCCTGCCACGGTCGTTGCGGAAGGCCGGCACGGCCTGTCTCGAAAGCCGCCCGTGTGCTAGAACGTGTTCTACCTTCGACAGGCTCAGGTACCGACAGCTCTAAGGAGTTCTGATGGCGTTGCGCGTGATCCAGTGGGCCACCGGCGGGGTCGGCCGGGCCGCGATCGGGCAGATCCTGCTGCACCCCGACCTCGAGCTCGTCGGCTGCTGGGTGCACTCGCCCGAGAAGGCCGGCAAGGACGTCGGCGAGATCATCGGGGGTGACCCGATCGGGGTCACGGCGACCGACAGCATCGAGGAGATCCTCGCTCTCGACGCCGACTGCGTCCTCTACTCGCCGCTGATGCCGAACCCCAAGGAGGTCGCGGCGCTGCTGAAGTCGGGCAAGAACGTCGTCACCCCGCTGGGTTGGTTCTGGCCGACCGCGGAGGAACGGTCCCGGATGGAGCCGCACTGCCTGGCCGGTGGTGTCACCCTGCACGGCACGGGCATCGACCCCGGCGGTGCGACCGAGCAGCAGCCGTTGTTCTTCGCGGGGCTGTCCTCGGCGATCACCTTCGTGCGGGGTGAGGAGTACTCCGACATCCGTACCTACAACGCCCCCGACGTCGTGCGGCACCTGATGGGCTTCGGCGGTACGCCGGAGGAGGCGATGAACGGCCCCATGTTGGCCCTGCTCGACAACGGTTTTCGCCAGTCGGTGCAGATGTGCCTGGACACCCTCGGGTTCGCCGACGCCGAGATCCGCAGCAGCCGCGAGGTAGCGGTGGCGACGGCGCCGATCGACTCACCGATCGGAGTCATCGAGCCCGGCCAGGTCGCCGCCCAGCAGTTCGCCTGGGAGGCGTTCGTCGGCGACACCAAGGTCGTCCGCGTCGCGGTGAACTGGCTGATGGGCGATGAGCACCTCGACCCGCCGTGGGAGTTCGGTCCTGAGGGCAAGCGCTTCGAGGTCGAGGTGAAGGGTGACCCCGACTGCATGGTGATGATCCACGGCTGGCACCCGAGCACGGTTGCCGCCGGCCTGGAACGCAACCCCGGCATCGTGGTGACTGCGGCCCACTGCGTGAACTCGATCCCCTACGTCTGTGCGGCCGAGCCCGGCATCGTCACCTTCGTCGACCTGCCGCTGGTCAGCGGCCGGGCCCACCCCGACCTCGCACGCCGACCTGACCTCGGTGGTTGAGGAGGGCCGCACGACGACCTCCTCAGCCACCGCGGAGACCTCAGGCGGCCGGCGGCTGCGCGCCCGTCGACGGCGTGCCGCCCAGGGCCGGCGCGTCTCCGTCATGGTCGCCGCCACCGCGAGCGCCGCCCGGCCCACCCAGTCCGCCGATCTGGACTCCGGTGACCGTGAAGTCGCTGCCCACCTTCACGGTGACGAGGGCACCGGTCCTGGTGACGATGTGCGCCTCGTAGACACCGTCCGAGTCGGTCTCGACCCGTTGGACGGTCGCACCCGGGTACTTCGCCAGTGCCAGGTCGCGGACCTTGGTGACGGTGGTGCCGGTGAGCAGCTTCTCGTCCGAGCGCATCGGCTTGGTCGGATCGGGCGCCTCCTTCGCGGCCGTGCCCGTGCTGCTCGTTGAGGACCCGGTTGACGCGGTGCCCTCGGCTGAGGCCGAGCTCGTCGTGCTCACCGCGGCTCCGACCCCGGCGCCGGCCATGACGAGCGCACTGCCGGCCGCGAGGCGTGTGGTCCGGCTGATCTTGTTCATGTGTGTCCCTCTCCTCGGTGACCGCCCGGTCGGGTGGTCTTCCTCGAGGTTGGCCGGGCCGGCTGGCGGCAGGCTGGCGGGACGCTGTGCACTCGGTGTGGTCCGGGATCAGACCGCCGCGAACTCGTAGTCGTCGATCGGGAAGTGCCCGGCCTTCCACATCGTCTCGAGCGTCGTACTGGCCCGGAACGGGGTGTCGCCGTGCTCGTCGAAGTAGTAGCTGTTGGCCAGGCTGCAGGACTCCTCGGTGAACACCTGCCGGGGTCGGCGGGCGAGCATGGATGCGAAGTAGCGGTCGTTGGCCTGCTGCTTGACCTCGATCGCTGACGCGCCGCGCTTCCGGGCCTCACTCAGGCACCGGATGATGTGGGCCATCTGGGTCTCGATCAGGTTGAAGTACGACGCTCCGTTGTAACCGTAAGGCCCGAGGATCGAGAACAGATTCGGCCATCCGGGCACGCTGACGCCCTCGTAGGCCTGGGCACGGTTCTCGGCCCACCACTCACCTAGGTCGACCCCGCGGCTGACGCATCCGAAGCCTGGCATGTTGTCGCGCTCGAAGACCTTGAACCCGGTCGCGAGCACCAGGACGTCAAGGGAGTGGTCGGTACCGGTGGTCGTGCGGATGCCCGTCGGGGTGATCTCGGCTATCGAGTCGGTCTCGAGGTAGACGTCGTCCCGGTTGAAGGTCGACAGGTAGGAGTTGTGGAAGGTAGGGCGCTTGCAGCCCACGGCGTACCTCGGAGTCAGCTTGTCCCGTACGACGGGATCGGTGACCTGGTCCTTGAGAGCCTTGAGGGCGAACTTCTGCCCCTGGGTCGCCAGGTGCAGCGGGTGGTGGAAGTGCGCCGCGAGCGTGAAGGCGAGCTCGACGTAGGTCTGGCTCACCAACCGGAGCAGGCGCTTGGCGCCCGGGACGGTGGCCAGGATCGTGCGGGCCCGGCCCGAGATCGCTGCGTCAGGCTTCGGAAGGCACCAGACCGCAGTCCGCTGGAAGACGGTGAGGTGCTCGACCTCCTCGGCGATGGCCGGGATCAGCTGAACGGCCGAAGCACCCGTCCCGATCACCGCCACACGCTTGCCGCGCAGGTCGACGTCGTGGTCCCACCGGGCGGTATGCAGGGTCTCACCGCCGAACGACTCGATCCCGGCAATGTCCACCGGCTTGGGTCGGGTCAGCACGCCAGTCGCGTTCACGACGAAGCGGGTGGTCAGCACGTCACCGTTCGAGAGCGTGACCGTCCACACGCAGGTGTCATCGTCGTACGTCGTACCGACCACCTCGCTGTCGAGCCTGATCCGGTCCCGCAGCCCGTACTTGTCCACGCAGTGCTCCGCGTACCCCTTGAGCTCTGTCCCCGGTGCGTAGACGCGGCTCCACCGGCTGCTCTTCTCGAACGAGAACTGGTAGCTGAAGGACGGGATGTCGACCGCCACGCCGGGATAGGTGTTCCAGTGCCACGCGCCCCCGACCCCGTCGCCCTCCTCGAGGATCAGGTAGTCGCTGAAGCCGGCCTTGTCGAGCATGATCGCCGCCCCGATCCCGGAGAAGCCGCCTCCGACGATGAGGAGTTCATGGTCGGGCTTCATCGGCGCAGGCCTCCCGTTGCTGGGGTGAGGCTTGTGATCCAACCAGCGCGCAATGGCAAGTTCAAGCAGCGTGGTTGGACTATTGCCCCGGCGGCGCGGCCGTTGGTTCAATGCGAAGACCTGCAGCAACCAACGTCCGGGAGGAACAAGATGGTGCTCAAAAGCAAGTCCCGATTCAGCTATGCAAACGTGGCCAGCACGCTGGCCCTGGTCATCGCGATCGGCGGTGGAGGGGCGGCGACGGCAGCGGCGCTCACCCTTCCCAGGAACTCGGTCGGCTCGCCCCAGATCATCAACGGAGCAGTTCACGGCGTCGACATCCACAGCGGAACGATCACCGGATCGAAGGTGGCGGGCGGCACCCTGACCGGTGGCAACATCAAGGCCCACAGCGTCGGTCACGGCGCCTTCACCACCGGCCCGGTCGGTTTGGTCCAGGGCTACGTCTGGAACAATGACGCAGCCGCGGCGCTCAACACGCCGGTGAATATCGGGGCACCCGGCAACGCCTACGCGTACAACAGCGCGGGTGGGGCCATCAACCTCACCCGGAGCGCGGTCGGGGTCTATTCGGTGGACTTCGTCGGCCTGGTCTTCTACCCGGGCAATGTCCAGGTCACCGCGTACGGCGGTGGCGCAGTCGAGTGCAAGTCAGGCGGTTGGGACTCGACCACCGCGACAGTGCTCTGCTTCGACGCGACAGGAAACCCTGCGAACAGTGACTTCGACCTCGCGGTGATCAAGTAGTCAGATCGCTGGGCAAGCCCGTCTGGTCAATGGCCCGCGGCCTCGAGGTCGCGGGCCATTGACGTGGGAAGGACCACTGGTGGGCCCCCCGGGGATCGAACCCGGAACCCGCGGATTAAAAGTCCGCTGCTCTGCCAATTGAGCTAGAGGCCCAGGACGATGCGCAGGCGTCGTCCGCACCGAAGTATGGCGCACCCGCGGACGTTGCTCACGCCCGGGCGACGCGTGCGAAGGTGGGCACATGCTACGGATCGGCCTGCTGGGCGGGATGAGCTGGGAGAGCAGCGCGGAGTACTACCGACTGCTCAACGAACTGGTCAGGGAACGCCTGGGCGGGTTGCACTCGGCGGACTGTGTCCTGCTGTCGGTGGACTTCGCCGAGATCGAGGTTCTCCAGTCCGAAGGGCGCTGGGACGAGGCCGGCGAGCTGCTGGCCGAGGCTGCCCTGCAGCTGCAGGCGGCCGGTGCCCAGGTCGTCGTGCTGTGCACCAACACGATGCACAAGGTCGCGGACGCGATCGAGTCCGCCCTCGCCGTCCCGTTCCTGCACCTTGCCGACGCCACGGCACGGGCGGCTATCACGGCCGGGCTGACGACGGTCGGGCTGCTCGGCACCGCCTTCACGATGGAGCAGGACTTCTACCGGGACCGGCTGGCTGGCTACGGGCTGGACGTCGTCGTTCCTAACGACGAGGACCGCGCCCTCGTGCACCGCGTGATCTACGACGAGCTGTGCCTCGGCATCGTCACTGACCGGTCGCGGCAGGCCTACGCCGCGGTGATCGGTCGTCTCGTCGAGGCAGGGTGCGAAGGGGTGATCCTCGGCTGTACCGAGATCGAGTTGCTCGTCAGGCCCGACGACAGCCCGGTAACGCTCTTGGCGACGACCCGGCTGCACGCCGAGGCGGCAGTCGCGTTCGCGCTGGGGTGAGCTGCCGTCAGGCGTTCGAGCGGTAGTGCTCGACGATCTGGACGAACTGCTCGGGGTCGACTGCCGCTGCCGTGATGGTGTGGTGCTTGCCGGCCGGCGTCGTCAGGACCGCCTTCCAAGAGCGGGACGTGGTCTTGTCCGACATTGCGATCTCGGTCCCGGAGCTGCGCAGGTCCCAGCTGTCGGAGTGCGAGCCTCGGGAGATCTCAAGGATGCCGTTGCTGATCGAGACGATCGCCGGAACCCAGTTCAACAAGGCCCACCACGAACCCATCGCGAGCAGGGTGAGACCGGCTGCGGCGAAGACCGCCTTCGAACCGCCCGAGGAGACAGCCCAGAAGATGGTGATCACTGCTGCGACGGCGAACACCGTGAACAGGGACCCGAACAGGTAGCGCAGCGCGTTTCCGGGACGGAACTCGACGAACCTCGGGACCGGGTCGGTGGCCTTGAGCGGCGTACCGAGGTCCTTGTCCTTGCCCTTGCTCTTGGCACTGGCCTTCTCGCCGACCTTCGGCAGCGGTGCCGCGACCACGGTGGCGGCGGGGTCCGCCACCGGTTCGACGACCGGCTCGGCAGGCGGGGTGACCAGGGCGGTGGGAGCCTCGACCAGCGCTTCGGCGACCGGCTCCGCTGGGGCAGTCTCTGAGGCTGTCTCTGGGGCTGTCTCTGAGCCTGTCTCTGGGGCAGTCTCGGGCGTGGCGTCTGCCTCGGGTTCGACGTGCCCCGCAGGTTCGACGTACTCCTCGACGTACGGCTCCTCGACCAGGTCCGCAGCCAGGGCCGGGTCGGTCGGCTCGGCGGACTCGGCGGCCTCCGCTACGGCGTCGGAGACCCGATGGTGCACCACCGGTGCGGGCGCTGCCGATGCGGCAGCCGTGAATGCCTTGGCCGGTGTCGGGGCCGGTACGCCGGTGATGTCGGCGAGAGCGGCCGTGGCGGCACCGCGTCCGGGGGCCACCGCCGGCTTTGCCCGTGCGGCACGCTCGGCGGCCTGACGTTCCCACTCGGCGCGCTCGGCAGCGATGCGCTCCTTCTCGGCGCGCTGGGCGGCGATCCTGGTCTGCTGCTCGGCCATCGCGACCTGACGGCGCCGGTCGCGCTCGGCCGCGGCGAGCTGTTCGGCTTCAGCCTGCTCGGCGGCGATGCGCTCCTTCTCCCGCAGGGCGGCGTCGCGGCGTGCCGCGATCACGGCGAGACGTGCCGCCTCGGCCTCCTCGGCGGCGATCCGGTCGGCCTCTGCCTTCTCAGCCGCAGCCTTCTCGGCTGCCAGCCGCTCGTTCTCGATGCGCTCTGCCTCGGCCCGCTCCTGCTCGGCCTGGATGGCTGCCAGCCGATCGGCCTCGGCCTGCTCAGCGGCTGCTCGTTCGGCCGCGAGGCGTGCGGCCTCGGCCTCCTCCGCCTCGATCCGGTCCCGCTCGGCCTTCTCGGCGGCCAGGCGCTCGCCCTCGATCCGGACGGCCTCCAGGCGCTCGGCCTCGGCCTGCTGGGCCTCGACGCGATCGTTCTCCAGGCGGGTGGCCTCGGCCAGTTCGGCGGCCAGCCTGCGCTTCTCGGCCTTCTCCGCAGCGATCCGCTGGCGCTCGGCCTCCTCGGCAGCCAGTCGCTCGAACTCCAGGCGCGCAGCCTCGGCGAGCTGCGCAGCGGCACGCTCGGCTTCCAGGCGCTCCAGCTCGGCCTTCTCGGCGGCCAGCCGCTCTTCCTCGGCCTTCATGGCAGCGAGGCGCTCGGCCTCGAGCCGCTCGGCCTCGAGACGATCGGCCTCGGCCTTCTCGGCGGCGGCCTTCTCGGCGGCCAGCCGCTCGGCCTCGACTCGCTCGGCTTCCAGGCGCTCGTTCTCGACCCGGATGACCTCGAGGCGCTCGGCCTCAGCAGCCTGGGCGGCAACACGCTCGTGCTCGAGGCGCCGTGCTTCGGCGCGCTCGGCGGCCAGGCGGGCGTTCTCGGCGGCCACCGCTGCGACCCGGACAGCCTCGAGTCGTTGGGCCTCGGCCTGCTGCGCGGCGACCCGATCGGTCTCGATCCGCTTCGCTTCGCGCGCCTCGGCGGTCAGCCGGGCCTTCTCGGCCTTCACCTCGGCGAGGTGCAGTCCCTCAAGGCGCCCGGCCTCGGCTTCCTGAGCCGTCAGCCGCTCGGTCTCGATGCGCAGACCTTCTGCCGCCTCGCTGGCGAGCCAGGCGTCGTGGGCCTCGACCTCGGCGACGAGCAGGGCAGCGAGCCGGTCCTCCTCGGCCTGCTGGGCCGCAGCTCGCTCGGTCTCCAGACGGCCGGCTTCGGCGGCTTCAGCGAGCAACCTGACCTCTTCAGCCTTGATCGCCGCGCGCCGCGCTTGGTCGGCCCGCTGCTGCTCGGCCCGCTCGGCCTCGGCGCGCTCGGCTTCCAGGCGCTCGGCTTCGGCCTTCTCGGCAGCGATCCGCTCCTGCTCGGCCTGGAGCGCCGCCCGGCGCTCCTTCTCGCGCTGGATGGCCTCTTGCCGGGCGCGTTCGAGGCGTTCCTTCTCGATCCGGACGCGCTCGACCTCTTCGGCTGCGCGGCGCTCCTCCTCGGCCTTCAGGGCCGCGAGCCGGGCTGCCTCGCGACGCTGGGCAGCCTCGCGGATCGCGATCAGGCGCTGCCGCTCGGCTTCCTCGGCAGCCAGCCGCTCACGCTCGGCCTTCTCGCGGGCAATTCGCTCGGCTTCGGCGCGCTCGGCGGCGATCCGCTCAGCCTCGGCGCGGACAGCCTCCTCAGCAGCGACACGCTCGGCCTCGACCCGCTCAGCCTCGGCGCGCTCGGCTTCGGCCCGTTCGGCGGCCAGGCGCTCGATCTCGGCCTTCTCGGCCGCGATCCGGTCCCGTTCGGCCTGCTCGGCAGCAGCAGCGGCAGCCGCGATGCGTTCTGCTTCCGCAGTGATCCGGGCTTGTTCGACTCGCTCGGCCTCAAGGCGCTCGGCCTCGAGCTGGTCGGCGACAGCCTGCTCGGTCGCGATCCGCGCCGCCTCGACCTCCGCCGCGGCCTGTGCCTCGGCGGCCAGGCGTGCTGCCTCGGCGTCGTCGGCGGCCTGACGCTCGGCGGCCAGGCGTGCAGCTTCGGCCGCTTCGGCTTGCACCCGGTCGCGCTCTGCGTCCTCGGCGGCCTGTCGCTGTGCGCCCAGTCGGGCGGCCTCGGCGTCCTCGGCGCGTGCGCGCTCCTCGTGCAGTCGCTGCTGCTCGTCGCGTTCAGCCGCGAGGCGGGAGTCCTCCACCGCCTGCGCAGCCAGCCTCGCCTGCTCGGTGGCCTCGGCTTCGGCGCGTTCCCGGTCCAGTCGGGAGCGTTCCTCGTCCTCGCCTGGCACGGCCTGGTCCGGCACAACCTCGTCGACATGCTCGTCGGGGACCGGTTCCTCGATGCGCTGGGCCGTGGCGGGCGGCCTGTCGGCCGTCTCGTCCAGGTAGTTGCCCAGGAATGCTGGCGCCGAGAGGGGTTCGGCGGCCCCGATCGGCGCTCCGGCGACGGTGGAAGGCTCGAACGTGGTCGGGGTTGCCGCGTCGCCTTCCTTGCGGCGCCGACCACGACGACGCAACCGTGACTCGGACTGGTCCGCGGTGTGTTCTGGGCTTTGCGGGTCGGACGGCAGATCGCGGATCGCGGGGATCTCGCCGGTGGCCCACGGCTCCATCGCGAACGTGTCGTCGGCCAGGTCGTCGGCCCAGGTGGTCACCCGGGGCGACGCGACCTCGGACTCGGCGTCGGGAGCGGACTCGGCATCGCGCTGGGCGTCCTCGTCGGCCGCGAGCTGGGCGACGGTCTCGGGAGCGACGACGTCGAAATCGGTGGCGGGTACGAACGCCGAGGGCTTGGCCGGGACGTCCTTGTTCCGTCCGCGCCGGAACAGCCCGCGTCTCGGCGCCTCGTCACCGCCTGGCTCCTCGCTGTCCATCGCGGTGTTCATGACCGACAGCGGGTCGTTCGCGGACTCCTCGCCCATCCCGGCGAACGGGGCCTGGGCGGGCGCATCGGGATCCGGCGCCACGAAGCCGTCCGAGGCGATGCGCAGCGGGTCGATGACGTCCTCGTCGGCGGAGAGGGCGGGATCCTGTTCGGGGTGAACAGAGCCTGCGCGGCGACCCTCGGCCACGACCAACCCCTTCCCTGGTCCACCCCTACGGGCGGTACTGCCTGCCACCCGAACCCTTGCATGTTTGCGCTTCGATTGCCGCAGTTCGCAACCAATTGTCGCACTCGGTCCGGGTACAAGCCCAACGATCCACCAGCCTAATGGGCACGCGCCAGCGGGAAGCGCACGCAAACGCCGGGACAACGTTGTGCCAACGACTTCAGATCTGTTGCTCCCGGAGGGTGACAGAACGCCCCTTCTTGGTAGTGTCGGGCATGCAGGTGCAAGTTCCAGCGGTTAAACCAACGCGGTTGGAGTTTGTGATCCAACGGCGTTTCTTCTCTTTGCGAGGCGGGACGACGTATCACCGCATCTGTGAAGAGGCGTCCGAAGTGGTCGTCTCTCGCCCCCGATAAGGAGAATTACCAGCATGGCTCAGGGCACCGTTAAGTGGTTCAATGCCGAGAAGGGCTTCGGCTTCATCGCCCAGGAAGACGGCGGCGACGACGTCTTCGTCCACTACTCGGCCATTCAGTCCAATGGCTACAAGTCGCTCGACGAGAACCAGAAGGTCGAGTTCGACGTCACGCAGGGCCCGAAGGGCCCGCAGGCGGAGAACGTTCGCCCTCTCTGATCACGAGAGCTTCACAGTCCTGGGGGCTTCGACCATTCGGTCGGAGCCCTCAGGCAATTGGGTGTAAGAACGTCTCGTGGGCGGACCGCCCACGAGACGGTGGGCAAGGGAGATGGGGCGTGTCCGGAGATCCGTTCGACATCGAGCTCGAGGACAGTGACCTTCTGCACGAGGTCGAACTCACCACGACGCTGATCGCCGCCGCCAACCAGTCCGAGGGGCCGCTGGCCCCGGACGAGATCGACCGGCTTCTCGGTCTGCGCTGAGTGCCCGTTTCGTGACCCGTGAAGCGACGCCGGCGCCGTACGCCCGGCACGCCGTGGGCTGCTGCCGTTGGCGCCCGGCCTGTGTGACCGCCATGATCAGCGCCTAGCATGTGTGCCGTTCTGATGCTGCTCTCCAGGAGTTCACCGTGGCGTTGAGGTTCAAGCCGGTCGACACGGCTTTCTACACGTTGCTCGCGAATCAGGCCGGGCACCTGGTCGACGGCGCCGGACTGCTCGCCGAGCTGCTGGACGAGGGCACCGATCGCGCTGCCCTCGGCGTCCGGATGCGCGAGGCCGAGCACCAGGCCGACGAGACCACCCACGAGATCGTCCGGCGGGTCAACAGCACCTTCGTCACCCCCTTCGACCGCGAGGACATCTATGCGCTGTCCTCGGCGCTCGATGACGTCATGGACTTCATGGAGGAGGCCGTGGACCTCGTCGTCCTCTACGAGGTCGAGGTCCTGCCGTCCGGGGTCACCGAGCAGATCGAGGTCATCCAGCGCTGCGCCGAGCTCACTGCTGACTCGATGCCGCGACTCCAGAGCATGAAGGACCTGGAGGAGTACTGGATCGAGATCAACCGCCTGGAGAACACCGGCGACAAGAGCTTCCGGCGGATCCTGGCGAAGCTCTTCAGCGGCCAGTACGAGGCGCTGGAGGTGCTGAAGCTGAAGGACATCGTGGAGTCCCTGGAACAGGCGATCGACGCCTTCGAGAAGGTCGCCAACATCATCGAGCAGATCCACGTCAAGGAGTCCTGAGCGGTGACCCTTGCCATCGTGGTGGCAGTGGTCGCCGTCGCGCTCACCTTCGACTACACGAACGGTTTCCACGACGCCGCCAACGCGATCGCGACCTCGATCTCGACCCGGGCGCTGACCCCTCGCATCGCGCTGATCCTGGCCGCGGTGATGAACTTCGTCGGTGCGTTGCTCGGCCAGAAGGTCGCACACACCGTCAGCGACGTGATCAGCACCCAGGAGCTGTCCCCGAATCACGGGCTGGTGATCGTGCTCGCCGGGCTGGTCGGGGCGATCGGATGGAACCTGGTGACCTGGTACTTCGGGCTGCCGTCGTCCTCGACGCACGCGCTGATCGGCGGGCTGGTCGGTGCTGCGCTCGTCGCCGGCGCGAGCGTGCACTGGCACACGATCACGGACAAGGTCGTCGTCCCGATGGTCGCCTCACCACTGGTCGGCTTCCTGCTGGCGTTCGCGATGATGCTCGCGATCATGTGGATCTTCCGCAGGCGCAACCCGCATCGGGTCTTCCGGGGGTTCCGGCTGATGCAGACCGTCTCGGCCTCGGCTCTCGCACTGGGTCACGGACTCCAGGACGCGCAGAAGACGATGGGCGTGATCTTCCTGTCCCTGGTCATCAGCGGGCATGCCAGTTCGACCGACTCGCTCCCGTTGTGGATCGTGATCTGCTCGGCAGCAGCCATCTCGCTGGGCACCTACTCGGGCGGCTGGCGGATCATGCGCACGCTGGGACGCAAGATCATCGATCTCGACCCTGCCCGCGGGTTCTCCGCCGAAGCCGTCGGCGCCTCGGTGCTCTACGCCACGGCGTACATCTGGCAGGCGCCGATCTCGACGACGCACACGATCACCTCGGCGATCATGGGCGCCGGGGCGACCAAGCGGTTCTCGGCCGTCAGGTGGGGAGTCGCGCGCTCCATCCTGGTGGCATGGCTGCTGACCTTCCCGGCAGCCGGCGCCGCCGCAGCACTCTGCTACGTCGTGATGCGGCACGTCTTCCGGCTGCCCTGACCCCGCGACGAGGTAGTCCGGAGCGAGAGGCACCAGTTCAGTGCCGACCGGACGTGCTTCTTGCTCCGGACTACCGGTACGACGGTTCCGACTACCCGAAGCGACCAGAGATGTAGGCCTCGGTGGCCTCTTCGTCCGGGACGCTGAAGATCTTCTTGGTCGGGTTCATCTCGACCAGGCGGCCGGGCTTGCCGGCGGCCGAGAGGTTGAAGAACGCGGTGTCCTCCGAGACCCGGGCGGCCTGCTGCATGTTGTGGGTGACGATGACGATCGTGTACTGCTCCTTGAGCTCGTGGATGAGGTCCTCCACGGCCGAGGTCGAGATCGGGTCCAGGGCCGAGCAGGGTTCGTCCATCAGCAGCACCTGCGGCTCGACAGCGATCGCGCGGGCGATGCACAGGCGCTGCTGCTGACCACCGGACAGGCTCATGCCCGGCTTGTTGAGCCGCTCCTTGACCTCGTTCCAGAGGTTCGCGCCCTGCAGAGAGCGCTCCACGACCGTGTCGGCGTCGGACTTGGAGAGCCGCTTGTTGTTCAGCCGCAGTCCGGCCAGCACGTTCTCGTAGATCGACATCGTCGGGAACGGGTTGGGACGCTGGAAGACCATGCCGACCATGCGGCGTACCTCCACCGGGTCCACCTGGGGGTCGTAGAGCGACTGGCCGTCGACGAGGACCTTGCCCTGCACGCGGGCGCCGGGGATCACTTCGTGCATCCGGTTCAGGGTCCGCAGGAAGGTGGACTTCCCGCAACCGGACGGGCCGATCAGGGCGGTCACCGACCGGGCGGTGACCGTCATGTTGACGTTCTCCACCGCGAGGAAGTCGCCGTAGTAGATGTTCAGGTCAGAGACGTCGATGCTCTTGGCCATGTCGTTCCTCAATGTCCGGTCTTGGGTGCGAAGAAACGCCCGGCGACCCGCGCCAGGATGTTCAGCACCATCACGATGACGATCAGCACCAGAGCCGCGCCCCAGGCCATGTTCTGCAGGATCTCGGGGTTGGCGCCGGCCTGGGTGTAGCTGGTGTAGATGAACACCGGCAGGCTCGCCATCTGTCCGTGGAACAGGTTGGTGTTCAGGGAGTCCGTGCTGCCGCAGATGATCAGCAGTGGTGCGGTCTCACCGATGACACGGGCGATCGCCAGGGTCACTCCGGTGATGATCCCGGCCATCGCGGTCGGCAGCACCACCTTGACGATCGTCTTCCACTTCGGCACGCCCAGGGCGTACGACGCCTCGCGCAGGTCGTGCGGAACCAGCTTGAGCATCTCCTCGGTCGAGCGCACCACGATCGGGATCATCAGCAGCGACAGGGCGACACCGCCGCCGATGCCGAACTGGGTTCCCGGGCCGATGATCAGCGAGAACAGCGCGTAGGCGAACAGGCCGGCCACGATGGAGGGGATGCCGGTCATCACGTCGACGAGGAACCGGATCCAGCGGGCCAGCCGGGACGGGCCGCCGTACTCGACCAGGTAGATAGCCGACAGCAGGCCGACGGGCACGGCGATCACAGTCGCCGCCAGGGTGATCAGCAGCGTGCCGACGATCGCGTGGTAGATGCCGCCGGGTGCGTCGATCACGTTGCGCATCGTCCAGGTCAGGAACTTGCCGTTGATCGCTCCGGCACCCTTCGAGACGGTTTCGTAGAGCAGCGAGAACAGCGGGATGAAGGCCAGCGAGAGGGCGACCCAGACGAGTGCGGTCACCAGGCGATCGGTCGCGCGTCGCGCGTTCTCGACCAGTCGCGACCAGATCGTGAGTCCGACTATGTAGAGCAGCGCAGCCAGGATCGCGATCCCGGCGAGGTTCCAGTGCACGGTGATGCCGATCAGGGCGCCGGCCGCGATCGCGACGATGCCTGCGATCGCCGGAGCGTACCTGGGCAGGTGGCCGCCGCGCAGGGCCACGGCCGTGTGCGGTGCGGTGTCGAGGTCGGTCATCACTTGCTCCCCGGCTCGCTGCGGGCCACGATCGCCCGGGCGCTGAAGTGGACGATGAACGTGATCAGGAAGAGCACCAGGCCCGAGGCGATCAGCGCGTTGCGCTGGACCCCGGAGGCATCGGCGAACGTGAGGGCGATGTTCGCCGCGATCGTCGACGGGTTGGTCGAGGAGATCAGGTGGAAGGTCACCACGCCGCTGGCCGAGAGCACGAGGGCCACTGCCATGGTCTCGCCGAGCGCCCGACCCAGACCCAGCATGGCGGCCGAGACGATGCCCGAGCGGCCGTACGGCAGCACCGCGAGGCGGACCATCTCCCAGCGGGTGGCGCCCAGGGCCAGGGCAGCTTCCTCGTTGAGCCGTGGTGTCTGGCTGAAGATCTCGCGGGTGATCGCGGTGATGATCGGGATGATCATGATCGCCAGCACGATCGAGGCGGTCAGGATGGTGCGGCCGGTGTTCGACGGCGTCCCGCCGAAGAACGGGATCCAGCTCGCGTGCGTGGACAGCCAGGCGTACACCGGGATCAGGCGCGGACCGAGGACGAGGATGCCCCACAGGCCGTAGACGACCGACGGCACGGCGGCCAGGAGGTCGACGACGTACCCGATCAGGACCGCGACGCGACGCGGCGCGAAGTGGGAGACGGCCAGCGCGACACCGAGGGAGAGCGGCAGCGCGATCAGCAGTGCGATGAACGCGGCCAGCAAGGTGCCGAAGACGAGCGGTGCAACGTAGGTGAGGAAGTTGGAGTGACCGCTGAGGTCACTCGACCCTGCGCCGAGGGCAGGTGCGCCCTCGACGGTCAGGAAGATCGCGACGCCCGCGAGGGCGATCAGGATCAGGACGCCGGCGGCCAGCGTGAGGTTGGCAAAGACCAGATCGCCCAAGCGTCGCTTGGGCGATCCGGTCTTCGTCTGCACGTTGCTCACGGAGCAAGGACTTCGTGGATCACTTGGCCGAGATCGTGTCGATGATCGACGCGGCCTTCGCCTGCAGCGACGCCGGGAGCGGGGCCGAACCGGCGGTCTTGGCGGCTTCCGCCTGGCCCGCCGTGCTCACGATGTAGCTCAGGAAGCCCTTGACGAGGTCGGCCTTCGCCTTGTCGTAGGTCGGGCAGGCGATCAGGTACGACGCCAGGAACAGCGGGTACGCGCCGGCTTCGGTCGTGGTGCGGTCGACCTTGATCGCCAGGTCGCCCTGGGTGCGGGTGGTGTCGACCGGCGAGACATCGAGTGCCTTGGCGGCACCCGCGGCGGACGGCGCGGTGTAGACGCTACCGACCTTGATCGACGCCGCGGTCAGGCCGGCGGTCTGGCTCTCGTCGGCGTACCCGATGCTGCCCGCACCGGCCTTCACGGCGGCGACCACACCGGAGGTGCCGTTCGCGGCCTCACCGGACTTGAGCGGCCACACCTTGTCGGCCGGGAAGGTCCAGGCGCCACCGGCTGCCTTGGACAGGTAGTCGGTGAAGTTCTTCGTCGTACCCGACTCGTCCGAGCGGTGGACGGGCGTGATCGTGCTGGACGGCAACGTGGTCCCGGGGTTCTCGGTGGCGATGGCCGGGTCGTTCCACTTCTTGATCTTGCCGTCGAAGATCCCGGCGATCGTGGCGGCCGAGAGCTGAAGCTTCGAGACGCCGCTGAGGTTGAAGATCACGGCGATCGGGCTGACATAGTCCGGCACCTCGAGCGCGTTGGCACCGCAGCGGGACTTGGCAGCGGCGACCTCACCCTTGGTGGGGTCCAGCGCCGCGTCAGAGGCGGCGAAGTCGACGGCGCCGGAGTTGAAGCTGAGGACACCTGCACCCGACCCGGACGGGTCGTAGTTGACGGTGACGCCACCGTTGGCGGTCTGGAACCCGGCACGCCACGCGGCCATGGCGGCTTCCTGGGCGCTCGAGCCTGCGCCCTTGAGCGTTCCCGACAGGGAACCGGTTGACCCGCCGGACTCGTTGCCGGCGCCACATGCGGAAACAGCTACTCCGAGAGCAAGGGCGACGAGGCTGGGGGCAGCCACGCGTCGAAGGACAGTGCGGTTCACGAGAATCTCCTGGTGTCTTCAGCGGTATGTCATCACTGAACGTAGGAATATCAAGTGACACGCCCGCGCGTGGAAGGTGAACGGAAGATGAACGGAAGACCTCCATCTGGTGGTTGCTGAGCGTGAAATCGGTGTCCTGCGTCACGTTTCCGGGTGGTTCCGGGGTGCTCGGCGGATCGCAGCCGGCTCAGCGGACCTGGAACCGCTCGGTCGCCACCACCTGGCCCTTGCGGTGGTGGCAGACGACCATCTCTCCGGGTGCCAGCGGCTCCTCGCGGATGCCGAGGTTCTCGAAGATGACCGGCAGCACCGGGCGGTGGCTGCACACCACGGCGTTCTCCTTGCCGGCGACCAGCGCTTCGACCGCTGAGGCGATCGTCACGGCGGTCGCGTCCTCCTCGTTGAGGCCGGCGGTCGCGTCGATGCCCAGGACGTGGTCGCGCGCGTACGGAGTGATGGTGCGCAGGCAGCGCAGGCTGTCGGAGGACACCATCCGAGTGACCCCGTACGCCGAGAGGACCGGGATCAGGCTCCGGGCCTGGAGCCGGCCGACGGTGGTCAGCGGCCGCTCGTCGTCCGAGCCGCGCCAGGTGGCGCGCTTCGTCGCCCGGGCGTGGCGTACGACGATCAGGGCCCTGGTCCGTTTCGGCCTGCGCTCGACCCGGTCCAGGAGCTCGATGTCGTCGGCGTAGGTGAGCATCTGCCGGGCCTTGTCGAGGCCGAACCAGCCGACCTCGTCGATCTCCTCGTTGACCGGGTAGCCGGACACGTCCGGGTCGCCGACGACCCGCCCCACCCAGTAGTGCACGGTCTTGGTCCGGTCGCCGGCGATCCCGTAGAACTGCGGCGGCAGGGGCCGGTCCAGGCGGATCTCGACGCCGGTCTCCTCGAGGACCTCGCGCACCGCCGTCGCCGTCACGTGCTCGCCAGGATCCTGCTTGCCCTTCGGCCAGGCCCAGTCGTCGTACTTGGGGCGGTGGACGAGCAGAACCTCCCCGCCGTTCGCCTTGCGGTGCACGATCGCACCGGCGGCAACGACGTCGGGCTTGCGAGCCGCGAAGGTGACGGCAGGGCGCAGGTCCTTGGGGGCCATGCGGCTAGTCTCACCGGCAGCCGAGGATAGGGGAAGCACCGTGGGGAAACGTCTGCGAGTCGCTGCCGAGATGCTTCTCACCGTCGTCGTCGTCCTCGCCATGGTCGCCGGTGCCGAGCGGCTGTGGCACGAGGCCCACCGCAGTGATTTCAGCCGTGCCCTCGACGTCGTCCCGGCGGCCACGCTGCGCCTCTCGTTCACCGACTGGGCCGCGGTACGCCGTCGTCTGGGCGTGGCGAGCAGCGACAACCCGTCGGCCGCGCTGGTCGCCAGGCTGATCTCGAAGGGCTACGACAGCGACCTCTCGTCGGTCTCCAGCGTGGACGACTCGGCAGCCTCGCTCCAGAAGAACTTCGGGTTCTCCCCGGCGACGATGCAGTGGGAGGCCTACGCGCAGGCCCCGGCGGGCGCGACGCTGATTGCGCGGATGCCGGACGGCTTCGACTTCACCAGGGTCGAGAACGACCTCGAGGCGATGGGCTTCACGCAGCCGGCCTCGAAGACCGGAGTCTGGCTGGGCGGCACGGACCTGGTCGCCGGCGTCGATCCGATGCTCTCGCCGGAGGTCCAGTACGTCGCCGTACTGGCCGACAAGGGCCTGATCGTGACGAGCGACCAGGAGTCCTACGCCCGTACGGCGGCGGCAGTCGCCGAGGGCCACGGGGCCTCACTGGCCGGCGTCGGTTCGACCGCCGGCCTGGTCGACAAGGCGGGCGAACCGGCGGCAGCGATGGTGTGGACACGCGACTTCGCGTGCAGCGACCTGGCGATGTCCTCGGCCGACCAGGATGCCCAGAACGAGGCGGACACCCTGGTCACCCAGGCCGGCAAGATCACCCCGCTCACCGGACTCGTGATGGCGCTGGGCGCGGACCGCAACTTCACGGTCCTGGAGGGATTCGGGAGCGACAGTGAGGCGCGGGAGAACCTGCGGGCGCGAGCACGTCTCGCGGTCGGTTCGGCGCCGGGTCGGGGCGGGACGTTCAGCGACGATCTGAGGCTGACCGCGTCACGCACTGACGGCGCCGCGGTGCGACTCGAGTTCGCTCCGAGGACCCCGACCGGTTACGTGCTGTCGGCCGTCAACGACGGTCCGGTGCTGTTCGCCACCTGTTGACGGTGCGCAGAGGTCGCCACGTGCGCGACGGCGTTGTAGAGGTAAGCCACCGCATTGCGCATCGGGCGGCGCCAGGGCACCGGGTTGTCGAACGAGTCGACGTACCGGCCCACGGCTCGGCCCAGCGACGCGTCGAGGATCGCCTGGTGGTCCTGGTCCGGCAGGACCCTCTCGGCCACGTGCTGCCAGAGCCGGCGGTCGATCCGGGTCCGGTACGCCATCAGCTCGCGGGTCGGCCGGTCCAGCTCGGCGTCGAAGTCAGGGCGCATCTTCTTCGGGATGAAGGCCCGTTCGTTGAGGCGGGCCACCGACAGCGGTCGTCCGAGCCAGGTCTCGAAGTCGGTGACGAAGTCCGTGTTCTCGACGAGGTCGACGTGGGCCATCGCGTCCAGGCGGGCGCGAGCCGCCTCGAAGACAGCGTCGTCGTCGCTCTCGGCGATGAAGTCGTTGCCCGGCATGGCGTCGTGCGGCCAGGCCAGGAAGCGGGCGATCGTGTTGTCGTTGTTCGGTGCCACCGGCCCGTGATCCAGGTACTGGCGCAGGGATCCCCAGCCGACCCGCACGGCGCCGGCACCAGGGCCCCAGTGCCGGATGTCGAACTCGGTGAGCGCACGAAGGTGCATCCACTGGGAGAGCACCCGCACCTCGGGATTGCGCAGGAACGTGATGTGGTCGGCGTGCGGGAACCGGCCGAGCGTCGTCGCCGGCCCGATGTGGCCGGCCACCAGCGTCGCGTCCGCCGGGAGCTCATCGGGGGAGAGGTATATCCACTCGCGAGTCTTGGCGTCGAACTCGTCGAACTCGTCGTACCCCCCGGCCAGCGACTGGTCCAGGCCGTGCGCGAAGACCTCGGGCTGGAGCGCGTCGACCAGTGCGGAGGTCAGCGACGTGCCGGCGGTCTTCGGGATGTGGCTCAGGACGAGCGGGTTGCCGGGGCCGTACTGCCTCATCGAGGTCTTCCTTCGGTTGCGTGGTCAAGGCAAGCCCCCACGCGACCTTATCCGGACAGATCGGCTCTTAGCGACGCCGGTGCCGCGCAGCGATCTCAGCGCCCTGCAGATCGATCATCGGCTGACCGTCCGGCGAGGTCACGGCGTGCCAGGTGCCGTCGGCGGACAGGGTCCAGGCGGCCGTGTGCGGGTCGAAGGCCTGGTCGAACACGTTGCCGACCTTGGCCACCAGGTCGGCGCTGGGCAGCTTCACCAGCACCTCCACCCGGCGGTCCAGGTTGCGGTGCATCATGTCCGCCGAGCCGATCCACGCCTCCGGGGTGCCGCCGTTCTCGAACCAGAAGATCCGGCTGTGCTCCAGGAAACGGCCGAGCACCGAGCGCACGGAGATCAGCTCACTTAGCTCGGGGACGCCGGGCCGCAGCGAGCAGATGCCGCGGACGAGGAGGTCGACCGGCACGCCGGCGCGCGAAGCCCGGTAGAGCTCGTCGATGATGGCCTCGTCGACCACCGAGTTCGCCTTGAGCCGGACCCGGGCCGGCAGCCCGGCCTGGTGGTTGGCCACCTCGGCGCGGATGCGGGCGATCAGGCCCGACCGCACCGAGTCCGGCGCCACCATCAGCTGCTCGTAGGAGGCGTTGCGAGACCAGCCCGACAGATTGTTGAAGAGGTGGGCGACGTCCTCGCCGATCGCCTCGTTGATGGTCAGCAGGCCGAAGTCCTCGTACAGCCGGGCCGTCTTCGGGTTGTAGTTACCGGTCCCGATGTGGGTGTAGCGGCGGATCCCGTCGGCCTCCTGCCGCACGACCATCGCGAGCTTGCAGTGGGTCTTGAGGCCGACCAGCCCGTAGACCACGTGGCAGCCTGCCTGCTCGAGCTTGCGGGCCCAGCGGATGTTGGCCTGCTCGTCGAAGCGGGCCTTGATCTCGACGATCACCAGGACCTGCTTGCCGGACTCGGCCGCGTCGACGAGTGCATCGATGATCGGGGAGTCGCCGGAGGTCCGGTACAGCGTCTGCTTGATCGCGAGCACGTGCGGGTCGGCAGCGGCCTGCTCGATGAAGCGCTGCACCGAGGTGCTGAAGGAGTCGAAGGGGTGGTGCAGCAGGACGTCGGAGCGGCGCACGGCCTTGAAGACGTCGACCGGGGAGGACGACTCGACCGGAGCGAGCAGGCGGTGCGTCGCGGGCAGGAAGGCCGGGTACCGCAGGTCGGCACGATCCAGGTCGGCGATGTCGTGCAGGCCGCGGAGGTCCAGCGGCCCGGGCAGCCGGACGACCTCCTCGTCGGTGACGTCGAGCTCGGAGATCAACAGCTCCAGGACGCGCTCGTCGATCGTCTCCTCGACCTCGAGCCGGACCGGCGGCCCGAACCGACGGCGCAACAGCTCCTTCTCGAGCGCCTTGAGGAGGTTCTCGGCGTCGTCCTCCTCGACCTCCAGGTCCTCGTTGCGGGTCACCCGGAACGTGTGCACCGCCTTGACCTCCATGCCCGGGAACAGGCGACGGAGGTGCTCGGCGATGACGTCCTCGAGCGGGACGAACCGCTGGTTGCC
>NZ_JAOPXI010000032.1 GCF_025965215.1 Marmoricola sp.
GCGCGTCGTGTTCCTGGAAGGCGAGGAGTGGGAGGGGCTGCTGGCCGGCGCGCGTGATGTGCGGGTGGATGAGCTCCGGGCGCGGAGCAACGCGCTCGAACCATCCGACCCGATCAACATCCAGTACACGAGCGGTACGACGGGGTTCCCGAAGGGCGCCACCCTGAGCCACCGCAACATCCTCAACAACGGGTACTTCACCACCGAGACGATCAACTTCACCCACACCGACCGGTTGGCGATCCCGGTGCCGTTCTACCACTGCTTCGGCATGGTGATGGGCAACCTCGGCTGCCTCACGCACGGCGCGACGATGGTTATCCTGGCACCGGGATTCGACCCGGAGATCACCTTGAAGGCGATCCAGGACGAGCGCTGCACGGGCGTGTACGGCGTCCCGACGATGTTCATCGCGATGCAGAACGCCCCGGGCTTCGCCGACTACGACCTGAGCAGCCTGCGCACCGGGATCATGGCCGGCTCGCCCTGCCCGGTCGAGGTGATGAAGCGCTGCATCAACGAGATGAACATGGCCGAGGTCTCGATCGCCTACGGAATGACCGAGACCAGTCCGGTCTCCACCCAGACGCGCGCCGACGACGACCTCGAGCGGCGTACTGCCACGATCGGACGGGTGCACCCGCACGTCGAGATCAAGATCGTCGATCCCGGCAGTGGTGCCACCCTGGAGCGGGGCGAGCCGGGTGAGTTGTGCACGCGCGGGTACTCGGTGATGCTCGGCTACTGGGACGACCCCGAGAAGACCGCCGAAGCCATCGATGCGGACGGCTGGATGCACACCGGGGATCTGGCGGTGATGCGCCCTGACGGTTATGCCGTGGTGGTCGGACGCATCAAGGACATGGTCATCCGTGGCGGCGAGAACGTCTATCCGCGCGAGGTCGAGGAGTTCCTCTACACCCACCCCGATGTCGAGGACGTCCAGGTGGTCGGCGTACCGGACGAGAAGTACGGCGAGGAGTTGTGCGCCTGGATCCGGCTCCGTGAGGTAGCCGAGCCCCTGGGCGTCGAGGAGGTGCGGGCGTTCGCGGCCGGCAGGCTTGCGCACTACAAGGTCCCGCGCTACGTGCTGGTGGTCGACGAGTTCCCCATGACCGTGACCGGCAAGGTCCGCAAGGTCGAGATGCGCGAGGAGTCCACCCGTCGCCTCGGACTCGGCGAGCACTAATGTTCGGGGCATGACTCAGCGAACCCTGGTCCTGCTCAAGCCCGACACCGTACGGCGCGGACTCGTCGGCGAGGTCCTGTCCCGGTTCGAGGCCAAGGGCCTGAGGATCGTCGCCCTGGAGCAGCGCCACATCGACGGCGCGCTGGCCGACCAGCACTACGCCGAGCACGTCGAAAGGGACTTCTACCCGCCGCTGCGCGACTTCGTGACCAGCGGCCCGCTGGTCGCGCTCGTGCTCGAAGGGGACGAGGCGATCGAGGTGGTGCGCGCGATCAACGGCGCCACCGACGGCCGCAAGGCCGCGCCCGGCACGATCCGTGGAGACTTCTCGCTCTCGAACCGGGAGAACCTGGTCCACGGCTCGGATTCGCCCGAGTCGGCCGGACGCGAGATCGGGATCTGGTTCCCGGCTCTGAGGACGTAGGACGTCGCGGAGCCGGCAGGCTCACCAGGGTTCGAGCCTGCCGGGTCCGTGACGGTCAGATCCCGAAGGCCACCTGGTTGTTGATGGCGTCGAAGACGTCCTTCGCCAGTTCCTCCGCGGACTTCACGTTGCCGTACCAGGTGCTGCCACCCACGTTCGAGTGCGATCCGGCGAAGGTCAGCAACTGGGTGACCGTCAGACTGGTCGCTCCGCCGAACGACGACGAGGCGTTGACGAACGAGCTGCACGTCGGGATGTTCGTGCAGATCTTGGTCAGGTCGATGGTGACCCCACCGAGGTTGCTGTGCGGCAGGAACTTCTGCGTCGCCGTCGTACTGCCGGGTCCGGTGAAGTAGACGTTCAGGGCGGTGGCCAGCATCTGGGCCTTGAGCATCGCGTTCATCGTCGCTGCGCTGGCGTTGTTGAACACCGTCGTGAAGTACTTCGCGACATCGGCGCACTTCGCCGTCGCCGACAGGTCCTGGAACGGTGCGAACGTCCGCAGGTAGGTCCCCGAGTTGCAGACCGTGCCGGTAGAGGATCCGCCGGTGATCACGCCCTGGCCGTTCTTGTTCGACCAGAACCCGATCGTCAGCGCCCCCGTCGCCAGAGGCCCGCACACGCGCACGGTGGCGTCCGCCGAGCCGGTGGCGCCGCTACCGGCCGTGAAGGTCGCGGTGTTCGGGTACGAGAAGCAACCGGCGAGAACCGGGATCGTCCGCGGGTAGGTGAAGGGAACGCCCTCGTTCGCGTCGCCGACGCACCGGGTCCCGAGGGCGCCGACGACCGAGTCGGTGACCTGGACGCAGGCGTCGACCGCGGTACCGGTGAACCCAATGGCGCTGAAGGTGAAGTCATCGCTGCCGGCCGCCAGTGTGGCGGTCCCCACCGTCTGTTGGGCCCAGGTCGCTGTGGCGGTGTTGTCCAGCTGACCCGCGGGGAGGCCGGCCAGGCTGCAGGTGTATCCGAAGTCGTTGCCGCCGACCGCGATCGTCGCACCGGAGCCGCCGGTGACCGAGCACACGGTCCCGTCCGAGAGCACGTCGGTCACGTCGACACCGGTCACGGCGTCGGCGTTGGGATTGAACACCGAGATCGTGCCGGTGACGGTGACACCCGAGACGGTGCCGACGTCATGGCTCACCCCGACGGTGTAGTTGAAGGTGGCGTTGCCACCGACCTGCTGGACCAGGGTCTTGTCGGCGGCCTTGGTGATTCCCCAGTGGTAGGTCCGGGTGTAGCTGCCGGTCGCGTCCTTGGAGACCTGGAGCGGGAATGCGGTGTCCGGGGTGTCCGCACCAACCTTGAAGGCGTCGTACTTGCAGTCGCCGCCGGCAGCCGGGTAGGACGCGAGCGAGCACACCGCCGCGATGTAGACGCCGCCGCCGTTCGGGGTGTCACTGAACGGGAAGAGCTGCATCCGGTTGTTCTCGGACAGGTGCGTGCCGGTGCTGGTGACCACACCGCCGGAGACGCTGAAGGTGCGATCGGTGTGCGAGTCGGTCGACAGCTGCCCGGGCGACCCGTCATTGGGGTTCGCCTGGCTGCCGGGGGCGATCACAGCGAAGAAGTAGGTGCCGTCGGCGAGGGCGCCCGGAAGGTTGCTCAGCCAGACGTCCGCCTTGTCGGTGTACGCGTTGCAGTTGATCGGGTCGGTGGCGGACGAGGGGTGCAGACACTGACCGTTGCCGGTGGACGCCGCCACGTTGGTCGTGGTCGAGATGGAATTGCCGGCGGCCAGTGCGGTGTCGGTCGACTGGCTCACCGCCAGCAGCGTGGAGGCGACGAGCAACGGTGTCAGGGCGCGCACGAGGACTCGGGTCAGCGAGGCTGGGCGGATCAGGCGGTGCTTGGGGTTGCGCATGGGAGGTCCCCCAGGGAGTCGGATCGAACGCAATCGGCCCCGAGCGGGCTTCAGGGCGGGCCCACAGATCGCTGCACGGCACATCTTGCTGCTGTCCTGGTCGCTGCGCACCCGCACGGCCGCCCGGCACCACTGCGAGCCCCATCAGCGCCGGGGACCCGGGACACGTCACTGCTGGTTCGGCTTGCCCGGCTTTGGGTGATTGGTCTGACTAGACCGACTTGGCAGGACGGTCGCAGCGTGTCGGTCCTGAGATCTGCGACTCGCTTATCTACGCTCGTGACTGGTGAGGCGTGTGGTTCCCGTGAGGCGTACGGGAACCGGACGACGAGCCTCCTTCCCCACGATGTGCCTTGCGAGGAAAAGAGATGCCGAACAACCTGATCGGCCGTGACCTGGCGGTCGACCTCGGTACTGCCAACACGCTGGTCTACGTCCGCGGGCGGGGTGTCCTGCTCGATGAGCCCTCCGTCGTGGCGATGAACACCGCGACCCGGGAGATCATCGCGGTCGGGACCGACGCGAAGCGGATGATCGGCCGTACCCCGGAAGGCATCACCGCGATCCGACCGCTGCGCGACGGCGTGATCGCCGACTTCGACGCGACCGAGCAGATGCTGCGGCACTTCATCGCCCAGATCCACCGCCGGCGCTACTTCGCCAAGCCGCGGATGGTGATCTGCGTCCCGAGCGGTGTCACCCCGGTCGAGCAGCGTGCGGTCAAGGAGGCCGGTTACCAGGCCGGTGCCCGCAAGGTCTACATCATCGAGGAGCCGATGGCGGCCGCGATCGGTGCCGGCCTGCCGGTGCACGAGGCCACCGGCAACATGGGGGTCGACATCGGCGGCGGCACGACCGAGGTCGCCGTGATCTCGCTCGGCGGCCTGGTCACCACGCTCTCGGTCCGCACGGCAGGTGACGAGCTCGACCAGGCGATCATCGCGTACCTGAAGAAGGAGCACTCCCTGATGCTGGGGGAGGGCACGGCCGAAGAGATCAAGATGACGATCGGCTCGGCGTTCCCGCTCGCCCAGGAGCTCAACGCCGAGGTCCGAGGACGCGACATGGTCTCCGGCCTGCCGCGCACGGTGTCGATCTCCAGCGTCGAGATCCGCAAGGCGCTCGAGGAGCAGGTCCACACCATCGTCGACGCGGTCCGGACGACCCTCGACCAGACACCGCCCGAGCTCGCCGGCGACATCATGGATCGCGGCATCGTCCTGACCGGGGGCGGAGCACTGCTGCGCGGCCTCGACGAACGACTCCGACACGAGACGGGGATGCCGGTCCACGTGGCCAGCGACCCGCTGAGCTCGGTGGTCATCGGTTCCGGCAAGTGCGTCGAGGAGTTCGAGGCGCTGCAACAGGTGCTCGTCGCCGAGAACGTACGCCGAGGAGCCTGATGGCCCGCCGCATCTCGGGCCGCGGGCCCGAGCAGGACCGGTCCCGGCGGATGCTCGGCCTGTTCGTGCTCGCCTGCCTCACGCTCATCACGCTGGATGCCCGTGCCGGTGCCTCCTCACCGCTCAACCCGGTGCGCTCCGGGGTCGGCTCGGTGCTCGGGCCGGTCGAGGATGCCACCGCGACCGCGACCCGGCCGTTCGACCAGCTCGCAGGCATGTTCCGGAGCAACCGCTCGCTGCGCGGCGACATCGCGACCCTGACCGCGGAGAACTCCCGGCTGCGCAGCGAGGTCGCCACCGTTCCCCTGGATCGCAAGCGGCTCGCGGAGTACGACGCCCTGAGCCAGACGGCGTCCGAGACCGGGTACTCGCTGGTCGCTGCGCACGTGATCGCGGTCGGCCCCATGCAGTCCTTCTCACGCACCGTGACGATCGATGCCGGAACGTCCTCGGGCGTGACCAAGGACATGACCGTGATCAACAACGACGGACTGGTCGGTCGCGTCGTCGACGCGACCAGCAGCACGGCCACTGTCCTACTGATCGTCGACACCACCTCGGTCGTCGGCGGTCGGCTCGGAACCAACCTCGAGATCGGTTTCGTGCGCGGCCGCGGCACGCTCGGCGACAGCGGCAGGCTCACCCTCGACCTGGTCGACAACGCCGTCGAACCCTCACGCGGGGACGTCGTGGTCACCTGGGGTTCGAAGGACGGCGTCCCGTACGTCGCCGGGATCCCGATCGGCGTCGTCGAGTCCGTGGTCTCCTCCCCGCTGAACAGCTCGCGGCAGGCCGTGGTCAAGCCGTTCGCCGACTTCACCGCGCTCGACGTGGTCGGGGTCGTCGTACCGAACGGCACGCACGGCGACCGCCCGGTGATCACCGCAGGAGGCACCCCGTGAGCGCACCCCGTGACGCCGTCCTGGCCGTGGTCGTGGCCCTGGCCGTGGTCTTCCAGGCCGTCGTCTTCCGGTTCATCAGCATCGACGGTGTCGTCCCCAACCTGGCGCTGATCGTGGTCGTCGTGGCGGCGATCGCGCGTGGCCCCGAGTTCGGCATGATCACCGGTTTCTGCGCCGGACTGCTCACCGACCTGGCACCGCCGGCGGACCACCTGGCCGGTCGCTGGGCGCTGGCGCTCGTGCTGGTCGGCTTCCTGGTCGGTCGCGTCCGCCAGGACGCGCGGAGCTCGCCTCTGATGGCGGTCGCGGTCGTCGGAGCGGCCTCGTTCATCGGCACCTCGGTGTTCGCGCTGTCCGGCGTGGTGCTGGGCGACGGCGCGCTGCCGATCGGATCGATGCTCCAGGTCATCGTGATCAGCGTGCTCTGGGACCTGATGCTCGCGCCGTTCGCGGTTCCGGCCCTGCTCCGGCTCTTCGACGAAGCCCGACCCGGTCGTCTGGTCCGCTGATGGCGGCAGTCCTGATCCGTCCGTCACGGCAGACGAGTCGGCTGCGGCTGTTCGTCATGCAGGTGGGGATGCTGTCGCTGTTCCTGACCCTGTTCGCGAGGCTCTGGTACCTGCAGGTCTTCACCGGCGAGGAGTACCAGGCCAAGGCCGCCGAGCAGTCGATCCGCGAAGTCGTCGTGCCGCCTGCGCGCGGCCTGATCGTCGACGACCAAGGCCGGCCGCTGGTCGCCAACCGGACCAGCTGGGTGATCAGCCTCGACCGGTCGGTGCTCGGCAAGCTCAGCGACTCCGTTCGCCAGACCGTGCTCGAGAAGGTCGCCAGCGCCGTCAATCTCCCGTACGCCGACGTGGTGGCCCGGACGATGCTGTGCGGGACCCCGGGTGCGAGCAGGGACAGCTGCTGGAACGGGTCGCCGTTCCAGCCGATCCCGGTGGCCAACGACGTGCCGCAGGCGACCGCCGTCCAGATCTCCGAGCAGACCGAGGACTACCCCGGGGTGCTGGCCCAGGCACAGAGCGTGCGGTCCTATCCGGCACCCTTCGGGATCAATGCCGCCGGCATCCTGGGCTACCTCAGCCCGATCACCGGCGGCGAGCTCGCCGAAGCCCAGCGCGAGAACGACACGACCCTCAACGGCGCCTCGGTCGTCGGGCGCGCCGGACTGGAGAAGACCTACGACCGGTGGCTGCGCGGAGTCCCCGGCGTCACCCGGGTGGCCGTCGACTCGATGGGACGCGTGCTGGGCTCGAGCGAGACCGAGGGTGCCGGACAGGTCAGCCCCGAACCGGGCGACACCCTGGTCACCTCGATCGACGCCAAGGTCCAGGCCGTCGCCGAGCAGCAGCTGCACAGCGCGATCATGAACGCGCGCCACAGCTACGACAAGGTCACCCACAAGAACTACGTGGCCGACAGCGGCGCGGTCGTCGTCCTGGACACCCACAACGGCAACGTGATCGCGATGGCCAGCCAGCCGACGTACGACCCGAGCGTGTGGGTCAACGGCATCACCGAGAAGCAGCTCAAGGTGCTCTACTCGAAGAAGGCCGGCGAGCCGCTGCTCTCCCGAGCGACCCAGGGCCAGTTCGCGCCGGGCTCGACCTGGAAGCCGTTCGAGACGGTGGCCGCGTTCAACCACGGCTACGGTCCGCAGAGCCGACTGGACTGCTCGAGCAGCCTGCGGGTCGGCAACCGGACCTTCATGAACTACGAGTCCGAGTCCTACGGTTCCATCGACTTCGCCAAGGCGCTGCAGATCTCCTGCGACACATTCTTCTACCAGGTCGGTCTGGGCTACTGGAACAAGTACGGATCGAACCCGGCCAACGTGCACGCCAAGGACCCGCTGATCGCCGAGGCGAAGTCGTTCGGCTTCGGTTCGCCGACCGGCATCGACATCCCCGGTGAGGCCAGTGGCCGGGTGGCGGACCGGCAGTGGAAGCTCGACTACTGGAACGCGGTCAAGGGCTACTACTGCAGGATCGACCGGCACAACACGACCGGGAAGCACGACTTCCTGCACGTCTACGCCCACGAGTTCTGCCTCGAGGGCAACCTGTACCGGGCCAGCGACGCGGTGAACTTCTCGATCGGTCAGGGCGACACCCAGGTCACACCGCTCCAGCTGGCCCGCGCCTACGCGGCGCTGTCCAACGGCGGCACGCTGTACGCCCCGCGGATCGCGAAGGCGATCGTCGACCCGAGTGGTCACGTGATCAAGAAGATCGCACCGGTGGTCCAGGGACACGTGAAGTCGAAGAAGTCGGCGATCAACTACGTCGACAACGCGTTGCTCGGGACCCCGAAGACCGGAACGCTGGCCTGGAAGTTCGGTGGCTTCCCGCTGGACAAGGTCCAGATCCGCGGTAAGACAGGTTCCGCCGAGGTGTACGGAAAGCAGAGCACCTCGCTGGTCGCGACGTACACCAAGGACTACGTGGTCGTGATGATGGTGACCCAGGCAGGCACCGGCTCGGGCACCTCGGGCCCGGCCGTTCGCGCGATCTGGGAAGCCCTGTACGGCATCAACGGCATGAACGTGAACCCGAACCACGCCGCGATCGCGGGGACGACGCCGCCGACCGGACTGCCGGTCTTCGCCAAGGACGGCTCGATCCTGCCGCCGCTCTCCGGAGGTGTCCGATGACCCTGGTCGCTCCGGCCCGCGTCCGCCCGCAGGTCACTCTGGCTCGGCCCCGGCTCGACTGGGTGCTGGTGGCCGTCACGGCCGCGATCCTGGTCATCGGTGTGCTGCTCGTGTGGTCCTCCACCTCGAGCAACCCCGCGCTCACGGCGGGCCACCCGACGTCGTACCTGCGCAAGCAGCTCATCAACGTGGTGATCGGCCTCGGCCTGGGCGCCGCCGTGTTCTTCACCGATCGCCGCTGGGTCCGCATCCTGGCACCGTTCGTGTACGCCGGCTCGATCTGCGGGCTGCTGCTGGTCCTGGTGATGGGCACGACGATCAACGGCTCCCGCTCGTGGCTGATGCTCGGCGGGATGTCGATCCAGCCGTCCGAGTTCGCCAAGCTCGCGGTGATCATCGGGATGGCGCTGTACGCCGCCGAACGGCTGGAGAGCTCGCGGCGTCGTACGGTCCGCCTGCCCGAGGTGATCGGGATGCTGCTGATCGCCGGCCTGCCCGCCCTGCTGATCATGTTGCAGCCAGACCTCGGCACGATGCTGGTGCTCGCCGCGACGATCTTCGGAGTCCTGGCCACGGCCGGCGCCCCGGGCCGCTGGTTGATGAGCATCGCCGGCGGCGGTGTCGCCGTGGCGACGCTGGCCGTCTCCGGCGGCTTCCTCAAGAAGTACCAGGTCGACCGGTTCCTGGCGTTCACGAACCCCGCGCTCGACCCGCGCGGTGCCGGGTACAACACGGCGCAGGCGCGGATCGCGATCGGCAACGGGGGCCTGTTCGGCCACGGCCTGTTCGGGGGATCGCAGACGCGTGCGGGGTTCGTGCCCGAGCAGCACACGGACTTCGTCTTCACCGTCGCCGGCGAGGAGCTCGGGCTGATCGGCGCCGGCCTCCTGATCGCGTTGTTCGGCGTGCTGCTGTGGCGAGCCCTGCAGATCGCCCTGCGGACCGACGACATCTTCGGCCGGGTGGCAGCTGCCGGGATCGCCTGCTGGTTCGGCTTCCAGACGTTCCAGAACATCGGGATGTGCCTCGGGATCATGCCTGTCACCGGCGTACCGCTGCCGCTGGTCTCGTACGGCGGCTCCTCGATGTTCGCCTCGCTGATGGCGATCGGCCTGCTGCTCAACATCCACCTCCGCTCGACGGACCGGGCGGGGAACTGAGTCGAGGACGTAGGATCTAGTCCTTCCCCGATGTCGTCGAGAGGTTCGTCGTGCCCGTCACCCACGCCCCTGCTGGTGCCCCCGAATCGGTCTTCGGCCGACTCGAACCGCACCTGCCAGGGGTGCAGAAGCCGATCCAGTACGTCGGCGGCGAGCTCAACTCGGTGACCAAGGACTGGGGCTCCGACGACGTCACCGTGCGCTGGGCACTGATGTATCCCGATGCCTACGAGGTCGGTCTGCCCAACCAGGGCGTCCAGATCCTCTACGAGGTGCTCAACGAGGCCGAGGACACCCTGGCCGAGCGGACCTACGCGGTCTGGCCGGACATGGAAGCAGTGCTGCGTCGCGAGGGCATTGCGCAGTTCACCGTCGACAGCCACCGCCCGGTCGGTGCCTTCGACGTCTTCGGCATCTCGTTCTCCACCGAGCTCGGCTACACCAACATGCTCACCGCCCTCGACCTCGCCGGGATCCCGCTGCACGCCGTCGACCGGACCGACGGACACCCGGTGGTGCTGGCCGGTGGCCACTCGGCGTTCAACCCCGAGCCGATCGCCGATTTCATCGATGCCGCGGTTCTGGGCGACGGCGAAGAGGTCGTGCTCAAGATCAGCGAGGTGGTCCGCGAGTGGAAGCGCGAAGGCTGCCCGAGTGGTGACATGGCGAGCGCGCGCGACGAGCTCCTGCGCCGGCTCGCTGTCAGCGGCGGCGTCTACGTCCCGAAGTTCTACGACGTCAGCTACGACCAGGACGGCTCGCTGGGTTCAGCGATCCCGAACGTCGCCGGCGTACCGGCCCGGGTCGCGAAGCACACCCTGATGGACCTCGATGCCTGGCCGTACCCGCGCAACCCGTTGGTGCCGCTGGCCGAGACGGTGCACGAGCGCTTCTCGGTCGAGATCTTCCGAGGCTGCACCCGCGGCTGCCGGTTCTGCCAGGCCGGGATGATCACCCGGCCGGTGCGCGAGCGCTCGATCACCACCATCGGTGCCATGGTCGAGAACGGCATCCGCAAGTCCGGTTTCGACGAGGTCGGGCTGCTCTCGCTCTCCAGCGCCGATCACACTGAGATCGGTGAGATCGCCAAGGACCTGGCCGACCGGTACGACGGCACCAACGTCTCGCTCAGCCTGCCGAGCACGCGGGTCGACGCCTTCAACATCACCCTGGCCAACGAGTTCTCCCGCAACGGTCGGCGCTCGGGCCTGACGTTCGCTCCGGAGGGCGGGTCCGAGCGGATGCGCAAGGTGATCAACAAGATGGTCACCGAGGAGGATCTGATCCAGACCGTCGCCGCGGCGTACTCGCACGGCTGGCGCCAGGTGAAGCTCTACTTCATGGTCGGCCTGCCGACCGAGACCGACGAGGACGTCCTCGAGATCGCTGACCTAGCCCGCAAGGTGATCCAGAAGGGACGCGAGGTCTCCGGCCACAATGACATCCGGTGCACCGTCTCCATCGGTGGCTTCGTGCCCAAGCCGCACACTCCGTTCCAGTGGGCCGCACACCTGGACCACGAGACCACCGACGCGCGGCTCTACAAGCTCCGTGAGGCCGTCCGCAACGACACGAAGTACGGGCGTGCGATCGGCTTCCGCTACCACGACGGCAAGCCCGGGATCGTCGAAGGACTGCTCTCCCGCGGTGACCGCCGGATCGGGAAGGTCATCGAGGCAGCCTGGCGCGACGGCGGTCGCTTCGACGGCTGGAGCGAGCACTTCTCCTACGACCGCTGGATGTCAGCCGCCGAGACGGGCCTGGCCGGGACCGGCGTGGACGTCGACTGGTTCACCACCCGCGAGCGCACCTACGACGAGGTACTGCCCTGGGACCACCTGGACTCCGGCCTGGACAAGGACTGGCTCTGGGAGGACTGGGAGGACGCGCGCAACCCCGACTCGATCGACGTCGAGGACTGCCGCTGGACCCCGTGCTACGACTGCGGTGTCTGCCCCGAGATGGGCACCGACATCCAGATCGGCCCGACCGGCCAACGCCTGCTGCCGCTCGCCGTCGTCTGACGACGTTCCCCGGTCGTCGTTTCCCGGTCGTCGAGCTTGCCGAGACGCGGTGAGATCCGCGCAGTCGTCAGGCCGATGCCGGACTCAGCGCCAACCCAGCGCCGGTGCCACGTCCCGCACGATCGTCTCGAGCACGTGCGCGCAGTAGTCGACGCCGAGCTGGTTCGGGATGGTGAGCAGCAAGGTGTCAGCAGCGGCGATCGCTTCGTCGGCCGCGAGCTCGTCGATCAGGCGGTCCGGTTCGGCCGCGTAGGTCTTGCCGAACCGGGCGATCCCGCCGTCGATCATGCCCACCTGGTCAGCAGATCGTCCTTCGGCGCCGAAGTACGCGCGGTCGAGGTCCGAGACGATCGGGAAGATGCTGCGGCTGACCGACACCCGCGGCGTACGGGCGTGTCCTGCTGTTGCCCAGGCCTTGCGGTAACGATCGATCTGCTCCGCTTGGAGCTGGTGGAACGGCACACCGGTGTCTTCGGTGAGCAGGGTCGAGCTCATCAGGTTCATCCCCTGCTCTGCGGCCCACTCCGCAGTCGCGCGGCTGCCGGCACCCCACCAGATCCGGTCGCGGAGACTGGGGGAGTGTGGCTCGAGGCGCAGGAGTCCGGGCGGATTCGGGAACATCGGCCGGGGGCTCGGCTCGGCGAAGCCCGCTCCCTCGATGACCTCGAGGAACCTCGCCGCGTGGTCGCGGGCAAGATCGGCGTGGTCCTGTCCCGGCGCAGGTTCGTAGCCGAAGTAGCGGTACCCGTCGATCACCTGCTCCGGTGACCCGCGGCTGATGCCGAGCTGGAGCCGGCCGCCGGAGATCAGGTCCGCGGACCCGGCGTCCTCGGCCATGTAGAGCGGGTTCTCGTAGCGCATGTCGATCACGCCGGTGCCGATCTCGATTCGGTTCGTCCGTGCTCCGATGGCCGCGAGCAGGGGGAACGGCGAGGACAGCTGCTGGGCGAAATGGTGTA
>NZ_JAOPXI010000063.1 GCF_025965215.1 Marmoricola sp.
CACGGTCGCGACAACAGCCGTGACCATGAATTGCTGGCAGATCGTGACGTACCGGGCTCGGCTCAGACGCATTTCTTGGACTCCATGTGAGGGGGAAGGGTTCACACGAGTCCCAAGAATCACACCCGTAACATGCTTTGCCAAGCATTCTTCGCTAATTACAAATCTGTAATTAGCGAATTACAATGGTGTTATTAAATGCAGCTTGCAGTGATTAGCAGGCGGGAATAGGCACCGCCCGAGAGCCGAGCTGCCTAGATGTCTGCTCCGAGCTCGGCATCCATCAGGCCCTCGAATGCCGGATCATCGCCGTCCTCGTCGTCGTACTGGAGGTAGCGGATGCCGTCGTCAACCGGTCCGTCGAAGTTGAGCCGTCCTGCCTCGAGCACTAGAACCCGGTCGCACATCGCGCGGACCGACGCGGCGGCATGACTGACGTAGAAGATCGTCGTGCCCTGCTGGCGGATCTCCTGCATCTTCGCCAGGCACTTCTTCTTGAACGGGCGGTCCCCCACCGCCAGTACCTCGTCGGCAAGGAAGATGTCTGCATCGACATGGATGGCGATCGAGAAGCCCAGCCGCGCAAACATGCCCGAGGAGTAGTGCGACACCGGAGTGTCCAGGAACTTACCGATGTCGGCGAAGTCGACGATGGCGTCGAACTTGTTCTTGAGCTCGGTCTCGGTCATCCCGAGGATGGCGCCATTGAGGAACAGGTTGTCGCGTCCGGTCATCTGCGGCTGGAATCCAGCGCCGGTGGCGATCAGGCCGGCAATCCGACCGCGCGTTCGCACGGTGCCGTGATCGGGGGTCATCACCCCGTTGATCAGCTTGAGCAACGTGCTCTTACCGCTGCCGTTGAGCCCCATCAGACCGACCGACTCGCCCTGCTCGACGGTGAACGAGACGTCGTTCACGGCCTGGAACTGCTCCTTGAGGGGCAGACCACGGGCGGTCGCCACCGCGATCTGCTTCAGCGTGCGGTGGTAGTGCAGGGTGAAGTCCTTGGTGACATGGTCCACCACGAGCGATTCGACCATCAGAGATTCTCCGGGAACTTGGATTCGAGCCGCGAGAAGAATTTCTGCGACAGGTACAACAGGACGACGCAGACGCCGAGAGTGATCAGGCCACGACTGATCAAGTTGGACGGAAACATCGGTTTGAGCAAGGACTGGTCCGAGACCGTCGGCGCCCAGAAGACCTTCTGCATCAGCAGCACCGCTTCGGCGAGCGGATCGGCCATATAGACCTGGTACAGGATCGGATGCGACTTGCCGAGGTCGTTGACGACCGAATACGAGTACATCATCGGTACCAGGAAGTGAATGAACTGCATGATCGTCTGCACGATGTTCTGGAAATCTCGGTACAGCACGTTCAGCGCCGAGAAGAACAGTGCCATCGCCATCGAGAAGGTCACCAGGATCGCGAGGCCCAGCAGGCCTGCACCGACCGCTGCGAGCGAGAAGTGCCACCCGACAATGGCGCAGATCACGAGGAGAAGCAGTACCTGCGGTCCGGTGTGGTAGACCGACACGAACATGGCCGCTACCGGGAAGATCTCCCGAGGAACGCGCATCTTCAGGACCAGGCTGCTGTTCTGCCAGATCGAGCGCGTCCCACCGTTCCAGGTCTCCGTGAAGTAGTGCACGAACACCATCGCGGTGAACAGCCGCAGCGCAAAGTTCGGAACGCCCTGGTGAGTCTTGAGGATGACGCCGAAGACGAAGAAGTAGACCCCGAACCGCAGAGCCGGCTGGATGTAGGACCACAGCAGGCCGAGCACCGAGGCCGCGTACTGCTGTGCCAACTGGCGGCCGACGATGAGCCGCAGCAGGTAGCGCTGCTGGAACACCTCGACCACGCCGCCGGTCGGCGACGGATCGACGAGCTCAGCATCCACGACCCTGATCTGCCGTGGTCCGTCGGGAGAGGCGACCACCGGCATCGAGTCGGACTTGCGCTCCAGGAGGTCGCGAGCCTGCTTGGCGGCGTTCTTGCGACGCGTGGCCTCGTCAACCTGTTGCTGATTTCTCGCGGCTCTGTCTGCAGCCCTCATCGCACATCCTTCATCGACGCTTCAAACGTTGGTTCCCACGCTTCCGGCGAGGTGATTTCTCCCAGTGCATCACGGTACCTGCGCGCCATCACGGGCCACTCACGGTACAGCCGCTCGTGGATCTCGATCGTCCGGCGGAACAGGTCCCTGAACTGCTCCGGCTCACGCTTGTAGAACGCCGCCGAGCTGCCGTCCGGCATGCTCACGATCGCCGAGTCGAGCGTGGCGAGGTGGTACCACCTGGCATCCATCGCGGGGATGTTGCCCTCGGGGAACTCCCGCGAGAGCGGGCGGATGCGACGGAACTGGCGGATCCCGCCGAGCACCGCGGATACCAGTTGCGCCGGCTTGCCGGGGATCTCGGAGGTGTCGCTCTTGCGCCGCGGCCTGGAGTGCCGCACCGGCGGGAAGGCATCCGGATCGGCCGAGAGCTGGGCGTCGGCGAAGCCCTTGCGGAACTCGCGCACGTCGCCCAGACGCGAGCCCAGGACGGCGTGCAGACCTTCAGGTCCGGCCAGGGCGTCCTCGAGGGCCAGGTGTCGCAGCTCCACGGTCGAGTACTGCATCGCGAAGAGGTGCTTGAGCTGGTGGTTGAGGCTCTCGCGGATCAGGCGGCCGCCGTGCTCGAACGGCGAGTGAAGGAACGCTGCGACGAAGCGGTTGCGGTGGTGGAAGTACGCCTGCCAGTCGAGCGCGTCGTTCTTGTCGGTCCACGGCACGTGCCACACGGCTGCGCCGGGAAGCGACACCGTCGGATACCCGGCCGCCTGGGCGCGGAGTCCGTACTCCGAATCGTCCCACTTGATGAACAACGGCAGGCTCAGCCCGATGTCGCGGACGACCTGGAGCGGGATCAGGCACATGAACCAGGGATTGAAGTCGACGTCGAGACGACGGTGCAGCCAACGGGTGCTGCGCAGGTTGCGCGCCCCGAAGTCCCAGTCGTCCTCGGCGGACTTCGGCGACATCCACCAGAACCGGTGCCGGTTGATGATCTCGCCGAAGCTGTGCAGTCGAGCCTTGGCGAAGATGCTGAACATGTGGCCGCCCACGATCGTCGGGCGACGTGCCAGGTCACCGAAGGTGACGGCGCGCAGGATGCTCTCGGGCTCAGCGATGATGTCGTCGTCGAGGAACAGGACGTACGTCGAGCGATCGCTCTTCAGCGCCTCGAACTGCGCCCGCGCGAACCCGCCCGAGCCACCGATGTTGCCCTGCTCGACGATCCGCAGCTTGCCGCCCAGCGAGGCCTCGGCCTTGGCATAACCGGCGTCGTCGACCACCTTCTGGGTGCCCTGCTCCATCACCAGGACCTCGTCGACCAAGGCGTTGAGGTCCGGGTCCTCGCCGATCTGCGCGACCAGCGCGGCGCAGAAGTCGGGCCGGTTCATCGTGGTGATGCCGACCGTGACCGTGCCGACCTCGGACCGGTCGCCCGGAACCTCGGCGCTCCAGGTAGCTTCCTCGATGACCGCCGCCTCGTCGCCGGCGATCACGTCGAACCAGTACCAGCCACCGTCCACGAAGGGGCCCAGGGGCAGGTCGAACGAGGCCGAGCTTGCGCCGGCGGTCTCGCACGTCCACCCCTCGACGCGTTGCGAACGGCCGTTGGCCATCGAGCGGTAGACGATCACGCTGGAGCCGGCACCGCTGATCGTCAGGTCGAGGCGGACCTGGTCGACGATGGTCCAGCGGCGCCAGTAGCTGGCCGGGAAGGCGTTGAAGTAGGTACCCAGGGAGATCCGCTGGGAGGACTCGACGCGCAGTCGGTGACGGTCCAGGATCGCGTCCGGGTGCAGGGACGTTCCGGCGGAGATCGCCTGCCGGGCGGCCGCCTTGTTGAGCTTCTGGGCACCCTGGTTCGACCCGATCGACTCCTTGTCGGCGTCGAGGATCGCGTCCTCCGTGTCGACGTAGAGCGGGACCACGTCGAGATCGCGGTCCAGGGGAAGCACGAACCGCTGCAAGACCCTTCGAGACGGTCGCTGCGCGACCTCCTCAGGGACCGTCGCGGGCGCGGTGGTCTCAGTCATCAACGCCTCCGGACTTGAGCTCGACGCCGTCCTTGAAGTGCGGCACGAGCTTGTTCTCGTACATCGACAGCGCCGACCCGATGGCCATGTGCATGTCGAGGTACTTGTAGGTGCCGAGGCGGCCCCCGAAGAGCACCATCGGCTCGGCCTGCGCCAGATCCCGGTACTTGAGCAGCTTGGCGCGGTCCTCGGCGGTGTTGATCGGGTAGTACGGCTCGTCGTTCTCCTCGGCGAAGCGCGAGTACTCGTGCACGATCACGGTCTTGCCCGGCAGGTGGGTCCTGGTCCGCTCGGGATGGAAGTGCTTGAACTCGATGATGCGCGTGTACGGCACGTCCTGGTCGTTGTAGTTGACCACGCCGGTGCCCTGGAAGTCGTCGACGTCCACGACCGATTCCTCGAGGTCGACGGTGCGCCAGGAGAGCCGGCCCTCGGAGTTGCCGAAGTACTCGTCGACGGGGCCGGTGTAGACGATCGGCACCTTGCCCTTGAACTGCTCCGCACTGAACCGATCGGTCTTGGCGAAGAAGTCGGTCTCCAGGCGGACCTCGATGTTCGGGTGGTCGGCCATCCTGGTCAGCCACGCGGTGTAACCCTCGGTCGGCAGTCCCTCGTGGGTGTCGTTGAACCAGCCGTTCTCGAACGTGTACCGCACCGGGAGACGGGTGATGATGTCCGCGCTCAGCTCCCTGGGGTCGGTCTGCCACTGCTTGGCCGTGTAGCCCTTGATGAACGCCTCGTAGAGCGGACGCCCGATCAGGCTGATCCCCTTCTCCTCCAGGTTGGTGGCGTCCTCGGTGGCGATCTCGGATGCCTGGCCGGCGATGAGCTCACGGGCCTCGGCGGGGGTGTGGCTCTTGCCGAAGAACTGGTTGATGAGACCCAGGTTCATCGGCAGGGAGTAGACCTGCCCCTGGTACTTGCCGAAGACGCGGTGCTTGTAGTCGGTGAAGGTGGTGAAGCGGTTGACGTACTCCCAGACCTTCTCGTTGGAGGTGTGGAACAGGTGCGCGCCGTACTTGTGCACCTCGACGCCGGTGGCCGGGTCGACCTCGCTGTAGGCGTTGCCGCCGAGGTGGTGACGACGCTCGATCACCAGAACCCTGAGGCCGAGCTCGTTCGCGCAGCGTTCAGCGATGGTCAGACCGAAGAATCCGGATCCGACGACGACGAGATCGGGGTCCAC
>NZ_JAOPXI010000202.1 GCF_025965215.1 Marmoricola sp.
CGGCACGTCACCAAGCTGGGTCGCGACCTCAAGCCCGCTGCCATGACCGACGTACTGGCCCGGTTGAAGGCGCTGGACGCCAACCGCTCCGCGATTCCGCTGCCCAAGGGCCCGGTACCGACCTCGATGAAGGGCGCCCGCTCGAACATGCGGGGTCGGTAGCCCACGACGTCTGCGCGCCCGTCACCACATTTCGACACGCTCGGTGGGCACTCGCTACTCGATGACCGACGATCAGGTCCGCTGACGCGTCCCTGATCAGTGCGCGATGATTTGCGACGCCGGCGGCGCCGAGATCGACACCGACTTGCCCCAGTCGCTGACCTTCATGTCGATCTTCTGACCACCGACGGTCATGTCGATCTGGCGCAACAGCTTGCCCGAGTCGAGGTACATGTCGTAGGTGATGGTCGCCGGCTGACCCGAGCCCAGGGCGTTGGAGGCCGCGCCGAACGCAGCCGCCGCCTTGGCGGTGTCGACCGTGACCACGTAGTGGGTGACCTGGACGCCGTCGATCGTCTCGGTACCCACGTCCAGGATCTTCTTGATCCCGGACTTCATCGAGAGCAGGGAAGCGGTCGGGCCGACGTTCGAGAGCTGGGTCAGCAAACTGCCCAGTGACGGGTCGTTCTTGCCGATCTTGAGGTACTTGCCCCCGGCCGTCTGCTGCAGGTACATCACTCCACCGGTCAGGACGATGTCGACCTTCTGCGACCCCGTGGTCATCACCAGCCGCATCGCGGTCCCGTGCCGGTAGTCCACGTCGGCCTGGGCGCTCGCCGAGCTGCCGATCTCCATCACCATGTGCGCCGTGCCCTTGGCCCTCATCGCCGCGGTCACGTCTGTCACGAATTGGTTGATGTCGAGACTCGCGCCAGTGACCGTGGCACTGGCGCCGGCGCCGGTCGGAGTCGAGGTCGCCGTGGCCGTCGCTGTCGGGGACCCGGACACGGAGGCATTCGGCGTCGCCGCAGTGCCCTTCGCCTTGTCGGATCCGCAGCCCGCCAGCGGTGCAATCAGCAGCGCGCCGACGGCGATTGCGGCAAGGCTGCGGGAACGGGTCTGGAACATGGATCCTCCGAAGGGGTTCAGCGGGACGTCGTTCCCAGCCTAGGCGGTGGCCCGGTACGCCGCGGAGTTCGTGAGCAGGTCGTGCAGTCCGCGACCGTCGGCGCGGAAGACCAGCGGCGGAATGACCAGGCAGATGAGCAACTGGCGCTCGAGGGCCCGCAACAGGCTGAGCGGCCGCCCGTCGAGCTGTCGCACGCTGATCCGCAGCAGCTTCTGGCCGAAGGATGCCCCGGTCAGCGCGATGCCCACGGCGGACTCGAGCCAGAAGAGCGCGAGCGGAAGCCACTGGTAGGCAGATCCGCCGAAGCCGCCCAGGATGAACGCGGCGACGAGCGATGACGCCGCCCAGTCGAGGAACAACGCTCCGACCCGGTAGGCCCAAGAGGCTGTGTCGGGCACGAGCGGGTGGCCGGCGGGCGTGTGGTCAGACATCCGGGCGAGCCTACCGAGACGCTCTGGCCGTCCCGGAAAGTGGTCCCTATTACGCATCGGATTCAAACCAGATACGGTCGTTCCGCGGATCAAACGTACGGTCAGTTCCAACGCTGTGGCTCACCGTCGCGCCGCGGTCACCACACCCATCTTGATCCAGGTCGCGGGTCTGCGACCAAGGAGGACGAATGTTCAGCAACAGCGAAGAGCTACTCAAGTACCTGAAGGACGAGCACGTCGAGATGGTCGACGTCCGCTTCTGCGATCTGCCCGGTGTGATGCAGCACTTCACGGTGCCGGTTTCGTCCTTCGACCAGTCGATCTTCGACGCCGGCCTCGGCTTCGACGGTTCCTCCATCCGCGGCTTCCAGGCCATCCACGAGTCCGACATGCAACTGTTCCCGGACCCGACGACCGCCTGGATCGACCCGTTCCGTACGGCGAAGACCCTGGTCGTGAATTTCTTCATCCACGACCCGATCACCGGCGAGGCCTACTCCCGCGACCCGCGCAACATCGCGAAGAAGGCGATGGCGTACCTGTCCAGCACGGGCATCGGCGACCAGGCGTTCTTCGCCCCCGAGGCCGAGTTCTACGTGTTCGACTCGGTCCGTTTCGAGACCGGCGTCAACAAGGGCTTCTACCACATCGAGTCCGAGGCAGGCGCCTGGAACACCGGCCAGGACGTCGAGACGAACCGCGGTTACAAGGTCCGTTACAAGGGCGGCTACTTCCCGGTCGCGCCGTACGACCACTTCGGTGAGCTCCGCGACGAGATGGTCATCGAGATGGAGAAGGCCAACCTCCACGTCGAGCGTGCGCACCACGAAGTCGGTACCGCCGGCCAGGCCGAGATCAACTACAAGTTCGACGAGCTGCTCAAGGCTGCCGACGACGTCATGAAGTTCAAGTACATCGTCAAGAACGTGGCCTGGCGCAACGGCAAGTCGGCGACGTTCATGCCGAAGCCGCTGTTCGGGGACAACGGGTCGGGCATGCACTGCCACCAGTCGTTGTGGAAGGACGGCGAGCCGCTTTTCTACGACGAGCTCGGCTACGCCGGCCTGTCCGACATCGCGCGCTACTACGTCGGCGGTTTGCTCAAGCACGCGCCGTCCGCGCTGGCTTTCACCAACCCGACGGTGAACTCCTACCATCGCCTGGTGCCGGGCTACGAGGCTCCGGTCAACCTGGTCTACTCGGCTGGCAACCGCTCCGCCTGCATTCGGGTGCCCATCACCGGGACCAGCCCGAAGGCCAAGCGCATCGAGTACCGCGTTCCCGACCCGTCGGCGAACCCGTACCTGGCCTTTGCCGCGATGCTGATGGCCGGCCTGGACGGCATCAAGAACAAGATCGAGCCGCCGGCGCCGATCGACAAGGACCTCTACGAGCTCCCGCCGGACGAGGCCGCTTCGATCCCGCAGGTGCCGGGTTCGCTCAGCGAGGTGCTCGACTCGCTCGAGGCCGACCACGACTACCTGCTCGAAGGTGGCGTCTTCACTGAAGACCTCATCGAGAGCTGGATCGGCTACAAGCGCACCAACGAGGTCGATCCGGTCCGGCTGCGCCCGCACCCGTACGAGTTCGAGCTGTACTACGACATCTGAGTCGTGATCGCGCTGAAGGCCTCGGGGTTCCCGGGGCCTTCAGTCGTTCCCGATCCGGGTATCACGGGATGATCACCGCGCGTCGCCACTGGGCAGCCATCTCGGCCGAGCTGATGGCCGGGTCGGGCCGCACCGTGCGGTTGCGTCGGCGCCAACGAAGGGTGAGGTCGATCAGCAGGGCCACGCGGGCGGCATGGTCGAACAACTCACCGGCCGCGGACCCAGAACACGCCCGTCCGCCGACCGTCTCGATCGCGGACAGCTGCAGCTGTCGGGGGCCGGGTCTACTTTCGGCGCATGACTGTTCTGGACTGGCTGCTCGGCTCCGACCCCGCGCTGCGCTGGCAGGTGGAACGCGACCTCGTCGGGGAGTCGTCCGCGGTCTGGGAGGCGACGCGAACGAGGATCGCGACTGAGGGCTTCGGCCAGCGGCTTCTCGCGCTGCAGGATGCCGACGGCCAATGGGCAGGCGGCGCATTCT